>CASDRM010000068.1 GCA_949283135.1 uncultured Ruminococcus sp.
CTTAGGAGGGGTTTGTTATATCCATTTAACTACGGAGGCATATAGAACAAATATTCGATTTTGAAAGGCTTCAGGATCAGATTGTCAGGATGCGGTCGCTCTATCCTGCTGAGCTGTGAAAACGTAATTTATGGTGTAAACAACGTGCTTTATTATACACCATACGATAAAAAAAATCAATACTTAAATCTATAATTTTTCCTTTCCATGATTTTATGGGTGGTGTTGATTTCGACAGATTATACTTATGCCTGTCCGCTATACTACTATCAGACTTAAAGTGAAAAGGGGGGGAGACCTGTGAAAAGCTTTATCAAAGGTCTGGTTGTAGTTGCGCTGTCACTTTTACTTATACCTGTATTGCCTGCCCTGATATCTCATTTTACTGCTGACGAGCCGGCGATTCCCGCGTATTCGCCTATTGTTGAATCAGAGAAAAATACGGCGTACCAGATGCTTGACGAGGTGAGGGTATATAATGTCGTGTCTCAGACAGTAGCGACGCTTTCTGTTGAGGAATATATGGTGGAATCGGTTTGCGCATCGATATCCGCTGACGCGGAGCCTGAAATGCTAAAGGCGCAGGCTGTGATAATGTATACCTATATACTTGGAAGGCGTCTTGAGGAGGTAAGGTCTCCCACGCCTGAGCTTTACGGCTGCGACATCAGTACAGACACTAATAAGTATACTCCGTTGATGCCAAGGGCGGTCTTTGATGACATGTATAAGGACAAGTCGGAGGAGTATATCAAGAATATTGAAGAAGCTGTCGAAAGCGTCATGGGAGAATATATTGCATATCAGGGAATGCCGATAGTTCCAGCGTACTGTTTCTCCTGCGGGGGAGTTACCGAAAGCGCGCAGAGCGTTCTGGGAGAAAATGTGGGTTATTTAAAGGAAGTGGAAAGCGAGTTTGATGCAGACTACCAGACTGACGCTATGTACACTCAGGAAGAGCTTTTTGCGAGAATAACCACTCAGCCGGACGGCATAACTCTCCTTGGTGATCCATCCGACTGGCTGAATATAACAAAAACAACCGACACGGGCTATGTTCTCGAGGTGACGCTTGACTCAACGCATGTGGTGACCGGAGCCCAGCTTTCACAGTGGCTTAATCTGCCGTCTCCGAGGTTTACCGTGAGCTACTCTGAGGAATTCAAAAGCTTTACGTTCAAAGTCTACGGTTGCGGTCATCTGATAGGGTTGTCACAGTATGGCGCCAATAAAATGGCAAAAGAGGGTATGAGCCACACGCAAATACTTGAGTATTTTTATTCCGGAGCAAAAGTCTGCGAGTCGGTGTCATATGAGGAAAAATAAAATCAGTACCCGGAAAATAAGAGGTACTGATTTTTAATGTGAGAAAAGTTATAGACCGTCAGGCGAGATATGTCCAACCTCGACGGAGGATATGGTATAGCTCGGTCCGTTGCGTTTGACGGTATAGATCATCGTTTTGTCGGGAGCAGGAGCAACCGAGATCCACTCTGATACCGGCACATGGTAGCTGACGGTGAGCCTATAGCCGTTTTCTATAACCTCAAAGCTGTCGATAGTAGGGTAGTACGCAATAGCCCTTGGTGCGGCTGGAATAGTGTACATTCCGGTTTCCTCGTCGTACTCGAAAAGGAGCTCCTGATCTCCGACAGTCGCGTGGGTATAGCTAAGACCGCTTCCGAAGAGTTTGTTTATTCTCGATTCTATCTCAAGATAAGATATGATATAGCTGCCGTTTTCCGCGTTGTAAGTAGTAGATGGCGAAAGTATTATATCCCAGCACGCGGCGGCTATGGCAACGTCGCTGTTGAGATCCTGAGCATCCTCGAAGGTAGGTATGTCGCAGGCGGTGAGCGGTAGAATCAGCCTTTCAAGGTACTCCATTTCCGCAACACGGTTTTGCTTGTTAAGAGAATATTCTCTGAAATTTCCTATCGCTGAAATAACCCCGAATATTGCGAAGCCTATCAGGAACACTCCGAAAAGTGCGGACAGGACCTGACTCATGCTTACACTTGAGGAGGGAGTCTGCTCTTCGGTAAGTCCGAGGCTTTCGGCGTCCTCGTCAAGAGCCTCGTCTATAACATCCTTTACCTGGTCGTCTATCTTCGATATGCTCGGCATCTTCAGATTTTTGGGAAGGACAAGCCATTTTTTCAGCGCATTTTCCTTTTCTTGGCGCTGCGTGGAAGCATTGTCCTGAGAATTTTCACCGTCATTCTGAAGATCCATGCCAGTTACATGAGCCATAACGGCTGCCGCCTCGGCAAGCTCGTCATGCTCGGTCACTTTAGGCTTGTCGCCGTCCTGCTGCTCGATATTGCCCGTCTTAGATTCTTTGCTTTCCGGTTTGGCAGGCTGCTTTACTGATTTTTCGCCTTTATTTTTATTTTCATCGCTCTGCTTTGCGCCGCCTTGCTTTGAGGCGTTCTCTGCGGAGCTTTTCTTTTTTGATTTCTTTTTCTTTTGCTTATCGTCCCGTTTGGGGGCGTCAGACTTGCCGACAGATTTTTCTTCGTCTGTGGCAGCGAGTGTTTTATTTGAATTGTCGTCTATCATGCTTAACATCGTTTAGTCACCTTATCTGACCGTTTCCGTTGATAAGATACTTATAGGTAGTCAGCTCCTTGAGACCCATAGGACCTCTTGCGTGAAGCTTCTGGGTGGAAATGCCTATCTCGGCGCCGAGTCCGAACTCAAAGCCGTCGGTAAATCTTGTGGAGGCGTTGACATACACGGCTGCGGCATCGATCCTGCGCTGGAACTCCTCGGCAGCGCTGATGCTCTCTGTGACTATGCACTCAGAGTGACCGGTGGAGTATTTGGTGATGTGATCTATCGCGTCGAATATGTTGTCTACTACCTTGACCGCGAGGATGTAGTCAAGGAACTCCGTAGCGTAGTCCTCCTCGGTGGCGGGAACTACCGAGTCGCCCAAAATCATTCTTGTCAGCTCGCAGCCCCTGAGCTGAACGTGTGATTTATCCAGCCTGCGCTTGAGCATGGGAAGAAAATCGTCCGCTACATCCTTGTGGACAAGGAGCGTCTCGGCGGCGTTGCAAACTCCGGGGCGTGAGGTTTTGGCATTGTCAATTATGTCGAGAGCCATTTGCAGGTTTGCCGCGGAGTCAACGTATACATGGCAGTTTCCAACGCCTGTCTGGATAACCGGCACGCTCGCGTTTTGGACTACCGAGTTTATAAGTCCCGCTCCGCCCCGAGGAATGAGCACATCAATATATTCGTTTGCCTTCATCATTCTGACAGAGCTCTCACGGGTCGTATCTGTAACAAGCTGTATGCAGTCGGCGGGGAGTCCTACCTTTACAAGCGCGTCTCTCATAATGTTGCAAAGAACAGTGTTAGAGTATATAGCCTCCTTGCCGCCTCTGAGTATTACAGTATTGCCCGACTTGATGCATAGCGCCGCCGCATCCGCGGTGACATTCGGTCTTGCCTCGTAGATTATGCCTATAACTCCCATAGGGACTCTAAGCTTGGTGATTCTAAGACCGTTCGGTCTTATCTCGCCGCTCTCGATTATTCCTATCGGGTCGGGAAGGCTGATAATTTTCCTTACGCCCTCCGCGATTGACTCTATCCTCTTTTCGTTGAGGTAAAGCCTGTCTACCAGCGAGGATTTCATTCCGGAAGCCTCGCCGTTCTTAACGTCGATCTTATTCTGCTCGATTATTGCCCTTTTGAACTTTTCAAGAGAGTCTGCTATTTCCTTGAGCGCCTCGTTTCTCTGAGTGACAGACGAGCAGGAAAGAATGCTTTTTGAGCTTAGGGCGTTTTTTCCTATGGTATCAAAATCCAACATATCTATGCTCCCGTTTCATGAATTATTGTTTCTTGGCCTTAAAGTACGTTCCTATATCGATTCCGTCGAATATGTCGTAAAGGTTCTTAGGTCTGCTGCCGTTTACTATCAGCATGTCGATACCGTGGCTCATGGCTATGTCCGCGGCACGGATCTTGGTTGCCATGCCTCCGGTTCCGAGCGAGCTTCCGGCGTCTCCGGCAGCAAGCCGTATCTGCGGGGTTATCTCCTCAACTACCGATATCAGCTTAGCGTCCGGGTTTGCGCGGGGGTCCTTGTCATACAGACCGTTGATGTCGGTCATGATGATAAGCAGATCAGCCTTGATAAGGCAGGCCATCATAGCGGCGAGCGAGTCGTTTTCGCCGACCTCAAGCTCCAGCTCATCTATAGCCACTACGTCGTTTTCATTTACTATAGGTACAGCGCCCTTGTTTATTATCATCTCAAGAGCGTTTTCTACATTTTCCTTCCTCTCGTCAGACAGGACATATTTTGTCAGAAGCACCTGTGCAGCAATGATGTTGTACTCATTAAAGAGCTTGTCGTATATATTCATCAGCTCGCACTGACCTATAGCGGCGCACGCCTGTTTAGACGGGGTGTCCTTCGGCTTCTGCTTGAGACCCAACCGTGCCGCTCCGAGCCCTATGGCTCCGGAGGTGACAAGCGCGATCTCATAGCCGGAGTTCTTGATATCTGAGATTACCTTGACAAGCTCCTCGACATGCCTTATGTTTATCTGACCCGAGGGGTGGGTCAAAGTAGATGTTCCGACCTTTATTACAACCCTCTTCATGTTCTTTATTCCGTCCATTTTTAAGGAGTCCTTTCAGTCTGCTACATTATTTTTTGGGCTTCCGCCGAGATAGCCCGCAAGGTTGTCTGCCATTATACTGATAAGCCTCTGCCTTGTTTCGAGAGGAGCCCACGCTATATGCGGGGTTATTACGCAGTTTTTCGCGTCTCTGAGGGGACACTTTGGATCCATCGGCTCTTTTGTAAGGACGTCAAGACCTGCGGCAGCTATCATACCTGAGTTCAGGGCGTCTGCCAGGTCCTGCTCGTTTATCACTCCGCCGCGAGAGGTATTTACGAGCAGTGCGCTTGCTTTCATCAGCGAGAGAGTTCTTTTGTTTATCAGCTCGCTGGTTTTTGGGGTGAGCGGGCAATGCAGCGTTACGATGTCAGAAACCCTAAGAAGCTCGTCAAGGGAAAGGACTTTTATGCCCTTGTCGCATTTTGGATAGCTTCTTGTGTATACTACTACGTTCATGCCGAATGCCTCGGCGATTCTTTTCACCGCCTGACCTATCGCACCGTAGCCTATTATGCCGATTGTTTTGCCGGCAAGCTCATATAGCGGGATATCAAAGTAGCTGAACAGCCTGCTGTATACCCAGTCGCCGTCCTTGACGGTTTTATCATACTTTGCCACGTTTGAATAGCAGTGGAGAATAAGCGCGAAGGTATGCTGAGCAACCGAATTCGTCGAGTACCCCGGCACATTTGAGACAACTATCCCGCGTTCTTTTGCCGCCGCTATGTCTATGTTATTGTAGCCTGTTGCAAAAAGTCCGATGTACCTGATATTCGGGCACAGCTCAAAAGTATGCCTCGTTATTTGACATTTGTTTGTTAGAACTATTTCAGCGTCCCCGATTCTTTCGGGAATCTCTGATTCCTGAGAGTAGCCGTAAACGGCTGTGTCCGCGAGGCAGGTCAGCGGCTTAAGCGAAAGGTCGTTGTGCGTGACGGTATCCGCGTCAAGGATAACCGCTTTGATCATTTTTCGAGATCCTCCGGGTCGAAAGCAGAGGATATTACATCGCTGTCATTCTTTACAACCTTGCTTCTTTCGGTGCGAACCGCCTTTTCTATGTCAGAAAGATCGTCAGGCTTGCCGCCGTTGCTGTCCTCATTCCTCTTGGATTCCGATTCCGCTGCTTTTTCCGCCGACTTTTTCTTTCTGTAGTCCAAAAACATCAACGCAAAAAGTATAATTTCGCAAATACCGACGGTAAGAGCTGTGTATTTATCTCCATAGAACTGCAAAATAAGAGTGATGTCGCATATTATCATCCAAAGTATGTCGCTAAGCCTGCGGTATCTCAGATAGCAGAATATGAAGAACACGGTCGCAAAAACGCAGAAAGCTATATGGAGCTTTTGGGGAAGCGGAGCGAATCTGTTTTGCAGCTCCATAGTTTTGAATAGTAAAAGCATCTGTCATGCCTCCGTATATCAAATAAGTATAATATAAAGCAGTATAACATGTGAAAGAGAAAAATGCAAGAAAAACTTGGTTCACCGGTTTAGCCTACTGAATTACGGCTGAGCGTGAACTGAATATGAAAATACAGTATAGACCATGCCGCCCGAAAGAGTGGCAGGCGATCAGTCATATACCGGTTTTATTATCTGATATATTAAATCACATATTAAAATAATTTAATGTTGACTTTAGTCAAAAAGTGATGTAACATGAGTATGTGATGCTGTATTTTAGGGGAACAGCGTTCCAAAAATGGGGATTACCCGAAAAATATGAAAGGAAATGGTTATCAATGGACAAGTTTTTCAAGATATCCGAGCGCGGTTCTAACGTAAGAACCGAAATTTTCGGCGGCTTGACAACCTTCTTCGCGATGGCGTACATTGTGTTCGTCAATCCTAACCAGGTAGCTGCCGAGGGCGCAAACGGATGGCTTGCGGCCGAGGGAGCAAACGCAGCCGCTCTGGGACAGGTGTGGAACTCTGTATTTGTCGCCTCGATTCTGGTTGCATTCATCGGCACGCTTTTGTACGCGGTTTACGCAAAGCTTCCTTACGCACAGGCTTGCGGAATGGGTCTTAACTCATTCTTCTGCACCTGCTTCGTTTCAGGAGCATACTTTGCGGGCGTAGACATCATAGACGGTTATCACTCAGGCGTGGTAATAGTCTTTATCTCCGGACTTATCTTCATAACCCTCTCAATCACCGGTGCAAGACAGTATGTTGCAAAGGCGATGCCTGACTGCCTGAAGAAGGCGATACCCGCCGGTATCGGTCTGTTTATCGCTTTCATCGGATTCCAGAACGTCGATATCATTCAGCCCAACCAGTACACGCTCTTGCAGTTTGTTGACATCAACGGTGCTATCAAGTCGGGCGACATGAGCGGAGTTATACCCGCGCTTTTGGCGCTTCTTGGTCTTATCATCATAGCGATCCTTGCAAAGTACAAGGTAAAGGGAAATGTTATTTTGGGCATTCTCATCACCACCGTGCTTTACTATGTAGCTACTTGGCAGCTTCCTTCCTTTGATGTCAGCTCCATAGGTCAGTCCTTCAAGGACTTCGGAGAAGTAGGTATTACCGGTCTCTTCCAGGGTCAGTCATGGGTTGACGCGTTTGGCGGAGCTCATATCGGCGGTATCTTCAATGCCATTGTGCTGATTATCACCTTCTGCCTGGTAGATATGTTCGACACCATTGGAACTCTCTACGGAGCTGCTTCCGAGGCTAACATGCTCGACAAGAACGGCGACCCGATTGACATAGACAAGGCAATGGTCTGCGACTCTACCGCTACCATCACCGGCGCGGTTCTCGGAACCTCCACCTGCACCACCTTTGTTGAGTCCTCTGCTGGAGTTGCTGCCGGCGCAAGAAGCGGACTTGCCAGCCTTGTAACCTCGCTGTGCTTCCTTGCCTGCCTCTTCCTTACTCCGTTGGCAAGCATTATCCCCAGCTGCGCTACCGCTCCCGCCCTCATCTATGTCGGTGTTCTCATGCTGAGAAGCTTCGGCAAGGTTGACATGACCGACGTCAGAAACGCTGTCCCCGCGTTCCTCGCACTCATTATGATGCCCCTTACCTACTCTATAGCAAACGGTATAGGTATCGGAGCCATTTCTTATGTTCTTATAACCCTCTTCACCGGAAACTACAAGAAGAAGGATATAGTCATTACTATCATTGCGGTGCTCTTCATATTCAAGTTTGTAACCATTACGATGTAATTTCTGCAAGCAAAAATATGATTTTAGATTGCCGGCGGAGCGTTAAGTTCCGCCGGTTTTCTTTATGTTCGGTTGACAGCCGACTGCTCGGTTGGTATACTTGAGCTGTGCAGCTGTTTATATGATATTTACCATTGCTCATGGGGTGAAAATATGTCTGATAACTTGGATAGCTTGGATACAGCCAATGATATTCCTAAATCACTTATGCCAAGGTCTGCTGACTCCGAGGTGATACTTGCCTGCGGGGGAAATAGCACGAGAATGGGTCAAAACAAGCTCCTTGTCCCTATATGCGGGAAGCCGTGTATACTAAGGTCGTGCGAGGCGTTTGATAAAATCGACGAGGTGAGACGGATAATTGTTGTCGCTCCAAGAGAGTTGTGGCGGGAGTATTCTGAAATATTGTCGCCGCTGCGTACTCCTGTTACTTTTGTCGGCGCGGGAGTCACCCGACAGGAGTCTGTTATGAACGGCGTGAAAGAGGCAAAAGAAGAGATAATCATGATTCATGACGGCGCAAGACCGCTTATAAGCCGGAGTACCATACTTGATTCGATAGCCGACGCCATCAAATACGGCAGCTCGGTAGTGTGCGTGCCCTGCAAGGACACGATACGGTATGACGACGGATGTAAAGCCTACTCGCCTGACAGAAATAACTTATACGCTGTTCAGACGCCTCAGAGCTTTTCACGCAGGCTCTATCTTTACGCCGCGCATATGGCTGACTCGGACTATACCGATGACGCTCAGCTCCTTGATTCAGCCGGCTTCAAGCCGCATATAACGATAGGGGAGTACGCAAATATAAAGCTTACCACTCCGGAGGATATAATTATGGCAAACAGTCTATCGGGAAGCGGAATGAGAATAGGTCACGGGTATGATGTTCATAGGCTTGTAGAAGGCAGACGGCTTATTTTGGGCGGAGTGGAGATCAACTATCAGCTTGGGCTTTTGGGTCACTCAGACGCCGATGTGCTGACACACGCGCTGATGGATTCGCTGTTAGGAGCGGCTGCTTTGGGAGACATAGGAAAGCTGTTCCCGGACAACGACCCTGAGTATGAGGGCGCGGACAGCATAAGGCTGCTCGAGCGCGTAGTTAAGCTTCTCGCAGAAAAGGGGTATTTGATTCTCAACTGTGACATAACAGTGGTGGCGCAGGCACCGAAGCTCTCGTCCTACATCGGCTCCATGCGCCAAAGACTTAGCGCGGCTATGGGGATATCTGCGGAACGTGTCTCAGTAAAGGCGACAACCGAGGAGGGACTTGGCTTCACCGGTCAAAAAGAGGGAATAGCGGCTCACGCGGTGTCTTTAATATGCGGATAATGCCTGAATTATATGTAAAGCTGGCTCGCTTGCCGTGAAATAACGGCGGGCGGGTCTTTTCTTATGCGAAAGTTTGAGAAGCGCTTAAGCTCCGGTTAAACACCGCGCAGTTGTCCTATAGCCTTATCCGCCTGCCCTGCATAAAATGATTAAAGGTAGGTGTCGCTTGTGGCGCCGAACAGAATATAACGACTTCGAGGTGCAAATACCAATGACATATACACTCATAGCCCTTTCCTCAATAACATATGCTATGAAGGCAAAGCGGCTTCTTAACAACATGGGATATTACTGTGAAATAGAAAAGACGCCTAAGACGCTGTCGTCCGGCTGCGGCTATTCGATAAGGGTAAAGGACGATTCGGATATAATAACATTGATACTCTCCAAAAACGGGATACAGCACAAGGACAGAATGGCGGTAAAAAGATAGGCAGGTGACTTTAGAAAAATGAATCAGGTTTATTTTGACAATGCCGCGACAAGCTTTCCAAAACCTCCGTCGGTTAAAAGAGCAATAGCGCAGGCTTGTGACATATACGGCGGCAATCCCGGGCGGAGCGGGCATGCCTACTCCGCAAAGGCGGGAGAGATGGTGTATGACGCAAGGGCAGAGGCAGCGGGATTTTTCGGAGCTGAGCCGGAAAATGTAATTTTCACAGCTAACTGCACCCACGCGCTCAACATTGCGATAAAGGGTACAGTCCCTCCGGGAGGAAGACTTGTGATTTCCTCGATGGAGCATAACTCGGTTGCAAGACCGTCCTACGCGCTTTCCAAGCGCGGCGTGACGGTTGAGGTTGCCGAAATCGGAAAAACCGATGAAGAGACCATTGACAGCTTCAGAAAGCTTATCACTCCTGACACCGACTGCGTAGTCTGCACATACGCGGGAAATGTGACAGGGCGAATAATGCCGATACAGGAAATAGCGCGGCTTTGCAGGGCGGCAGGCGCGTGCTTCATAGTTGACGGTGCGCAGGCGTGCGGGATCATACCGGTGAGGCTGAGCGACGGCATGAACATAATCTGCACGGCGGGGCATAAGGGTCTATACGGCGGAACGGGAACAGGACTTCTTGTTTCTGACGGGAAGTACGAGATAAGCCCGATACTGGAGGGCGGAACCGGCGCTACATCCGCGGAGCTATGGCAGACTCCTTTTATGCCGGAAAGGCTTGAATGCGGTACGCTTAACACAATAGGCATAGCATCGCTCAGAGCAGGAATAAGGTATGTGTCGAGTATGGGGCTTGGCAGCATTCATAGGCACGAAGAGCAGCTATGCGATATTTTCATAGACGGTTTGAAGACCGTGCAGGGAATTACGCTTTACAGATGCGGCGAACGCTTTGTACCGATAGTATCCTTTAACATTGACGGAGTACAGTCTGAAAGGCTGGCGGCAGTGCTTTCCGACAACGGATTTGCGCTTCGAGGAGGACTTCACTGCGCGCCGCTCGCCCACGGCACTATCAAAACCATGCCGCAGGGAACGGTAAGGTTCTCGCCGTCGGTATTCAGCTCTGAAAAGGACGTTTTAAGGCTTGTTGACACAATAAAAAAATTATCAAAAGATGGTCTTCGGCTATTGTAATTTTTAATAAATGCTGATAGAATAAGTTAGGAATGTATAAGAACCTTACTGGGGGGGACGGCAATGGAATTGATGAGCGACATTTTTGCAAGATTCATCAGTACTGTAAGCTCCATAAACTACAGAGACATTATAGATATGCTTTTGCTGGCATATTTCATATATAAGGGTATAAAGCTGGTCCGTGAGACAAAGGCGCAGCAGCTGATTGTGGGAATTTTTGTTGTAGTGGTCATCTACGTGATTGCCTCCGAGCTTCGGCTGAAGATGATGACATTTATTCTCGAAAACTTCTTCCAGGTTGGAATTTTAGCGGTGGTAATTGTGTTCCAGCCTGAGCTGAGGCGGGTGCTCGAGCGCGTGGGAAGAGCAAACGTAAAGTCGTTGAACGTATTTAGTGATGGATACAGCGCCGACAACATGACTCAGAACTGGTCTAATGCGATAGATGTGATAGGAGAAACGGTAAGCCAGCTTTCAGATTCCGCGACCGGCGCGCTGATAGTTATCGAAAGAAAGATAAGGCTCGGCGAGCAGATAGATACCGGCACCGTTATGGACTGCATACCGAGTGTAGCTACCTTCGGTACGATATTCTTCCCGAAGACGCCTTTGCACGACGGAGCGGTCATAATCAGAAACGCAAGAATAGTTGCAGCCGGCTGCTTTTTGCCGACTCCTCAGAAGGAAGAAAGGATAAACAAGCAGCTTGGGTCAAGGCATCGCGCAGCGATAGGAATGAGCGAAAACTCAGATGCTATCATTGTGGTCGTATCCGAGGAAACAGGAACAATATCCATAGCTGAGAACGGTGAGCTCACAAGAGGATACACCAAGGAGAGGCTGATAAAATACCTTAGGTCTCAGATAATTCCGGAAAAGAAGCCCGCTGAGGCGACGCTTTTATCAAAGATAATCGGAAGAAAGGATCAAAAAGATGGCGGAAAGAGCAAAAAAGACTGATAAGCCGCTTGCGGACAACAACCTGTTTCTGCTGATAATGTCCGTTGTTTCAGCGTTTATTCTTTGGATAGTGCTTTCCCTGACCGCTTTTCCGGAAACCACTGTGGTGCTTCGCGATGTTCCGATAGATTACTCTCTGGACGGAAGCTACGCTGATGTAACGGGAATATCCGTACTTGACACATCTGATACCACTGCAAATGTCAGGATAAACGGTCAGAGATATCTTATCGGCGACTACTCGAACGACGATATACACATCGGTGTGAATCTCGACACGGTGAGAGCGCCCGGAGTCTACGAGCTGCCGCTGGTGGTTTCGAGCAACAATGGCGACGTGATAGACGTGGACACTATTGAGCCTTCGACGGTTAAGGTAGAGTTCGACTACATGATAACAAAGAGATTTTCTGTTGCGGATGGCACACTGACTGCTGACATATCGAACATTTCCGCTGCGGACGGATATATTGTCGACCCAGCTGAGGTCATTATTGAGCCGTCGGTGGTGGAGATATACGGTCCGAGGGATTATGTGAATCAGGTTACGTCCTGCGAAATTAAGGTTCAGTCGGGTGCTACTGTAATGACGACGCTTCAGACCTCAAACACTGCTGTCACGCTATATAACGGAGAGAACGTAGTCAACGACAGCAAGATATCTGTTCAATCAGAGAACGGTTTTGCGCTTACCATCCCCGTATATATGAGAAAAGACATGAAGCTGGACGTGGAAATTCAGACATACTTCGACCAGTTTGATATCTCCTCTTTGAAGTATACGATAAACCCGTCTCAGATAACTGTCAGAAGCCAGAGCGACAGGATAAGCAACATTGATGAGATAACCTTGGGATATGTGGATCTGCGCAGTCTTGATATCAGTTCGAATATATCCATGCCGATAAACAACACCGATTATTACACCAATATTTCCGGCTATGACACGGCGACTGTCATGTTTGACTTCGAGAACTACAGCACAAAGACTTTGACGATAAATAACTCTCAGATTTACCCGATAAACGTTCCGAACGGTTATCAGGTGGATGTGGAGACGGACAGGATAAATAATATCAAAGTAATAGGACCTTCCGAGATAATTGAGCAAATAGATTCAAAAGATCTTATCGCGCAGATAGATATGCTTGACTACAACATTACAGAGGGCTTCAGGATGTACACCGTGACGGTATACCTCCCGATGTACAATAATTGCTGGTGCTGCGGAATTTATCAGGTTGCGTGCAATGTGCAGCAGGTGGATGACGATCAGGCGGCTCAGAGAAATGATAACGGAAATGCCGCTGACAATCAGTAGGCGGAGTCAGTTATAAATTAAATTTTGTCAAGGCTTGGGATAGGTCCTGAGCCTTGAGTTTTTCGAGAGGTAAAAATGGCTGTAATTGTGATGAACATTCCTTCAGCGCTTGGAGAAGAGGAGCGCAGTGTGGTGAATGCCGCGATCAAACGTATCGGTCTTAGACCGCAGGATGTGACAAGCGGCTGTATATATAAATCCTCGCTCGACGCGAGAAAAAGAGAGAACATTCACTTTGTAAACTCGGTCATGCTCTGTCTTCACTCATCAGACAAGGAAAAGTCGGTTGCAGGTAGGCATAAGGATGTGCGTTATTTTGATGAACCGGTTATTTCTCCAAAGATTTCATGCGACAAGCGGGAGGGCAGGACGGTCATAGCAGGCTTTGGACCCGCGGGGATCTTTTGCGCGCTGCTTCTTTCAGAGTACGGCTACAAGCCGATAGTTTTAGAACGTGGAGCGGATGTGGACTCAAGGGTGAAGGCAGTGAACGCTTTTTGGAACGGTGCGGAGTTGGACACCGAAACCAATGTTCAGTTCGGCGAAGGGGGAGCGGGCACATTTTCAGACGGAAAGCTCACTACAAGGATAGGAGACCCTCTTTGCAGGTATGTACTTACCAGACTATGCGAATTCGGAGCGCCACCGGAGATTTTAAGAACCGCTAAGCCGCATATAGGCACTGACAAGCTGAGGGCAGTAGTCAAGGCAATGCGTCAAAAAATAATTGAAAACGGTGGAGAGGTCAGGTTCCTGACCCCGCTCAGGAGCATATGCGTCTCAGACGGCAGTGTAACAAAGGTAATTACACCTCATGGAGAGATTCATCCGAGCGCGCTGGTTTTAGCGATCGGTCACTCGGCAAGAGACACGTTCAGAATGCTTCTTGACTCTGGTGTGACCATACAGCCAAAGCCGTTTTCTGTCGGCGCAAGGATTGAACATAGCCAGAAACGTGTCAACGAGAGCCTATACGGCACATACGCGGACAGCCCTTTTTTACCGCAGGGAGAATATCAGCTATCACATCGGCGTCCGGACGGCAGGGCGGTGTACACATTCTGTATGTGTCCGGGCGGGTATGTGGTTGCGTCATCAAGTGAAAGGCGATCAATAGTCACTAACGGCATGAGCGAGTACAGCAGAGACTCTGAAAACGCCAATTCAGCGCTTGTGGTGTCCGTTTCGCCGTCCGATTACGGAAATAATCCTATGGACGGCGTAGAGTTTGCCTCGGGACTTGAGAAAAAGGCATATATGATGAGCGGCAGCTATATGGCTCCCGCGTCTACTGTAGGCGCTTTTTTGAGAGAGAGCTCATCAGCCTCGGTTTTACCATCGTATAAGCCCGGCGTAGCTGACGTTGACCTGAATGAGCTTTTTCCGAAATTTGTTTCCGACATGATGAAGGAAGGCATACGCAGGTTTTCGAGGGAGCTGAGCTGCTTCGGCGATATGGGCGCGTATCTGACCGCACCGGAGACAAGAACATCCTCGCCTGTAAGAATTTTGCGCGGCGAGCGGTTTAATGCTGTGGGAATAGATAATTTGTATCCTTGTGGAGAGGGCGCGGGGTATGCGGGAGGTATAGTATCTGCCGCGGTTGACGGTTTAAGGACTGCGCTTGAGATCATGGAAAGCTATTCGCCGCTGGATTGACGATGAAATCTAAAATTATTCTTGACAATGTGTTGATTTTGTGTAAATATATAAAGTATAAACTATTTGTTTCATCTTTGAGAAAACGGGGTTTATACATGAATCGGAAAAGGAGTGTTTAAGAAGATGAATATGTATAAGATTATCAGAAGGGTGGTTGCTTATATGATAATAGGAGCCGTTATGTGCAGTCTTGGCGGCTGTGCCAAGAAAATAACCGTTGTTGACGAGATTCCATCCGAGTACCGTCAGTCTATTGACAACGGCGGAACTATCGAACTGATAACCTATCCTTCCAAGGCGTACTACGGCAATATGGAGGACACCGAGAAGCAGGCGTATGTGTATCTTCCTGCGGGCTATGATGAGACCAAGCAGTATAACGTAATGTATCTTTTGCATGGAATCGGCGGAGATATCTGGGAGTGGGGAATGACAGGGGACAACTCTGATATCAAGAAGATCATGGATAATCTAATTGCCAATGGCGAGATAGAACCCTTTATCGTTGTTACACCGAACGGACGCTCCGCAGTAGATCACGGCATGAACAGCGACAGCAATGCCTTCTATGAGTTCGGCAAGGAGCTCAGATATGATTTGATACCGTATATCGATGAGCACTACGCCACCTACGCTGATTACAGCGAGGGTTACGACGTCACCGAGGCAAGAGACCACAGAGCTGTCGGCGGTCTTTCCATGGGAGCAATGCAAACTACGAATATAGCTCTTTGCGAGTGCCTTGACATGTTCAGCTATTTCGGCGCGTTCAGTTCCTGCCCGACTACATATACTGCGGTTGAGATAGCGACACACCTGAAGGATTTCCCCGACTACGACATAAAATACTTCTACAATCTCTGCGGAACGGAGGACGGCATAGCGATATCTCATCATACTAACGCCGTTGAGGGTCTGTGCGACCTAACCGACAAGCTGACTGATGGAAAGAATTTCACCTGGCAGACTCGTTCCGGCGGACACGATTTTAACATCTGGATTCTTGGCTTCTATAATTTTGCTCAGATCGCGTTTACTCAGTGACGTCGAGTAATAAAGCTTCTTGAGCCGATAGGCTTTTAATCATCCTATAGCAGACGAAATATACGGCAGCCGCCATGGAGAGAATGTTTCCGTGGCTCGGCTGCCGTATTTCTATGTTAATTTCTTTTTGTGACAAGCCCTACAAGTCCGGATACTGCTGGTACTGCCGCAGCGAATACTCCCGACCACAGCATCTGCGGAGCGGTCAGAGGTACGGTTTCCATAGCCATAGACAGGAAGGGAATGTATATGCAGCATAGGGTAGCGGCTGAGGAAAGAAGCACTGCTCCTAAAAGCCATCCGTTTTCAAACGGGTTCATCCTCAGGACGCTGACGTGTTCGCTTCTGCATTCAAAGACATGGATAAGCTGGCTCGCTATAAGTGTGACAAGCGCGCAGGTTCTTGCGCTTTCAAGGCTTGCGCCTGCCCTGAGCGAGTATATGAAGCAGCCGAGCGTGCACACGCCTATGAGTATGCCTCTTATAGCTATTTTTCCGGAAAGCCCTCCGCTGAAGAAGTTTCCGGAGAATCTCTTCGGGCTCAGCTCCATGACTGCCTTTTCCGATTTTTCAAGTCCAAGGGCTATTGCTGGCAGACCGTCCGTTACAAGGTTGACGAGTAAAATCTGCGTTGGAAGAAGTATCACCGGCAGACCGGAAACGATGGATAAAAGCATTACCATAACCTCTCCGATGTTGCAAGAGATGAGGTACCTTACAAACTTTCGTATATTTGAGTAAACCGTTCTGCCCTGCTTGACTGCCTCGCACAGGGTGGAGAAGTTGTCGTCGGTCAGTATCAGATCTGCCGCCTGCTTGCAAGCGTCAGTTCCCGATTTTCCCATCGCTACGCCGATGTTCGCTTCCTTTATCGCAGGTGCGTCGTTGACGCCGTCGCC
>CASDRM010000069.1 GCA_949283135.1 uncultured Ruminococcus sp.
CACGGCTACGACCGCGACCTCACCCAGCAGCCTCCACGAAAACGCCTTTGCCCTTTCGGCGGTCTGTATTCCGAAGAAACGGCGGAATACCACAACTAAAGCAAGGACGCAGCTTATTCCCTGACATATAAACGTCGCCCACGCAACGCCGTCTACGCCCATGTTGAACCCGGCGACAAAGAGTATATCCACTCCTATATTCGCAACGGACGAGCAGGCAAGAAATACAAACGGCGTCCTTGAGTCTCCGAGCGCGGAAAAGATTCCTGTTGCTATATTATAGAAGAAAACAAACGGGAGACCTAAGATATAGATATCCAGATAAAGCTTGGAGTCCTCCATTACCTCCGGTGGAGTATCTATCAGCTCAAGAAGGCTGCCGCAGAAGACTATGCCCAAGACCATAAGCAAAGCGCATAGGACAGCCGCCGCGATCAGCGTGGAGTAGACGGCAGTCTTCATTTCCGAGTATCTTCTTGCACCGAACAGCCGAGCTGCCACTACCGAGCAGCCTATGTTGCAGCCGAACGCAAACGCTATAAATATGAGGGTTATCTCATAGCTGTTTCCGACTGCCGCAAGCGCGTTGTTTCCTATAAACTTTCCCGCGACAAGACTGTCTGCGATATTATAAAGCTGCTGAAATATTATGCTTCCAAACAGCGGCAGGCAAAATGCCAGCAATACCTTTTGCGGCTCGCCCTTGGTTAAATCCTTGTTCATAATGATATACCTTTCCGAAGCGGCGGAAACGTCCCCGCCGAAAAAAAACATTGACATACAAGGCTCGAGCTATTATCATACTCTATATATGAATATATGACAACAACTCAAAGGAGAAACTAAAATGAAGCTTTTAATCGCCTCAGATATCCACGGCTCAAAATACTACTGCCAAAAGCTTATTGACGTGTTCCGCGATACCCTGCCGGACAAGCTCATCCTGCTGGGAGATATTTTGTATCACGGTCCGAGAAACCAGATACCGAGGGACTACTCCCCCACCGCCGTATTTGAGATGCTCAACGGTATAGCCGAGCACATACTCGCAATAAGAGGCAACTGCGACTCAGAGGTAGACCAGATGGTACTGAAATTCCCGATGATGGCTGACTACGCCTGCATTTTTGCCGACGGGATAACAATGTACTGCACCCACGGACATGTCTACGGTGAGGATAACCCACCTCCGCTTCAGGGCGGCGAGATTCTTCTCTGCGGTCACACGCATGTGCCGAAGATTTGCAGCCACGCCGAAAATAACGGCTACATCTACATCAATCCGGGCTCCGTCACCATTCCAAAGGAGAACAGTACAAACAGCTATCTGATCTACGAAAACGGAGTGTTCACCATCAAAGACTTTAACGGTACAGAGCTTATAAGCTATAAGGCAAAATGAGTATTTTGTCCGCAAAAACCGCCTGACATAAAATCAGGCGGTTTTTTCAACTTAGCTTTTACTTAGCTGAACAGTCGTCTACGAAGAACTCTCTTATTCCGTTGTCGTCAGCTTTCTTGACTTCTGCATTCTTGGGCTGCAAACGAGAAGCAAAGAACTTTGTGGCAACCTGCGGGAAGAGAGCGTAGCTCAGAACATCCTCCTCGCTTCCGTTGAAGCCCGGAACATTCTTGACCTCCTCGCGGTACTTGTCAAGCTCAGGCTCGATAAGGTCGGCAGGACGGCAGGTGATTATCTCAGCATCGCCCAGAGCCTTCTTTCTTACCTCCTCGTTGACGGGAGCGGGAAGTCTTCCGTACTCGCCGCGAAGAAGCGCCTTCGACTCCTTGGGGAAGGTAGCGTATCTTCCCATGAGGACATTCAGAACAGCCTGAGAGCCCACTATCTGGGATGTAGGAGTTACCAGCGGAGGATAGCCGAAGTCCTTTCTTACATTAGGAACCTCAGCCAAAACATCATAGAGCTTATCCTCGGCGCCCGCCTGCTTGAGCTGAGACAGGAGGTTGGAGAGCATTCCGCCGGGAACCTGATATATAAGCGTCTTTACATCTACATTGAGAACCTTGGGATCAAGGATTCCCTCAGCCTTAAGCTTGTTAGCCACCTTTCTGAAGTGAGCAGCCGCCTCGGTGAAGTCGGAAATATCCATTCCGGTGTCGCGGTCTGTACCCTTAAGTGTGGCAACAAGCGCCTCGGTAGCGGGCTGTGAGGTTCCGTTCGCCAAGGGCGAAAGCGCGGTGTCGACTATATCAACGCCTGCCTCTGCCGCCTTAAGGTAAACCATGTCGCCTGTACCGGTGGTATTGTGGGTGTGAAGGTGTATCGGGATCTTGACGCTCGCCTTGAGCTTCTTTACAAGGCTCGCAGCCTCGTAGGGAAGAAGCAGGTTAGCCATATCCTTGATACAAATAGTATCAGCGCCCATCTGCTCAAGCTCCTTCGCGAGCTTGACAAAGTACTCCTCATTGTGAACGGGGCTCACTGTGTAGCTTATCGCAGCCTCGCATATTCCGCCGTACTTCTTGGTGGCATTTATAGCCGCCTTGAGGTTTCTTGTATCGTTAAGAGCATCAAATATTCTTATGACGTCTATACCGTTCTCTATGGACTTCTTTACGAAAGCATCAACGACATCGTCGGCATAATGCTTGTAGCCGAGGATGTTCTGACCTCTGAAGAGCATCTGAAGCTTTGTGTTAGGCAAAGCCTTCTTCAATGCGCGCAGACGCTCCCACGGATCCTCGTTGAGAAATCTCATGCAGGAATCAAATGTAGCGCCGCCCCAGCACTCCAAGGACCAGTATCCAATCTTGTCAAGCTGCTCGCATGCGGGAAGCATATCTTCAAGTCTCATTCTTGTAGCCGCCTGCGACTGATGAGCGTCACGCAGGATAGTGTCAGTTATCTTTAAGGGATTAGACATATCAGTAACCTTTCCTTTCTGAAAATTTTACTCTCAGGACGCTTTCAGGCTCAGTATCAGCCCAAAAGCGAGATGAGTACGCCGGCAGCGATTGCCGAACCGATAACGCCCGCAACATTCGGACCCATGGCGTGCATGAGCAGGAAGTTGGCAGGATTCTCCTTCTGACCTACGACCTGAGAAACTCTGGCGGCCATAGGCACTGCGGATACACCGGCAGAACCGATAAGAGGATTTATCTTGTTCTTTGAGAACAGATTCATTATCTTCGCTATGAGCACGCCACCCGCTGTTCCGAAGCCGAAGGCAACAACGCCGAGGACTATTATCTTGAGGGTCTGGGGATCAAGGAAGGTTGTGGCTGTGGCGGTAGCGCCTACCGAGATTCCGAGGAATATGGTTACTATGTTCATAAGCTCATTCTGAGCGGTCTTGCTGAGTCTCTCTACAACGCCGGTCTCCTTGAAGAGGTTGCCAAGCATGATAGCGCCGATAAGCGGAGCGGCGGAGGGAACGAGCAGTGATACGAAGATGGTAACTACGATCGGGAAGATGATCTTCTCGGTCTGGGATACGGGGCGAAGCTCCTTCATTACGATCTGGCGCTCCTTCTTAGTGGTAAGGAGCTTCATTATAGGAGGCTGGATAACCGGTACAAGAGCCATGTAGGAGTACGCGGCTACGGCTATCGGGCCCAAAAGCTCGGGAGCCAGAAGAGAAGTGGTGTATATAGCGGTAGGACCGTCAGCTCCGCCGATGATTCCTATCGAGCCTGCCTGAGCAGGTGTAAAGCCGAGAAATACTGCGCCGATATAGGTGATGAATATACCGAGCTGAGCGGCAGCGCCCAAAATAAGGCTCTTCGGATTTGCAATGAGCGGACCGAAGTCGGTCATCGCGCCTACGCCGATGAATATCAGGCAGGGGTAAACTCCGAGCTTGACTCCGAGATAGAGTACATCCAAAAGTCCTACCGATACAGTCTGTCCGACTGTAAGAGTCTCGGCAAGCGCGGCATTAGTTGTCGCGACCGTGTCTATTATCTCCTGAGTTATCTCTCCGCCTCCGAAGAGCTCCCAGTTGACATGTCCGCCGGCAAAGAGTACCTCGTGGAACATTCCCGCTCCGGGAAGATTGGTCAAAAGCATACCAAAGGCTATCGGAAGAAGGAGCATGGGCTCAAACTTCCTCACTATCGCAAGGTACATCAGTACGCAGGCGATAACCATCATGACAAGCACTCGCCAGTCGCTTGAGATCAGCGCAAAGCCTGTCGTTTTAAGAAAATCAAGTATCGCGTCCATTTACAAAATACCTCTCAAAGATATTATCCCAATACGCAAAGAACGTCGCCGGTCTTGACAGACGCGCCCTTCTGAACATTTACAGATACAACCTTTCCGTCGTTAGGAGCCATTATTTCATTCTCCATCTTCATGGCTTCAAGAATCATAAGAACGTCGCCCTTCTTGACGCTGCTTCCTGCGCTTATGTTTACCGAAAGAATAGTTCCGGGCATCGGAGCGGAAATAGTTGTGCCGCCTGCGGGAGCAGAAGCAGCGGGAGCGGAAGCGGCAGGTGCGGAGGCTGCGGGAGCTGCGCTTGAAGCCTTCTTAGCCTCGTCCGCGGAAATTTCCTCAATCTCTATTTCGTATGCGGTTCCATTTACATTTACACGATAATGCTTCATAGTTATTTACCCTTTCTTAGTAAAAATTAAAGTTTTTTGATTGATGTGATTCTGATTGCGGAAACATCGGTTCCGAGTTCTTCTGCTATTGCTGCGGAAACCGCCGCAACAAACTGCTGTCTGTTCTCAATATCCGCAGAAACTGCGGGAACAGCTGTAACTGCCGGTGCGGTAGCCTGCGAAGATTCATCGCCGCTGTCATTTCTGCTGCCACGGAGCAGTCTGATAATAACGCCCAGGAGGTAGCATATAATGATGATACAGATAAGGCCAACAAAGACCATTCCCAAACCAAGTAATACCACCAGCGGGATTGACGGTTCCTGTACTGCTAATATCGGCATTTGATTTCCTCCTTTCAAATTGCCCAAATTAAAGTCATAGTATCATATTTATCGCGATTTTGCAAGGGATATCGCTCTCAAGCGGACTAAATCTACAATATGACAAAAAACCGAGTTGTCAGCAAAGAAAAAAATAGTCACTTTTTAAGGCAAATCGATAAAGCTCTTACAGATTATAGCGTCAACAGGAAAATAACCTGAAAATCGGCTGATATTCTTCTTGAAAAAGAGTGGAAATTTCTATACTATGGTGATATAATACAATGTATGTGACTGCTCATGAGCTACAAAGCAGTCCCGTGAGGTAATAAAATGACTGCAAATATCGACAAGCTGAATATAAACTACTCCTCGACCGAATGCTGTGAAAGCGACGAATGCGTCCTCTTCCTTCACGGCTGGGGCGCAAACCTGACTCTTTTCGAGGGTCTTATAGCAACGGTGTCAAAAAAATACAACGCCGTCGCGCTTGATCTTCCCGGCTTCGGCAAAAGCGACGAGCCGCCGGAGCCATGGAGCGTAGACGATTACGCTGAGTTTGTTGTTAAATTTATCTCCCGGCTTTCCCTTAAGCCGGTCGCTCTTATCGGGCACAGTTTCGGCGGCAGGCTGATGATTAAGCTGCTCGCCAATAAATTGCTCCTTAGCGTCAAGTACGCGGTATTCATCGACGCCGCAGGCATAAAGCCGAAAAGATCCGCAAGACAAAAGCTCAGTCTCGCCCTGTACAAATGTGGAAAGCTTGTTCTCTCCTGCCCGCCGGTAAAGGTGCTGTTCCCAGAAGCTTTGGAGCGGCTTCGCAAAAAAAGAGGCTCGGCGGACTATCAGAACGCCACGCCTATCATGAGGCAGACGCTTGTCAAGGTCGTAAACGAAGATCTTACCCAGCTCCTCCCGAAAATAGAAGTTCCCTCTCTTCTGATTTGGGGTACGGCAGATACCGCGACTCCGATTTCGGACGGCGAAAGCTTTGAGCGGCTTATTCCCGACGCAGGGTTGGTCAGGGTGCAGGGAGCCGGGCATTACTCATTCCTGCAGGCGCCGGAGCTATGCTCGCGGGCAATATCCTCATTCCTCAAGATTCCATACTGATTTTTTCGGAGAAACGACATGCTTTACTCAGTTTTTTCTGTTTTGACTGCGATATGCTACCTTTTTGCAGCCGCCCTTGGCGCAAGGTTCTTTATCCATATGTTCCAGCTCAACTCCTATAAGCCCAAGGTTCAGCTTAAATGGGTGAAAAAAAATTCGAGGGCTTACCTTGGCTGCCACCTCGCGCTGTTTCTGGCAGGCGTACTGTGTTTTGTTTTCATCAAGACCGAAGCCGGCTTTGCCGTGACTTCGGGATGCTTCTGCGCGGCATTCCTTGTATTCGGGCTGACAAAGCTCCCAAAGAGGTCGTATAAGACACCACTCAAATATACTAAAAGAGTGATAAGGCTGATAGTCACGCTCTTAGTCATATTGATACTTCCTTTTCTTGTCCCTGTAATTTTCGGAGCCGAGCTGTCCGTCTTAGCAATCACCGTATGCTCGCTCTGGCTGTTTCTCCTTCCGCTTCTCATTCTTTTCGCCAACATGCTAAACCGCCCGCTTGAGCTGAGCATAAACAAAATGTACATCAGGGACGCGAAAAGGATACTCAAAAGCTGCCCCTCGCTTATAGTCATAGGAATAACCGGCAGCTTCGGAAAAACAAGCGTCAAGTATTTTTTGGACACACTGTTAAGCGTCAGGTACAACGTACTCAAGACTCCCGGAAACTTCAATACACCGCTCGGGGTCGTAAAAACCATACGCGGTGAGCTCCGCGCGATACACGACATTTTTCTTTGCGAAATGGGAGCGAAAAATGTCGGAGACATCAGGGAAATATGCGACATTGTCCACCCAAAGCACGGCATTATCACCTCAGTGGGTCCCATGCACCTTGAGAGCTTCAAGACGATAGACAACGTAAGAAATACCAAATTCGAGCTTGCCGACTCTCTCCCCGATGACGGACTTCTCTTCTTGAATATGGATGACGAAAACATACAAGCCGCCAATCATCCCCACCAGCACATAGCCTACGGCATTGATAATCACTCCGGCTACTATGTTACCGACCTGAGGATTTCCGAAAGGGGGTCCGAGTTCACCCTTCACTCACCTGATGGCAAAAGCTGCGAATATAAGACCGCGCTCATAGGAAGACACAATGTCGTAAACATCTGCGGCGCGATAGCTGTGTCCCATAGCCTCGGCATAAGCTTGGAGGAGCTCCGTCCGGCTGTAAGACGGCTTGAGAGCGTGCCTCACAGGCTACAGCTAATAAACCGAGGCGACTACTCGGTAATAGACGACGCCTACAACTCTAATCCGTCGGGTACAAAGGCCGCACTTGAAGCGCTGTCTATGACCACGGGAATGAAGATTTTAGTCACTCCCGGAATGATAGAGCTGGGCGAGATGGAATATGAGCTCAACAGGCAGTTCGGCGTAGACGCCGCAGAGGTATGCGACTTCGTAGCGCTGGTCGGAGAAAAGCAGACCAAGCCCATATACGACGGGCTTGCCGGCGCCGGCTTCCCGGAGGACAAAATCTATGTCGCCCAAAGCCTTCAGGACGCTATGCGCAAGGTCTACTCCTTGACAAGCGACGGCAGACGTAAGATAATACTTCTTGAAAATGATTTACCCGACAATTATTGATAGCTGGGAGGAATAATTGATATGAAAATAAATCTGGCGCTGATGTTCGGCGGAAAAAGCGTGGAGCACGAGATATCCATTATCTCTGCTTTACAGGCTGCGCAAAGCCTTGACAGGGAAAAATACAATGTGATCCCCATATACATAACCAAGTCAGGCGAAATGTACTGCGGCGAGCATATAGGCGACATCGAGGCCTACAAGGACATAAAGGGTCTGCTCGCAAAAAGCTACCCCGTAACCATAGCAAGGAACGGCGGCAGAATTGAAATACTCAGATTAGAGCACAAGCTCTTTAAGAACCCGCTTGTCAGCTATGTTGACGTTGCCTTCCCGATTGTTCACGGAACAAACGTCGAAGACGGCACCGTGGCGGGATACCTTAACCTTCTCGGAGTGCCGTATGTCGGCTGCGACATACTTTCCTCGGCACTCGGAATGGATAAATACGCCATGAAGGCTGTCTTCAAGGAGAACGGCATACCCGTACTCGACTGCAGGATCTATCATTCCGACGAATTCGACGACAACCCAAATCTCGTTATACTCGACATAGAAAAGAACTTCGGCTATCCCGTGATAGTAAAGCCTGTAAATCTTGGCTCGAGCATAGGCATATCCGTGGCGGACTCGAAGAGCAAGCTCGAGGATTCCCTTTCGGATGCGTTCAGATACTCAAAAAGAGTGCTCGTCGAAAGGGCGATAACCAACCTGACCGAGATAAACTGCTCCGTCCTCGGAGACGACCGAAGCGCTGAAGCCTCGGTCTGCGAACGCCCTGTAAGCGGCGATGAAATACTGAGCTACAGCGACAAATATCTCGGAGGCTCAAAGTCCTCAAAGGGCATGGCGAGCACCAAAAGAATAATTCCCGCAGACATTTCGGCTGAGAACACACACTACATACAGGAGCTCGCGGTAAAGGCGTTCAAGGTGCTTGGCTGCAACGGCGTCGCGAGAATAGACTTTATGATAGACAATGACTCGAACACCATATACCTCAACGAGATAAACACCATTCCCGGCTCGCTTTCATTTTATCTCTGGGAGCCTAAGGGCGTGCCGTATAAGGAGCTTCTTGACCGGATGATAGCCCTCGCCTTAAAGCGTGAGCGCGAACGCGACAGCGTCACCTATGCGTTTGACACAAACGTCCTCTCCGGCATTCACCTCGGCGGAGTAAAGGGCGCAAAGGGCACAAAAGCCTGACATCTAAAACACCTGCTGTAACAAAAGCCCTGCGAAGACAGCTATTGCCTTCGCAGGGCTTTCATATATCTGCTACCTAAAAAGCAGGCAGGTTCCGCTCTCGCGGTAGTACCTTATTCTATCCTCGATAACCTGACGGCTGACTCCAAGATACTCGGCAAGACAGTCTATGCACAAAAACTCGTCCGCGCACCTTAGAACCATCTTCCGGTATATCGCGATGTCGTCCGAGCCAAGCGGCTTACCGCACTTTTTACAGGTGTCAAAGTTCGGCATTACATCTTTACGAGCTTCGCTCTTAATACCTTGCAGTCATGGGACTCAATATCGCATGAGTACCTCTCGGCGAACTTGCCCTCGTTCTTGTGCTCCCAGCAGTCATACATTTCAAAGCCATATCCCGACGCGGTGGGAAGTCCCATATCCCAGAAGCACACGGTTCCCATTCCTCTATGGTCGCCGAAGTTGACCATGCAAATAGCGTAATCGCCGTTTTCCAAAGCCTTGACCAGTATCTTTACATTTACGCCTGCCCAGCCGTTGGAGTTGAGCACATACGCTCCCCTGCCCTCGGGATCTTGATTGATGGCAATGATGTCCTTGTTCATAAGGATATTCTTGGTGGCGTCAGTCATGTTCCTGATGTCGCAGCCGATCATCAAAGGAGAATTCATGATTGCCCACATAGAGAAGTGAGTCTTGTACTCGGTATCGGTGCAGCCCATGCCGTCAGCTATCCATGAGCTGTTCGAGCCGCCGTGCATTCCTACGACCAGCATGTCTATATCGTTCCAGCAGTAAACTCCCTGCTGGCTCTGCTTTCCAAACTGAGATTTTGCAAGGTTGGAAATGGAATTCCATGTATCCTGAATGTCGCCGGTAGAACGGAACATCTGAGCTCCCGTCTCCCTTATCCAGTTGTGAACGCCGTCCGCGCCCCAGTTGCACGCCGAGAAAAGTATATCCCTGCCGCAGTTTCTTAACGCCATAGCCATTCTCTTGTACAGAAGCTCTCCGGGCATTCCGTCCGGCTTGTAGCAGTAGTCGTACTTAAG
Organism: uncultured Ruminococcus sp.; assembly: GCA_949283135.1. Taxonomy (GTDB): domain Bacteria; phylum Bacillota; class Clostridia; order Oscillospirales; family Ruminococcaceae; genus Faeciplasma. The sequence goes on from CASDRM010000069.1 coordinate 9,878, forward strand.
GAAGTCAACTCCCCAGTCGGCGAATGTCTTGGCGTCCACAAACTCATGCTCAAAGGACGCAGGGTAGCCAGCACAGGTGTGAGTTCCGGCGCAGGAGTACATTCCGAACTTAAGACCCTTTGAATGTACATAGTCCGCTACAGCCTTCATTCCGTTCGGGAATTTTTCAGGGTCTGCGACAAGCACGCCGTTTTCATCGCGCTGCCTCTTGCTCCAGCAGTCGTCGATTACTATATACTCATAGCCGCAGTCCTTGAGTCCTGTCTCCACCATGGCGTCGGCGGACTCTTTGATGAGATCCTCGCTGATCTTATCGGTAAAGGTATTCCACGAGTTCCAGCCCATTGGCGGGGTAAGTCCAAGATTCTTAGGCATTTTTATCAACCGTCCCTTTTTAGTAAATGTCATAATTTAAGGCGTGCAGGCCATACGCAGCATGCACGCCCACTTGGATTATATCAACACCCACGCGGTTTGTCAATCAGTTATGCCGAAGATGCGCGGGGTCTGAAGCGCTCAGCCGTTCCAGATGTCGCGCATTTTCTCAAAAAAAGTTTTCTTGCCCGCTTCGTTTCTCTCATCAAGAGAATCATCGAACGCCTTAAGAAGCTCGGCCTGCTTCTTCGTCAGGTTCTTGGGCACTTCGACCTTGACGGTCACATACTGGTCGCCTCTGTCGGTACGGTAAAGCCTCTTTATGCCCTTTCCTCTCAGCCTGAACACCGTTCCGGTCTGGGTTCCCTCAGGAACAGTATACTTGACGTTGCCGTCTATTGTGGGAACAGTTATCTCGTCGCCGAGGGTAGCCTGAAGGAAGGAAATAGGTATCTCGGTATACACGTCGAAGCCTTCCCTCTCGAAGAAATCGCTCGGCGTGACCGACACCCTTATATTGAGGTCGCCGTAGCCTCCGCCGTTTACTCCGCTGTCTCCGGCTCCGGAAACCTTAAGCGTCTGACCGTCGTCGATTCCCGCCGGTATCTCAACCTCGCGGCTCAGAGTTCCCTTTACCCTTCCCCTGCCTGAGCAGGTGGGGCAAACGCTCTTGATTATCTTTCCGGTTCCGCCGCAGCGGTCACACGGCTTTGTTGTCTGGAATACTCCAAAGGCGGTGCGCTGATTTATTCTGACAGTTCCGGAACCGTGGCAGTCGGGACAGGTCTCCGCGCTTGTTCCCGCCTTTGCTCCCGTGCCGTGGCAGTCGGGGCAGACCTCGTTTCTCGATATCTTTACATGCTTCTTGGTGCCCTTGCACGCTTCCATAAAGCTTATGGTAAGGTTGGCTCTTATATCCTGACCACGCCTCGGCGCGTTTGGATTTGAACGCTGCGAACCAAAGCCTCCCCCGAAGAAGTTTTCAAAGATATCTCCGACATCTCCAAAGCCGCCGAAGCCCCCAAAGCCGCCGAAGCCTCCAGTGCCTCCGCCGTAGCTTCCCGCTCCTCCTGCGCCCGAGCCTGCGCCGTAACTCGGATCAACCCCGGCAAAGCCGAACTGATCGTACTTCTGACGCTTTTCCTTATCCGAAAGCACTTCGTACGCCTCGTTTACCTCCTTGAACTTCGCCTCCGCGTCCTTATCGTCAGGGTGAAGGTCTGGGTGGTATTTTTTTGCGAGACTTCGATAAGCGTGCTTCAGTTCTTCATCGGTCGCGTTCTTGCTTACGCCGAGAACCTCATAGTAATCTCTTTTGTCCGCCATAATTTACTCCATCTAATAGGTTGGTTATTTCAGATATACAGTCAATAACCAATCTGCCCGTTCTGTTTGGGAAGGGGCAGATTGGTATAAACTTAGTCAGCTATCAGTTAGCGTCTGTGAACTCGGCGTCAACTACCTTGTCGTCGGGATTGCCGCTGCCGCTCTGACCGCTCTGCTGGTTCTGCTGAGCCGCCTGCTGGTATACCTTTGTAGCTATACCCTGGATAGAACTCTCAAGCTCCTTCTGCTTTGCCTTGATGCTCTCGATATCAGTTCCCTTAAGAGCTTCCTCAAGAGCGGCTATCTTGGCCTCGCAATCAGACTTGTCGCTTGCGGACACCTTGTCGCCGAACTCCTCGAGGGTCTTCTTTGTCTGGAATACCATCTGATCAGCCTGGTTCCTTGCGTCCACATCCTCTCTCCTCTTCTTATCCTCGGCTGCAAAGGCTTCTGCCTCCTTAACGGCCTTGTCTATGTCCTCCTTGGACATATTGGTAGAAGAAGTGATCGTGATATCCTGCTGCTTGCCGGTTCCCAAATCCTTGGCGGATACATGAACGATGCCGTTGGCGTCTATATCGAAGGTTACCTCGATCTGAGGGATTCCTCTCGGAGCGGGAGCGATTCCGTCAAGACGGAACATACCAAGCTGCTTGTTGTCCTTAGCGAACTCTCTTTCACCCTGGAGAATGTTTATATCAACAGCCGACTGGTTGTCTGCAGCGGTAGAGAATATCTGAGTCTTCTTGGTAGGAATAGTGGTGTTTCTCTCAATGATCTTGGTGCATATACCGCCCATGGTCTCAAGTCCGAGTGAAAGCGGCGTAACATCGAGAAGAAGCAGTCCCTCCTTGACATCTCCGCCTAAAACGCCGCCCTGATATGCAGCTCCGAGAGCTACGCACTCATCAGGGTTGATTCCCTTGAACGGCTCTTTACCGGTGATCTTTCTGACCTCGTCTATGACGGCGGGGATTCTTGATGAACCGCCGACCATAAGAACCTTGTTGATGTCTGATGTCGAAAGTCCGCTGTCAGAAAGCGCCTGCTTTACGGGACCTACGGTAGCCTCTACAAGGTCAGCGGTTATCTCGTTGAACTTAGCTCTCGTAAGAGTATAGTCGAGGTGCTTAGGACCTGTGGCATCCGCAGTGATGAACGGAAGGTTGATGTTTGACGAAGGCACATTAGAAAGCTCTATCTTTGCCTTCTCGGCAGCTTCCTTGAGCCTCTGCATTGCCATCTTATCCTTTGAGAGGTCTATTCCCTCAGTCTTCTTGAACTCGGATACCAAAAGGTCGATGATCCTCTGATCGAAGTCGTCGCCGCCGAGGTGGTTGTTACCCGCGGTAGCAAGTACCTCTGTAACGCCGTCGCCCATCTCGATGATGGATACATCGAAGGTTCCGCCGCCCAGATCGTAAACCATTACCTTCTGCTCCTCTTCCTTATCTATTCCGTAGGAAAGAGCCGCAGCGGTAGGCTCGTTTATGATACGTCTTACGTTAAGTCCTGCTATCTGTCCTGCATCCTTTGTCGCCTGACGCTGAGCATCGGTGAAGTACGCGGGAACAGTTATTACAGCATCGGTGACCTTCTCACCGAGATATGCCTCGGCATCGGTCTTGAGCTTCTGCAGAATCATTGCGGAAATTTCCTGTGGAGTGTAGCTCTTTCCGCCCAGAGTTACCTTATAGTCAGAACCCATGTGACGCTTAATGGAAAGAACGGTGTTCTCATAGTTGACAACCGCCTGTCTCTTCGCGACCTGACCTACAAGTCTGTCGCCGTTCTTAGAAACGCCTACTACTGAAGGCGTTGTTCTCGCGCCTTCGCTGTTAGGAATTACTACAGCCTCGCCGCCTTCCATAACGGCTACGCAGGAATTGGTTGTACCAAGGTCTATACCTATAATCTTTGACATATTGAATCTACTCCTTTTCAAATAAATAAAGAAATTATTTCGTTTTTAAATATATGTGAAAGGCTTAACAGTTTGCAACGGCTACCATAGCGTGTCTTATAACCTTATTTCCGCGCTTATAGCCCTTCTGATAAACCTGTGCGACTATGTTTTCGCCGAGATTTTCGTCGGTGACCTGCGCCACCGCATTTTCAAGATTTGGATCAAACACCTCTCCGACGCGGTCGATAACCTCAACGTCAAGGGTCTTCAGTATCTCGCACAGCTGAGAATAAATCATCATTATTCCCTGCTTGAACTTATCGTCCGCCGTCTCGACAGCGGCAGCTCTCTCAAAATTGTCCGCCAGCGGCAGGAAAGCCTCGATAGCTCTCGCGGTCGCCTCCGGATATATCTCCGCTCTTTCCTTGGCTGAGCGCTTGCGGAAGTTGTCGTATTCAGCCATCAGCCTCAAATGCTGATCCTTCAACTCAGAAAGCTCCTTTGCCAGAGCCTCGTTCTGCTCCTTAAGAACCGTGAGCTCATCTTTTTCTTCAGGCTGCTCCGCCGCGGAAGCTGCCTCCGCCTCCTGCGGTTCTGACTCGCCCACTATCTTTTCAGTATCCTTTTCCTCGCTGTTCATTAAATATCACCTTCACTGTCCGAATCATTATTACTCAAATCCGTATCGAATGTATCGTTTTCTTCCTGTGTCTCTTTTGTTTCTGTCGAGAGTATCTCGGTTATCTTGCCCGTCAGGTACTCTATATAAGGAATTATCTTTTTATAGTCTATCCTCATAGGACCGATAACTCCCAAATGCCCGGCTACCTCGCCGTCCTTGTAGAAATTGGAGCTTACAAGGCTCGAATTTCCTATCATGAAGTTGTCATCCTCATCGGACAGAAGAACATGTATGCCGCTGAAGCTGTCGTCTACCAGCTTGCGCAGCTCCTCACTGTTGTCCATAAACGCGGCCAGCTCATGCTGATCAATCTCCTTGCACTCAAGGAGATTTTTCGCTCCTCTTACGTCTATCTCCCTCTCGGTTATCTCCTTGGACATATCAAATATACTCTGCACCAACGGCGACATCGCGATAAGGTATGTTCCCATGGCGGTTTCGATCTTATTGAGCATCTCGTCGCTCAAGACGTCCACCGGCACTCCTTCGAGATTCTGCTTAACAAAGCTTGTAAAGAAATCGAGCTGCTCGTTCGTGAGCTCAAGCTCAAGACGGCAGGTCCTGTTTTTTATCTTGCCCGAAGAGGTTATCATCAGCAGAACATAAAGCCTTTTTCCTGTCGGAATTACTTCGACCTTGGATATTACCGAGAATTTGGGATTTTCACTTGAAACAAACACCGCGCAGCTCGTGAGCTCTGCCAGCGCGTTTGACGCCGACTTTATCAGCCTCTCCTCCGAATATTCGTTTTCGGGAAGCATACTGTCCAGCCTCTTTTTTTCCTCGGAGGAAAGCGTCTCGGTCTGCATCAGCCTGTCGATATAAAGCCTGTAGCCGGAGTGCGTGGGAACTCTTCCCGCAGAAGTGTGCGGCTGCTCCAGATATCCCTGCTTTTCAAGCTCCGCCATCTCGTTTCTTATGGTGGCGCTTGAGGCGTTAACATAGCTCATGATAGCTTTCGACCCGACCGGTTCCCCGGTCCTTATATATTCGTCAACAACCGCAGCAAGTATCCTAAGCTTACGATCGTCCACTTCTCTCCCCCCAGACTAACGCTTTGGCAATTAAGGTTTTCAAGTGTTAGCACTCTTTGTTCCTGAGTGCTAAAATATAGTATACCCAAAATTTTTAAAATGTCAAGGGGTTTTTAAAAAAATTTTTTTGTGTTTGCCTCTGCGACAAAATTCGCTATTTTGTCGCTGTAGAATTTATAAAAACAGTGCAAGGAGGTTTTAAGAGTGGCAGTATACATCGACTCGCCTGAGCAGGGTCTTCTCAGGTGCAGGCTCACAGGCGAAATAGATCACCATTCGGCAAGGTGGCTGAGAATGGATATAGACACCGCCATAAGCGACCACAAGCCGAGGATTTTGCAGCTTGACTTTTCCGGCGTCACATTCATGGACAGCTCAGGGATAGGGCTGGTTATGGGAAGATACAAAAACATGAAGCTGTCAGGCGGAAGCGTGGAGCTGACAAATATGCCCGAGTATATAGAAAAGGTAATGCTGATGGCAGGGATGGACAAGCTGGCAGACATGCCGCAAAGGAACAGCGTTACAGATGATGAAAGGCAAGGTGAGAAAAATGGTTAAGAAGCCGGTCAACGAAATAAGGCTTAAATTTCCCTCTCTTTCGGTAAACGAAAAGTATGCGAGGCTGGCTATATCCGGATTTGTTGGACTGTACGACCCGAGGATAGACGAGCTGAGCGACATAAAGACCGCCGTAAGCGAGGCTGTCACAAACTGCATAGTCCACGCCTACCGAAACGAAGTCGGCGATATCGAGCTTAGCGCGAAGGCGTTTCCCGATGGACTGATATACATAAAAATCAAGGATCATGGCTGCGGAATAGAGGATGTAAAAAAGGCAATGGAGCCTCTTTTCACCACTCTTGCCGACGAGGAACGCTCCGGACTTGGTTTTTCGGTAATGGAAAGCTTTTGCGACAGCGTCAAGGTCAGGAGCAGACCGGGCTGCGGCACTACGGTAACACTGACCAAGAGGCTTCGCACAAGAATAGAGTAGTCGAGAATGGGTGGAAGATGTTCACAAAAAGTGAGACTTTTTCAGAAAACGAGGAAATAACGGTAGAGGGCAACCTTGGGCTGGTCAGGCTTTGCGCCGGCAGGTTTCGTGGCAAAGGAATTGAATACGACGAATTATATAGTGCGGGATGCGTAGGTCTTGTCAAGGCGGTAAAGGCGTTTGACCCGGAACGGGGCGTCAGGTTCTCAACCTATGCCGTGCCGGTGATCTTAGGAGAGATACGCAGGCTATTCAGGGACGGAGGCGCCGTCAAGGTCTCGCGCACCATAAAGGAACGCTCACTACACATATCCCGCCTATGCGAACAATTTGAAAAAAATTCGGGCAGACAACCGTGTATAAACGAACTGTGCGAGCTCACCGGTCTTGAAAAATATGAAGTGGTAGAGGCTCTCTCGGTCAGTTCGCCTACCGTCAGCCTCACCTCTCCGGATGACAGCGACAAACCGCAAGCCGACATTCCGGTAGAGCCTCCGGACACTAAAATAACCGACAACCTCGCTCTGCGTCAGGTGCTGTCCGCGCTTTGCGAGGCAGATAGGCAGCTTATATATTTCAGGTTCTTTAAGAATATGACCCAGCAGCAAACAGCGGACAGGCTCGGAATGACTCAGGTGCAGGTCTCAAGGAGGGAAAAAAAGCTGCTCGAATTTCTCAGAAGCAAGCTCTAAATGACACGCAGATTGTCATGCAGATTTATATTCTATACCAGATACGAAATGCGCCGGCAGGAATTCCCTGCCGGCTTCGCTTTACCCAAAATTGCCGTTACATCAAAAATAATTTGATTTTTATGGTTGGGTTTTCGTTTAATAATTTTAACCTGATAAAGATTCTTATTTCAAAAATTATTACCGTGACCATATAGACAGCGAGCATTCTATGGTATATAATCAAATAAAAAGGGTTGGTGCTGCTATGGATAATCCGCACAAGGGTCACAGAAAAAGGCTTCGCGAGCAATTCCTTAAAAACGGTCTTGAGTCTATGCAGCCTCATCAGGTGCTTGAGCTGCTCCTGTTTTTCTCTATACCTCAGGCTGACACGAATGTGTACGCCCACAACCTTTTAGATAGATTCGGTTCTATCGCAGGCGTGTTTAACGCCGGCTTTGACGAATTGCAGACTGTCAACGGCATCGGGGAAAATTCCGCCACGCTCATAAAACTTATACCTCAGCTCTACGCCCGGTACGCCACATCTGCATTCGAAGGAATAAAGCTTAAATCCAGTCAGGATATGTGCAGGTTCTTCATCGCGCAATTTTACGGTGTAACCATTGAGGAAACGAGGCTTGTATGCCTCGACGATATGATGAATATCGTACTTAACAGCAAGTTGTCCTCCGGCGATCCCGGTTCGGTAGCATGCAGCCCGAGAAAGATAGTGGAAACTGTGATAAAGTCAGGCTGCAATCAATGTATTCTTTCACATAATCACCCTAAATCAAGCTGTGAGCCGTCAAAGGAGGACTATTCAGTAACCATGAACCTGCAAAGGTTACTGCGGGAGATTGGCATAACCCTTATAGACCATGTGGTGGTAGGCAGAGACGGCGCAAGAACGATACTCAACGGAGAGGTAAACATACTTCCGAAAAGGGAGCAGCAGATATAAGAGCCACTGAGTCAAGATCACCAGATTTCTTATGACGCCGCGGCGTATAAGCCGACTCCGCAGCTGTATTTAATTATTTTGCCGCGCTGCTTTCGCAAAAATTACACCATGTATTCGACAAACAAGCCGGGCTCTTGCTTGTGAAAGGATATCGTAAAAAAATTCTTCAAGGTACTTGATTTTTTGAATTAACTGTGATACAATAAGCTCGTGTTTTGGGGTATTGGCGCAGTTGGGAGCGCGCCACACTGGCAGTGTGGAGGTCACGGGTTCGAATCCCGTATGCTCCA
>CASDRM010000070.1 GCA_949283135.1 uncultured Ruminococcus sp.
ATTTCTTTCAAATAATTGACGATATGAGTTTTTCAATATACACATTTTACTCTCCCCGAACCGACATAAACGACTACCAGGCGGGCAGGCTCACACTCGAAGAGGCAGTCGCCGAGTACCAGCGGCAGGTGGATATCTGGCTGAATGAGTAGGGCAGCTACAATATACTTTACAAAGCTTTACCCCGCCCTCACGCAGTATGAGCGCAAGTGCGGGATAAGTTTTTATAATGCCTTTTATTATAAATTTTAACAAAAACTATTGACATTATATATTTACATATGATATACTTGTTCCAGAAAACAACAAATTTATTATATCTGTAGGGATTTATTAAAATGCTTATGAAAGAGGTGGGTCCGATGGGAAGGTAGCTTATCATATACAATTTAAGTGAGATGAAAGAATTAAAATAACGTCTCTCTATTTGGCTGTGTTTGCAATTATAAATTATCAACTGTTAAATTATGAAAGGATAAGAATATGAAACTTAAATCTGTGCTTATTATCATGCTGTCTATTTCGATATTTTCAATTTGCAGCCTTGCAGCCTATGCCTCTAACGACTCCGAGCTTGAAGATGGCTATGATTATGCGGTCGAATTTCTTGAAAACCTGTATGAGAACGCATATATGTTTGAGGAAAACGATCTGTCGCAGTACACCGACTCCGAAAGCTTCCTTGCGTATTTAGAGGGATATGTGAATATTCGTAGGCTGATTTCGACTCGATTTGCGGGGTACAGCACAGAGTATGAGCTTTTGGACTGCGTGACGTCAGGAAACTATTTGTATTATGAAATTTTACACACGTCAACAATCGAGTATGAAGGCAGCAATCAAACTGTCGGAAAATCAACCCGCCCGGCATATGTCATCATTGAAAAGACATCAGACGGGTATGTTGTGAAAGACTGGATTCTGCCTGCTCAGGCTGAATCCTATATCGGATATATCCGTGGATTTGACCTAAACAGCCTTATAGAACCGGAGTTGTCCGACCCATGCTACTGGGACAACAGGCAAAAAGACGCAGAACTGCTTGATACCATTGATTCGATTATCCAAACTCAGGTAGAAAGGATAGAACGCGAATCTGGAGTATCCGAAGATATAACCGTAAACGACCCCGAAGAAGCTGCAACTGTGAATTCAGAATTGGTTATTATTCCTCGCCGAGTTTTTCCACTTGACAGAAGCGCAATCGTAAATTGGGCAGAGTCTAATTATGACAAAGATACTCCGACAACAGGAAATAGCGCAATTGTTCCGCAATATTATGACTTTTCGGAAATCACAGGTAACTTTGATTGTACCAATTTTGCGTCTCATGCATTGCTTGCAGGAGGTGCTATAGTGTATGACACAGGCGATCCTGGCACAGGATGGTATTACAATAGTCTTTCCGATAGATCTTACTCATGGTCTGGGGTCCCAAACTTCGGAAGCTTTCTTATAAATAACAGAACTAAGGGTCCAGGAGGATACGCTATGGAATATACAAATATTCAAAACAATGATTTTGTTTATCAAGAAGGCGATATAATTCAGTATTACATTAACGGACGATGGAACCACACTGCTATAGTAACTGGTTTTGAGGATGTTGGGAACAATGAATTAGGAGCTTTAGTTACATACCGAAGCAGCGATACAATTAGAGATGTTAACGCTTCTCAGGATTACTATGGAGCCGAAGCCACGCGCATCATAAGGCTGTATGGATATTATCCGGGAGACAGTCTAAATTAACGCATTACAACGATACTCATTATTTCAACCCAAAATAAACGACTACCAAGTTGGCAAGCTCACGCTTTAGGAGGCAGTCGCCGAGTACCAGCGGCAGGTGGATATCTGGCTGAATGAGTAGGACGACGCCTTGTTTCACCAAAAACAAAGGGAGGTCAACCCATGAAAAAGCTCTTTTGCATGCTTCTTTCCTTCTGGTTACCCTTTCGTGGTGTTCCTTGGGTAAAAATGAAAAGCCAAATATACAGGCAGATGAGCCAAACACGGCCGGAGAGGCTGGCGGTCTGAGCGTCAGTAACTGCTTAGCCCTATTTGCAATGCAGATAAGCTATACAAGCATGGCCTCTAATCAGGGCGTGTACGCCTTCTGGAAATCATACGCATGGAGCTATGTAGAGCCGTTGTTTGACGCGGCAAACTCGATCTCACGATGCGACGGCAAAAACAGTACGATAAAGGATATCGCGCGTGAAGCCGCCGCAGAAGTAGACATGAGGTTAAATGAATGAGCACCCCGAATAAAATATATTGTTGACACCTTCCCCGCCCTTGCGCTCATACTGCGTGAGGGCGGGATAAGTTTTTATGCTGCCTTTTATTATAAATTTTAACAAAAACTATTGACTTAATGCGTAATTATATGATATATTTATGCCATAAAAATACAAATTTATTATATCTATATGGCTTTATAAAAGCTTTTGGAAGAGGTGAGCCCGATGGGCTAACTGTGATTAGTCATAAATACCATGTGAAAAATATGTTAAAGGAGAAACTGCTATGAAAAAAAACATCTTACTCGCTTTAATAATGACGATTATAAGCATGATAATGACTCAGACCGCAGTAGCTGTTCCGGAAATTGACGGTTGCAATGACGTATGCTGTTTGAGCGCCTCAGGTATGGTAGGCGCAATCAGACCATGTCCGCGGTGCGGAGGAACAAGCCTACATACATGCGGAGGATCAAATAACACATACGCTCCTGATGAGTACTGCACATTTCATTCTCCCTGCGTTAAGACAAACTGTGAGGAATATAAAACGTTCGCCAGATGCTATCATTGCGGTTACGGCGACGGAGCAAGCGGCGGAGACGGATTTGTGAGTGTGCATGTTGAGTATGAATATCATACTTACACTCGTCTAACATACAATGTATGCTTATACGGTTAATATTAGACAGATTTAATTTAAAGCAATCGGTGGTGGCTGTAACTTATGAAACATGATTTAAAATTCGCGCTGGTGCTTATACTTTCATTCAGCGTATTGCTCCTCTCGCTTTCAGGATGCGGAAAGGAAGCGTCAGATGATAGTTTGAATTCTGACAACAGCAGTCAATCGTCAGACGACAGCGAAAGCCAATCGTCAGACGACAGCGAAAGCCAATCGTCAGGCAGTGAAGGCGGCGGCCGCTTCGGAAATATTTTTGACGATGTCAGCGAATACGAATATTCATTCGGGAAAAATCCGGAATACTATGAAGGCGCTTTGACAATAGCGTTCGAGGGCGGTGGGGATTTGCAGTCAATCATCAGAGATGCGCTTGCCAACGGAGAACAAATCAACGTTGTTGAATACCCTATGGGTATTCATGCTGACGCCCTCAACCTGAAACTGATGGCGGGAGATTCGGATATAGACATTTTCTTTACGTTTTACCTCGACACATACACATATATAACCTCCGGATATTACGAGGATCTCAGCCAGTACGATGTGCTGCGTGAAAAATTTGAATCGAATGAGTTTGTGAATCATGTGGCTTCCTACAACGGAACATATGTAGGTCTGCCGATAGAATGCTACTACTACGACACCGCGACAAACGAGCAGAACGACAGCTTTACAAAATATCTCGTGAAGAATGTCAGCGCTCTGAACGGTGAATTCAGAGACGAAAACGGCGACGAGCTGTTTGAGCTTCTGAGGTATCTGTATGACAATCCGGACGACCCGAGAAGCGACCCGTTTTACGAGGACACCGAGGTGAGAATGATCGGCGGAGATTTCCTTATGATAAATCCGTATTCCGAACGCAAGGAAGAGGCTGCTGAATTTTTGGCATATTGCTTCGACCTTCTCACCGGTGAAAAGACCATGTCGACCAGAACTATCGCTATTCCGTATCCCACCGGCATCGACGACTTTGAAGGCGTTGCCCTCTATTGGGATTTCCAGCCATGGACAATAATCGAACCGCTGCGGGAGGCGTATAACACCTTAAGACAGACAGACGGCACCGACGCGGAGCTGCGCAAATTAGCCACGGACGCCGCGAGCGGCACCAGTATGCGCCTGTACGAATAAATCAAAACTTAGTATCAAGCCCTGCACAAAGCTGTTGTGCGGGGCTTTTCTTTGCCCGGCTTTCCACACTTTAAAATTCGGCAGCTTAATACCAGCGGCAGATAGATATATGGCTGAATGAATAGCGGCGGGCGGAAATGGCGCGCTTTCAGAGGTAAAGGTCAATTCTTTATAGGGCTAATATCATGCCTGCCGCCTGTTAATCGCAGGCGGCAGATCCTTTTGTGTTGCTTTTTCCGGTGTTACGCAGCGCTGCACCGAAAACAGCGTTAAAATCTGTTGCCAAGCGGCAAAAAATGTGATATGATAACTTGTAATTGCGCTGATAATACCGATAAAACGGAGGAATAATTTTGCCTAACCCAAACATTGAAAATCAGATCCGCCGCCGCAGGACATTCGCGATAATCTCGCACCCCGACGCCGGTAAAACCACCCTCACCGAAAAGCTCCTTCTTTACGGAGGCGCTATCGCTCTCGCCGGCTCGGTAAAGGGCAAAAAAACCGACCGGCACGCCGTCTCGGACTGGATGGAGATAGAAAAGCAAAGAGGTATCTCGGTCACAAGCTCTGTCATGCAGTTCGAATACGAGGGCTACTGCATAAACATACTTGACACACCGGGACACCAGGACTTCTCGGAGGACACCTA
>CASDRM010000071.1 GCA_949283135.1 uncultured Ruminococcus sp.
ACCGTCGATTGCAAGGACAGTTTCATCGAGCGACTCAAGCTCCTCATCGGTGAGGTTTCGGCTCGCAAGCCCGATATCGCATCTGCCCTCGGTCACAGCCTTGATGCCTGATCCCGAGCCTGTGGGATTGTATGTAACGGTAACCGCGTCATTGAGCTCCATATACGCTTCCATAAGGTAGCCGATTACCGATTCCATTGAGGTGGAACCATCGGTGGAAACTGTTCCGGAAATCTCATCGGGAGTCTCGTTGTTTTTGTTGCCGTCAGTTACATCACCGCCGTTGCTGCCGTTGTTTTCTACAACGTTATCATTGTTATTGTTTTCAGTTTCGCCGCAGGCAGCTAAGGTGAATACCATCATCATCGCCGCAATAACGAGTGCACAAATTTTAAGTTTTTTCATGTTCAAAATTCCTTTCGACAATTTGTTTTTTTGCGCAACTACATACTATCACTCTCAAAGTTAACTCTGAAAGCGCGCGAAGGTAAAATATAAGTAACACAGATAATCTTAACGTTAAGACTGTGTAAACTCACCGCTCGTTTTTTAGCACTTGAAGTCGATAAGTGTTAGCACTCTCTTGTTTTAAGTGCTAATTTTCAGAAAAACATAACCGTTTTATCACATTATTTTCACATATGATGCCTATACTCATAATTGTCAAAAGGAAAGATAAGACGAACGGAAGATAAGCCGGACGGATATCCTCCCTGAAGACAAATTTAAAAGGAAGCGAGTAAAATGTAACGCTATCAGCTTTTCGTGTTCATCATAAAAAGAATAAATAGGATTTCGTTACAAACACTACTTAAAATATTTGGAGGTTATGATTATGTTAGTACCTTATGTAAGAAGAAATAATTCACTTTCAGCTTTTGATCCTTTCAGAGAGTTAGACGAGCTTGAGCGCGCCTTCTTCGGCAACCACGAGACCAAGATGGCAGCCTTCTCGACAGATATCAAGGATAAGGGCGATCATTTCGTCCTCGAGGCTGATCTGCCGGGCGTAGAAAAGGACAACATCAAGCTTGACCTTACCGACAATGTCCTCACCATCAGTGCTGAGCGTCACTCCGAGTATGAGGAGAACGACAAGAAGCACAACTATGTACGCTGCGAGCGTTCTTACGGCAGCTATCAGAGAAGCTTCGACACTACAGGCATTGATACCGACCACATTGAGGCTGAGTTCAATAACGGTGTTCTCAAGCTTACACTTCCCAAGATCAAGGAAGTTAAGCCCGAGTCCAAGAGACTTGAGATTAAATAAAGCAAGCTGAATAAAAAGCCTGCCGGCGGATAATTCCAGCCGGCAGGCTTTTTCTGTTCAGTTATGATTTATAGCTTCAAATGCTTACTTAGTCTCTTTCTTCTTGCTGTCCTTTACGCCGAGTACAAGGTTTGTAATGATACCGAGTATGAGAGCGCAGGCTATACCTGTAATGGTTATCGCGCCGAAGTTAAGAGCCATTCCGCCTACGCCTGCGATGAGGATTACCGATACGGGGAAGAGATTTCTGTTGTCGCCAAGGTCAACCTGCTGAACCATCTTGAGTCCGGATACCGCGATGAATCCATACAGCGTGATGCACACGCCGCCCATCACGCAGGAGGGTATCGTAGCCAAGAGTGTCACAAACGGAGCGAAGAAGGAAGCGACGATCGCCATAATGGCAGTAGTAAATATTGTAATCACGGAGGCGTTGCCGGTTATCGCCACGCAGCCAACGCTCTCACCGTAGGTGGTGTTGGGGCAGCCGCCGAAGAACGCGCCGGCCATTGAGCCTACACCGTCTCCGAGAAGAGTCCTTGAAAGTCCGGGATCCTTAAGAAGATCATGACCGATGATGGAGGAAAGGTTCTTATGATCCGCGATATGCTCAGCGAACACTACAAAGGCAACAGGTATGTAAGCCACCGCTATCGTTCCGATATATGAGCCGAGGTCTCCTCCGGCAAAGTCATACTCGCCGCTGAACGCTGTAAGGAAGGTAAAATCAGGCACCCACTGCATATTCTCAAACTTGGAGAAGTCTATTATCATAAGCGCGTCATTATTGGTGGCGTTTCCGATAAGAGTGAATATAGTAGCAACTACATATCCTGCGCAGATACCTATGATGAACGGGATAAGCTTTGCCATCTTCTTGCCGTATACAGAGCTTATCACCACCACGAAGAGTGTCACGAGCGCGCAGATAAGGCATGCTCCGGCGTGGGCGTCCATTATGAACGCTCCGTCTGCATTCTTAGCAGCTCCTACCGCGTCGCCTATGGCGTTTCCGGAAAGAGAAAGACCGATGATTGCTACCGTGGGTCCGATTACTACGGCAGGCATGAGTCTGTCTATCCAATTCACACCTACAAGCTTTACGATTATAGCTATGAGAACATATACCAAGCCTGCGAACACCGCGCCGATGATGAGTCCCAGATACCCTGCCGAGGCGGAAACTCCACCCGCAAAGGCGGCAGCCATCGAGCCCAAAAACGCAAACGACGAGCCCAAAAATACCGGGCTCTTAAACTTTGTGAACAAAAGGTATACTATTGTTCCCACGCCCGCTCCGAAGAGTGCGGCGGACTGTGACATTCCGTTGCCGATAACGGCGGGAACAGCTATTGTCGCTGCTAAAATCGCGAGCAGCTGCTGGAGCGCAAAGATCAAAAGCTGTCCGAACTTCGGCTTATCGGAGATTCCATAAATTAGTTTCATTTTCGTTCCTCCTTATAATTTACAGGCAAACAACATCCTAAAGAGCAAGTCACAGCCAAGGCAGAAACACACGCAAAAAAAGTCCCATCGCCGCAAGAACGATAGGACTAAAATCGCAATAAATTACCGCTGCTTATCGGCACTATTGTAACACCTGTGCACAAACTTCAAGTATTATATACCGAAGCGGATAAATTGTCAAGATAAATCTAACAGCCAGTTATTATGTTATTTTTTGTAATAATTATGCTTGAGTTTAAACGTCTTATTTATTACAGGACGTACTGTTGTCGGGCAACGCCCTGCAAAGCCTTCGGACTTCTTGTACCGTATGGTAACGCAAAAGTCGGCAATCGGAGTATACAGTATACGCATATGCGTGCCTTTTTCCGCACATAAAGATAATCGCAGCTCTGAGCGCTACTTCACCTTGTTTTCCTTGTTTTTCTTACTTAGAAGCCAGTTCAGCTTTCCGTGGAGCATACTGTTAAGAAAGCCGAGCGCGCCCCAAAAATCCGACATCCTGAAATAAATGACAAGAAATATGAGATTCGGAACCACGGCACAGACGGTAAGCCTTATGATAAGCGTAGGTATCAGCCCGACATTGATAAAGGAGCAGATATAATATGTAGCTCCGCACGCCAATACCCCTGCAATTACATAAACGACTGCTTTTTTAATGTACGGCAGCAGCATTTTCTTTTCAAACACAGTGGTAAAAAGATTTTGGATAAGCCATGGTATCCCCACAACCAGCATGGACAAAACGGTGGACAAAATTATTCCGTAAAGTCCCCAGAACTGCACCATTATAAGGTTTAGTACGAGATTGACAATCGCTGTGATAAGAGACCGGAATCTGTCGGTATGCCATATGCCTCCTGAGTCCTTATAGGTCTGCAACAGCTTGTTGAAAATAAATATGTAAAAATAAATCACCAGACATATTACAACCGGGAACTCAACCATAAGCTCCCTTCCAACCCAGAGCTCCATAAAAGGCTGGAAAAGATTCAACAGGCAGCAGGAGCAAACTCCGGTTATCCAGCAAACTATCAGTGTAAATATGCAAAGGTCGTTGTAGTTCTTCTCCTTTGTCTCGACCACAAGACTGTTTCCTATCCCCGCGAGCGAGGCCTTGAACAGTATCATCTCAATAGAAATAACCGCAAGAATTACCGCGTTGTAGTTTTGGTATATCGCGAGCTGCGTCAGTCCCAAAAAAGCTGAAATCACTATGGCGTCAGACGAGCCTACTATAACATCGCCGATCTTTGCGGTAACAAGGTCTCTTATCCTGCCGTTGATGACCGAGACCTCAAGTTTCGGAAGACCTCCACTCGCCTTGTACTGAGGATAGAGCCTATCAGCGCATATCGCGGTTAATATATTTGTGAGCACCTGAGCGCCGAGCAGAGCCAAAACATAAAAATAATAGTTTTTAAACAGCAATATTACCACAAACTGAACCGCGTATTGCAGACAGGTGGTCACCAAAAGCACCTTGCTTATCACATCGTAGCGCTGATAAGCCTGCAAAATGCTGCTCTTATAGGCAAAAAGCCAGTAGGACATCACGGTCGCTCCAAGGTAAATAAGATAGAGCGTATATACATTTATATCCGGCGGAACGTCGCCGGTAATCAGCTTCGGGACAAATGGGGTGATGATTACTCCTGCCACGGCTATTACAAGACCAATAACACGGTAATATGTTCTGTAGAGCTTCATTAGGGCACAGATAGTCGCAGTATCATCCTCAGCGATGGGGCGGTACATACTGAATACCATCGCCGTGCCTACGCCAAGCTCCGCGAGGTTCAGAACTGACAGAATTGAATAAAACAGCGAGTCGAGTCCTACATACTGCACGCCAAGAATGTATATTATGACGGTGCGCATCACAAAAGGCACAAAAATTTGCAGCATGGTGAGCATTGTGCCGAAAATTAAATTTCTTGCTGTATTTTTTGTTCTCTCTATCTGAGCCATCTGACTTGGTCCTTATCCACGCTGAGCGTTAATTTTGCCTTGTTTATTTTCTCAAGCTTCTTAGGCGGCAATAATTGCCTTTTCCCGCCGCAAGTTATAATTGATATTTTATCAAATAATCAAGACAAATTTTGAGAAAATAGGCGTTCATGGAATACCTAATAGGTAAATTTTTCTTACTTATTTATATTACCATGAAGCTGTTGGCTTAGTCAACCTGATATTTTGTTGGAATTATATTTTATGACAAAATAAGCGCATTTGGGGTCTATGCGCTTTTGGGGGGATATTACATCGGTTCTTCGGTCTCTTGAATAATTATCGCTGTCAGCTTCTTCCGCAAGTATTGTCTGCCGGGTTGGTTTCCATAACAGGACAGTATGGAAAACTTCGCGGCGGCCGATGTCCTTAAATTTATTTTTTAGACAGAAACCGAGCTGTTTAAGAAAAAAACATCTTTATTTTTTTCAGCAAATGTGCTATCATAAATACATATCCAAGTCTATACAGGAAAGGAATGCTCGAAATGGACAGAAAATATTCATCAAGCCGTAAAAAGCGCGTAAAAATCAAGTATAAAAACGTAGCGATCGCTCTTGCGGTTCTGCTCTTGATAATCGTCCTCATCTATTCTGCGTGCAGCGCGGGAAATGATGAGCCTAAAGATAACACTACCCCGGATGTGACCGGCAACGAACAAGCCCCTGAGGTTACAAACCCCGTCGAGGAGGAAACCCCGGGAGTGAGCCTGACAGATGATCCCACAAAGCAAAGCTCATATATATTCGACTTTGTCAATGTAACCTCCGCAGATCTTGGAAAGGGCGACCTTGTTCTTGTAAATAACAACATCAAATTCCTTGGAACCGTCACCGAGGACGACCTGGTTGTAGTCAGAGAGATGAAAAATCAGGCGTATTCCGTAAAGGATTACACCGTGCTTATAAGACCGCAGGCAATGGACGCGCTTAACTCCATGCTCCTTGACTTCTACAATGCAACCGGAAACGACGACATCATGGTAAGGAGCGGTCACCGCACGCTTGAATACCAGCAGGGTCTATATGACGATGAGCTTGCTGCCACGGGAGCGGTTTCCTCATCCCTCGTCGCAATGCCCGGCTACAGCGAGCATCACACCGGTCTTGCGGTAGACTTTACCACCTATGACGGAGAATATTACACAGACTTTGACGGCACAGGCGACTATGAGTGGATAATGAACAACTGCTGGCGCTACGGCTTTGTCAACAGATACCCCGCCGGCAAGGAGGCTCTTACCTTCATAGACAACGAGCCGTGGCACTTCAGATATGTAGGAATACCTCACGCCGAGATCATGAAGGACTATGATTTCTGCCTTGAGGAGTATATCTCCTTCATCAAGAACTACACTATTGACACCAGCTTCCTTCTCAAGGAGCTTGACAACGGCGCAAGATACATTATGTACTATGTACCGCTGGCGGATTCAGAGAGCACAGCGATCTATATCCCACTGATGCCCGACGGAGTTACTCCTTACCCGTATGAGATCTCGGGAAACAATGTAGACGGCTTCATCGTCACTGTCACCCTCGACGAGGGAACCCAGAGTGCCGGGGTGCAGACTCCCGCAACGCCTGACGCCGACGACGCTCAGACCGAATGATCTAAGCACGGATACAGAATAAATAAGTTTAAGATAAGTAAACTACCGCAAGGTAAATGAAAGGATAAAAGCAATGTCGGAATGCACACATGACTGCTCATCCTGCTCACAGAGCTGCTCCTCAAGAACAGCTCCGCAGGACATGCACATTGAGACAAATGAGCTGAGCAATGTTAAAAAGGTAATAGGCGTAGTCAGCGGCAAGGGCGGCGTCGGAAAGACGCTTGTAACCTCCCTGCTGGCGGTTGAAGCGAGAAGGCGCGACTTCAAGACGGCGATTCTCGACGCGGATATCACAGGTCCGTCCATCCCGAAGGAGTTCGGTCTGAAGCAAAGAGCTACCGGCGACGAACAGTTTATCTATCCTGTCGTAACCAAGACCGGAATTGAGGTAATGTCGGTCAACCTGCTTCTGGAGGACGAAAAGCAGCCGGTGGTTTGGAGAGGTCCTGTCATCGCGGGAGTAGTCAAGCAGTTCTGGAACGAGGTGGTCTGGAACGACGTCGACTATATGTTCGTTGATATGCCTCCGGGAACCGGAGACGTACCGCTCACCGTGTACCAGTCGATAAGACTTGACGGAATAGTCATCGTCACCTCTCCTCAGGAGTTGGTATCCATGATAGTAGCCAAAGCCGTCAACATGGCAAAGATGATGAATATCCCGATTTTGGGTATCATTGAAAACATGAGCTATGTAAAATGCCCCAAGTGCGGCGAGGAGATCAAAATCTTCGGCGAGGGACACACCGAGGAGACGGCAAAGGAATTCGGAACCACTCTTCTTGCCAAGATCCCGTTTGACAGCGAGCTCTCAAAGCTCTCTGACAACGGCTGCATAGAGCTTTTCGAGGGAAGCTGGCTCACCGAAGCCGCGGACAAGCTGCTTAAATAAGCTCTAAGGCTTAGTTCACAGGAAATAATAAATACACCGTCGTATTTTGGCAGATAAGCTGCCAAACCGGCGGTGTATTTTTATTCAATCCTTCTGCCTGTACGCCTGAGCCCTGCTGCAAAGCTTTATATCGACAAGCGCGTCGACGGCTATTCCGTCCGCGGTATATTCCTCCGAGAAAACAGTCCCCTCCTCTCGGATTTTAGCAAGAAGTCCAGCCTCCGAAAACGGAAGCATAAGCTTCATTCGTCTTGCAGTTTCCGGCAAAGCCTTTGCTATCGCGTCAAGAAGCTCGTCAAAGCCGGTTTTTTCCTTCGCTGAGATGAACACAGCCCCATCGTGGCTTGGCGTTACCTGAGGCAGCAGGTCGCACTTGTTGTACACAGGTATTATCGGTATGCCTGCGCAGCCGAGCTCGCCGAGCACCTCATTCGTCACCGCCTTCTCCTCTTCGGAATAGTCGCTCGAGGCGTCCATGAGGTGGATTATAACGTCCGCGCTCGCAGCCTCCTCAAGCGTAGATTTGAACGCCTCTACAAGCTGGTGAGGCAGCCTTGAAATGAGTCCTACCGTGTCGATAAGAGTGACGCTTCTGCCGTCCGGGAGCAATATGGCGCGCGAGGTTGTCTCAAGCGTCGCGAAAAGCTTGTTCTCAGCCAATACCCCCGCGTCGGTAAGAGCGTTCAAAAGCGTAGATTTTCCGGCGTTTGTATACCCTACTATCGCCGCACAGAGCACTCCGTCCTTTTTGCGGCGCTTTCTCATAAGCTCACGGCGCGCCTTTATTTCCTTTAGCTCCGCCTCAAGATAGCCTATCCTCTGCCTTATATGCCTTCTGTCCGTTTCCAGCTTGGTCTCTCCGGGACCTCTTGTGCCTATTCCTCCGCCGAGCCTTGAAAGGCTTACTCCCATACCCGCGAGCCTCGGCAGACGGTACTTGTACTGCGCGAGCTCAACCTGAAGCTTTCCCTCTCTTGTCACGGCGCGCTGGGCAAATATATCCAAAATAAGCATCGTCCTGTCTATGGTGTGAGTGTTGGTAACATCCTCTATATTTCTTATCTGGGTAGCAGTCAGCTCGCAATCAAAAATGATCTGGCTTATCTCCATAGACTCGCACAGCGACGCCATTTCCTCAAGCCTTCCCGAGCCTATGCAGGTGGCTCCGTCGTAGGATGGACGCTTCTGCGTGACGACGAGCGCTACCTCCGCGCCGGCGGTATCGCAGAGCGCCTTGAGCTCCTCCACCGACCTTTCGGCGTCGTACTGCCCGATATCTACAGACACCAGCATAACTCTTGGTTTTTCGCTTATATTTTCAGTCATATAACCTCCGTTAAACAAATATCTTAAAAGCACCGCCCTTGATTGAGTGGTGCTTTAAGCCTTATGTCAGTATATTACAGCAGTCCGTGGAATTCGTCGAGCCCAAGCATGAGGTTCATGCACTGAACCACGGTAGCAGCCCCGCCCTTTCCGAGGTTGTCATACCTCGCGGCAAGCAGGCATATATCGTTGTCTCCAAAGACAAAAATCTGAAGCTTGTTCGAGCCCGCCATTCCGTTGGCGTCCAAAAATCCGCCGAGTCCCGAGACCGCAGTGTCAAAGTCCGCGACCTCGATAAGCGGCTCATGCTCATACGCGCGGCGGAAATACTCCCATATCTGCCTCGAGTGAAGCCTCTTTGAAAGCGTCCTCAAATGGAGGGGAACAGTCACTACCATGCCGTTCGGGTAGTCGTCTATTATCGGGCTCAGCGCGGGTCTATAGGATATGCCGCAGGCGTACATCAGCTCCTTTTGCTGCATCATCGTCTGGTCGAGAGCATACTGCCTCGCTGACGACAAACCAAACGGTCTATGCTCGTCCTGGTACATGGCTATCATATTTGAGCCGCCGCTCGAGTAGCCTACCACCGAATTTATCATCAACGGATGATACGGAGGCATGATCTTAGACCTGACAAGAGGCATCAAAAGCAGCGACGCCCCGACCACCATCGAGGCCGGCATCGCGGTACACCTTGTCACGGATATCCTCCTGCGGTGCTCATAGGAAAGCTCGGGCAAGCCGTACGCCCAATCGGGAGATAGCCTAAACGCATTTGACGTATCCAGCAGCTTCACATTTTTATTCTCAATCAGAGGCAAAGTCTCTGTTACAGTCTGTGCGGACTGGCAGAAAATCACTATGTCCGCTGTATTCAATAGGGAAATACGCTGATCACTTGTAAACTTAGACTTGTCCTCAAGGCACACCACATCAAGATCATCCCTGCCCTTTAGCATAGATGAGATATTCAGGCTCACAGCCCCGTAGTGACCGTCCACAAGTACCTTCTTCACTTAGTTTTACACATCCCTGCCTGTATTCCAATCCCTCGGGTAGAATATTACTTAAAATAAATATCACATATTTTGTCCGGTTTGTCAACTGTTAATTCGACAAATCAGGCTGATTTTCCCTAAAAAGCATATGTTTTAATCTTTTCTAAAGATTCTATGCTATAATTTTCATAATATGTAAAAAGGCTCGGCACAGACCGCAGTCCGTACCGAGCCTTTGGCTTTTACCTGATGTCCCCTGAATTACTTTACAGTAACAGAGGTGATGTGGGGCTGAACTCCCTCGTACCAGTAGAGGAAGCCCTCCATGTCGATGACATCGCCGACCTTGAGGTTCTTTACAGCGCTGTAAACCTCGGTGGTGTTGTCGCAGAGGTAAGACTCAATAACGAAGGTGTAGGTAGTTCCGTTGTAGGAAGCCTTGAAGTACAGGTCATCGCCGTCTACGCCAGAGCCGTCCCAAGCGTAAAGGTAAGCAGCTCCGTCTCCGGAATCCTCAACGGTAAGACCGGTGAAGGAAACCTTCATGTTCTGATAGCTGATAAGCTCATCTGTTCCGAGAAGCTCGGTAGCGTCAACAGGCTCTGCAACATAGGTATCTGCGTCCTCGAGCACCTCGATTGTAGCGTCTATGATCTCAACCTCGCCAGCCCACTCGGACTTGAAGCCGGTTACTCTGATCTTGGTACCCTCAGCGAGCTTGTCGTAATCCTCCTGAGAGCAGGCAGCGTCATAAACGAAGTAAGCTCCGTCTGCATCCTGAGTGTAGATGGTAGCCTTGTCCTCCCACCATGACTGCTTAGCCTGAACATATGCCTCGATAACTACCTCGGTGTCAAGCTCAGCCGCGGCATACTCCTCGTATGTCATTACCTCGACCGCCTCGTCGCCCTCGGAAACTTCTTCCTCTTCCTCTCCCTCGGCAACTGTGGTCACATCTGCGTCTGTATTGCCCTGAGTGCTCTCCGGCTCGCCCTCGGTCTCACCGCATGCGGTCAGAAGAAGCGAAAACGAAAGAACAATCGCTAAAACCAATGCCAGATACTTTCTCATTTTAATTCCTTGCCTTTCTCCTCAATATACTTTGAGGTCTGACGAAAAATTATACCGAAAACTTATTCGGATTACCTAAACAGTATACTCGCCGGGGTGCGGTAAGTCAATATTTTTTCCTTGTCTTTTCCCTTTTGTACAACGCAAGGCAGTAAATAATTATCATAATCCATATTATTGCCAAGGAAATAAGCAAAATTTTCGCTTCCGTGGGCAAAGGTCCGAGATCTTTATTACCCGACTGCGAGCCGTCTATCTGATCCAGCCTGTAAAGCGACTCGACGTCCGCGTAAAGCGCCGTCATATATTCCTCGTTTATTTCCTCAGAGCGCCGGCAGGACTTGACCGTGTTCTCTATTAGCTGTCCGGCAGCGTTTCTTAAGGAAGCCGAGCCGTTGAACACGGGGGTTACAAAGGTGTTGTCGATATTGTCTATCAGCAGCTCGCAGGCGTCTATTTTCACCTGATAATGAACGTCGTCATCCTCGCCGCCGCGCGACAGATAGTCAAGGTACTCCGGATCGTTCTGCGCCCTTTCGGTGACGGGCACATAGCCCTCCGTCTGAGAGTACGCTATCTGCACATCGTTAGTAAGCAGGTACTGGGCAAACAGCCATGACGCCAAAACCTCCTGAGGATCTTCCTTATTAAAAATGCAGATCGAGGGTCCCTGGGATATCATCTCAGGGTTTTCGGGGTCAAACTGAGGTACAGGCAGAACCGCGGTCTCAAACTCTACTATCTCATCCTCGCTTATATCGACAAGCGGCGCGTCAGTTCCCATCCATGTCGAGCCGGCTGTCGAGTCGACAGCAAATATGCACTGTCCGGCATTCAAAAAGTTTGCGGGATAGCTGGATATCTTAAAGGTAGAGAAAGCCCTTGTCTTGGCGTGCTCGGCTATCTCATACAGCAGCTCCTTGGTGGTATCGTTGAAGATCTGTATGCTTCCTGTTGAGGTTGAATATCCCGCGTCAAGCTGGCGTAGCATCTGGATCATCATGTTGTCTGTGGACTTATAGATGAAAGGTATCATTACCTTCTGACCGTTTACCAGAAAGTTGCCGTCCTCATCCTTTGCCATAGCGGCTTCCGATACCTCCCAGACAAAATCCCATGTCAGTACATCAGGAAGAGTATATCCGAGCTTTTCCACATAGGTTTTATTCACATAGCACGCCTCGGTGGAGCGCATATATGGTATTCCGTAATACCTTCCGTTTACCTTGCACTCGTCTAAAAACTTGTCTATTATCTCATCTCTGCCGACCGAGTCGAACCTAACCTCGCTTCCGCCGAGCCCGTACTTTTCGTCATCGAAGATGCTGTCAAGCGGCACTACCACATTCTCGCCGGTCAGATAGGTGGCGATATGGTCGGGGTAAGTTATGCAGACGTTCGGCGTGGTCTGGGTTGAAATATTGGTTATGACGTCATTGTATATGTCGTTGTAGTCGGTGTAGAGCCGTAAAGTTACCGTGATATTTGGGTAGTACTCCTCGAAATCCTCGATAGCCTGTGCGTATATCTCTGTCTGCCGCTTGTTGGTGTCGTTTTTCGCCCAGAAGGTTATCTCGTACTCCGTGTCCATATCGAACGATTCCGGCATTTCATATTCGTTAAGAGCTTCCCTCGAGCCGTGGCAGCCGGAAAGCGAGACGAGCAGCGTCATGACCGAAATCAGGACGGCGGCGGTTCTCAATAGCTTAGCCTTAATCAACCCTTCGTACCCCCTCTTGACACGCCCTCCATGATTTTCTTCCTGAATATGAGGAACAAAAGTATAAGCGGAACGCTGATTACCACCACGGCAGCCATCATCGCCGGTATATTCTCCCTGCCAAAGCCGTTTTCGCGTATCTCCTGAATACCGTTCGACACAAGATAGTAGTCGGGGTCGTCGGTGACAAGCCTTGGCCAAACATATGAGTTCCAGCACTCTATGACCTTGAGTATCCCTATGGTTATCAGAGTGGGGCGGCAAATTGGCACCATTACCTTAAGAAGATATTTTAGGTCTGAGGTGCCGTCCACCTTGGCGGCATAGTAAAGGGTGTCAGGAACCTGAGCAAAGTTCTCCCTTAAAAGGTATATATAAAATACCGACGTGACAGAGGGAAGTATCAGACCCATAAAGGTATTTCGCATATTCATCTCGGTGACGGTTACATAATTGGTTATCACAACGAGCTCGTTTGGTATCATCATCAGAGACAAAAACGCGGTGAACACAAGGTTCTTTCCCCTGAACTCAAGCCTGTCAAAGGCGTAGGCGGCAAGGGTTATCACTACCATCATTATCGCCGTTGTCAGCACGGTAAAAATAAGCGTGTTTAAAAGGTACCTTCCCAGCGGCACCGAGGTAAAGGCTTCGGTATAGTTTTCCAAGGTCGGCGTGGCAGTAAAAAACTTCGGAATGTACTCGGAGTTGTACTCGCCGTAGCTCTTCACCGATGTAAGTATCATCCAGTAAAACGGGAACAGCACCGCGACAGCCCACACCGAGAGAAGAAAATAGGTTATTCCGTTGAAAATCCTGCGTCTGAGCGACACCGATCTTTCTATTTTGGAATAGTCTTCGTAAGTAGAATTATTCATACAGCTCGCCTCTCAATAGTGGGTGTATTTTCTGCTTATCAGCAGGTTGATGCAGGTTATTGTCAGAACTATCGCGAACAGTATCACAGCAGCAGCCGAAGCATATGAGGGATATCCTCCGCTGTCGCCGTAGAGCATGTCGTACACATAGCCCACGATGGTGTTCATCCCGGAGGCGTTGAGGTCGGTGCCAAAGAGAGCCACCGCGTCGCTGTACGCCTTGAAAGCGCCGATAAAGCCTGTGACTATGAGGTAAAACAGCGTCGGGGAGATCATCGGCAGGGTTATGCGTGTAAAGGTTCTGAATCTCGAGGTGCCGTCCACCCTTGCGGCATTGTAGTAGCTCTGATCCACCGACGATATCGCGCTGGTTAGAAGAAGTATCTTAAAAGGAAGGACTATCCATATTGTGTAGAAGCACAGAACAAACAGCTTCGCCCAGTAGGGTCCGTCGATAAAATCCACCGAGCTTCCGCCGAACCAGTTTATCAACAGGTTGACCAGTCCGTCGCTGTAGGCGGTCTTCTTAAAAAGAATCATGAACACAAGTCCTACCGCGAGGGTGTTGGTGACATAGGGCAGAAAGTAAATCGTCTGATAAAGGCTTCTGAGTGGCTTTATCGAGCTCAGCCCGACAGATATCAGCAACGCGAGCAGAGTCGAGGTCGGAACGGTTATAATCACCAGAAGAAATGTATTTTTCAGAGCCTGCAAAAAATAGGGATCATGCAGCACATAGGAAAAGTTGAACCCGCCCACTCCTGAATAGGTCTGCGAGGCGAAGTTATACCCCTCCTCAACAGAATAAATAAACACGTCTATGAGCGGATAAACCATGAATGCGCCGAGAAAAAGTATCGCCGGCAGGAGGTATATCCACCCCTTAAAGTGCTGAAACTTCATACTTTCACTCTCCTTTTTCAGCTCAGGCACAGCTATTGAGCCTGACTGAGCTCGCACTCAAGCCGCTTTTCGGTGGTCTTATCAAACAGGAGCACCTTTCCGGGTCTTAGCGTAAACCTGACCTCGTGCGAGGATGTGTCCACAACGCTCTCGGCGTTGACAACAGCCCTTATGCTCGGAGCCTTGGAGCAGGGGCTGGTGAAGATAACGCTCTTGTCCCTGCCCATGACCTCCACTCCCGTGAGAGTACACCGCAGCGCCCCTTTTTCGTCCGGAATAAAGCCCTCCGGGCGGATGCCTACAATCACATCGCAATCTTGTGCGCCGCTTACATTCAAAACCGCGTCCTCTCCCATTACAAGCTTGCCGGAGCTTATCCTTCCCTCGAACACATTTATAGGAGGCGTTCCCAGAAACTTCGCGACAAACAGGTTTACCGGGTTGTCGTATACATCCTGCGGCTTTCCCGTCTGCTGGACAACGCCCTCTTTCATTACGACTATGATGTCTGAAATGCTCATAGCCTCCTCCTGATCGTGCGTGACAAACACCGTGGTTATGCCGGTTCTGCGCTGGATCCTGCGTATTTCCTCGCGGGTCTGGAGCCTGAGCCTTGCGTCAAGGTTGGAAAGCGGCTCGTCCAGAAGCAGTACCCTCGGCATCTTGACCATGGCTCTGGCTATAGCGACTCTTTGCTGCTGACCTCCGGAAAGCTCGTTCGGTCTGCGATCCATAAGCCCGTCTATCTGGACAAGCCGCGCAGCCTCTTCAGCCCGTCTGAGCATCTCGCTCTTAGAAAGCTTGTCCTTTCCCTTAAGGTTCTGGAGCGGGAAGAGTATGTTCTGTCTGACGGTAAGGTGAGGATAAAGCGCGTAATTCTGGAACACGACCCCTACTCCCCTCGCCTCAGGCGGAAGACCGGTGACGTCGTCCTCGCCGAAGAATATTTTTCCGGCAGTCGGCTTCTGTAGTCCGCAGATCATGAACAGCGTGGTGCTCTTTCCGCATCCCGAGGGTCCCAAAAGCCCTACAAGCTTACCGTCCGGAATTTCAAGGCTCAGATTGTCCACCGCGGTGACGGTGTCTTTTCCCCTCGCGCCGCCGGCAAATTTCTTTGTTAAGTTATGCAATTCTACCTTCATTTTCTATCTTCCCTTTTCCAAAATCATACATAATAATTCGGACAGATATAACAATACAAAGTAATTATAGCGCGAAAGGAGTATCTTTACAAGCGTAAAAACATGATTTTCAAGAAAATCTGCTTGCGCTGCGTCCAAATAGTTACTTCTGTTTATTTGTGTGCGTAAGAAGCTCAGTTTTATTAAGATAGACAAAATTTGAAAACCTCTCGCCAAAAAGGGCAAAATAGGCTGTTTTTGTGCTTTTTGCCCACCTTTGCCCTTGAAATCGCATAACGCATATGTTATAATGCTGATATGCTGAATGCGGCGTGAGCCGCAAATATGTTTAAGGAGAGTTGAATATGAAAAGAATACTTTCAGTCGTTACCGTTCTTGTCATGCTCTTTGCCTTTGCGGCCATGGCATATGCAGACGATTTGATGACTCCGGTTCCTCTTACCCAGGATAACCAGGGAAGCTTCACAGCAGATACCGCTGTCTTCGGCGAGACAGGCTTTACGCTTGCGGACGCTTCTCAGATTTCCTTCAAGCTTCCCCAGGAGTATCTCCTCGGCGAGACTGTTCTGGTACATATCAAGGGCTCGGCTGACGGAAACTTCAGAGTGTTCCTCGAGAAAAACGGCTGGGACAGAGCCTCAAATATCATCAACATGAGTGAGGCTGTTACCGGCTATGAGAGCGGCGCTTTTGATGTTTACGTCACCTTCGTGGTTTCCGACGAAGAGGCAAAGGGCGTTGACCTTGCCAACGAGATCAACTTCAAGGGTCCTACCTATGACACAAATCTTGTAAACCTCTCGCTTGAGGTATGCGAGGTATTCCAGGGAGACACTGAGGCTTATAAGGCTGCCGGCGGAACTGCCTGCGGCGTCGTAGGACATACCATTACTGAATATGTATCCAACGGAGACGCCACCTGCGCCGAGGACGGAACCAAGACCGGCGTTTGCTCGATCTGCGGATATGAAGAAACCGTAACAGACGAGGGTTCAGCTTTGGGACACAGCTTTGGAGAGTATGTGTCTAACGACGACGCAACCTGCGAGGATGACGGTACTGAGACTGCTACCTGCTCCGTATGCGGCGAGACCGATACCAGAACTGTTGAGGGCTCTGCTCTCGGACATAACTATGTTGACGGCGTATGCGCAAACTGCGGCGAGGCTGAGCCTGTAGAAGAGGAGGAGCCCGCTCCTGCCGACGATAATGCCGAGACCCCTGCAAACGCTGATTCTTCAAGCAGCTCTTCAAGCTCCGGCTCCGCTACGACCATCATTATTGTCATTACCGCTGTAGTGGTTGTTGCGATAATTGTTGTCGCAGTAGTCGTTCTTAAGAAGAAGAAAAATTGATATTGAGAAAACCCTATCACGGCTTTC
Source organism: uncultured Ruminococcus sp. (assembly GCA_949283135.1). Taxonomy (GTDB): domain Bacteria; phylum Bacillota; class Clostridia; order Oscillospirales; family Ruminococcaceae; genus Faeciplasma. Next base: position 16,684 of record CASDRM010000071.1, read on the forward strand.
AGGCTTTGCGCCCTGTTTTCAGGGCTGCCTGACCGGCTGATGAAATAAACGCACAGCAAACCGGCTGCCGCAGGCGAGATGCCTGTGACAGCCGGTGGTTTTTATATTCTATTTCCTGCTGTCCTCTTTTAGGATGTTCCCGCAGTACGGACATTGCCCGCCGCAATCGGCTACAATGTGGTAACAAAAGGGACATCTGATACTTACCGCGCGGACTGCCACCCCCGCGGCAAGCAGGACAAACCCCAGTACAATGAGGATGAAGGAGCCACCCAAAAACATCAGGACAACGACAAGCAGAACGCCCGCAAGTCCCATGAGCGCTGAGACCGAGTTTAAAATAAAGGACTTACTCGCAGCTTCCCTCTTGCTCAAGCTTTGTTATCAAGTCAACTCTTCTCTGATGTCTTCCGCCCTCAAATTCCGTATTCAGGAACAGATCCACCAGCTCGCACGCCAATCCCGCGCCGACTACCCTGCCTCCGAGGCAGAGCGCGTTGGCGTCATTATGAAGCCTTGTGTACTTGGCGGAGAATGAGTCGGAGCAGGCGCACGCCCTTATTCCCTTTATCTTGTTTGCGGCTATTGAAATGCCTATGCCGGTTCCGCAGATGAGTATGGCCCTGTCGACATTGCCGTTTACTACCTGCCTGCAAACCCTTTCCGCCGCTACGGGATAGTCTATCGCCTCCCCGGGAGCAACTCCGAAATCTACATACTCCACGCCTATTTCGTCAAGGTGCTTGCATATCTCAAGCTTAAGCGTTGTTCCGGCGTGATCGTTTCCTATTCCTATTTTCATATCTATACATCCTTTCCGACCTTGCTGAGTCTGAGTATGATTAACTATTGCTGTGCGAATTCTTTTCAAACAAGTCCTTTTCAGCCTTCGTTACCTGCAAGTACCTCGCGTTGAGGGAGGCTGCGCCGCCCGCCATATCAAGGTGTCTCAAAGCCGCCTCACATACGCCGCTCGCCTGCTGGAGCCGCTGTGAAACGGGAGCTATCCTTACGCTCGGATTGTCTAAAAAAAGCGTGTCTTTAACCGTCTGCGCCGCATCTCCCGTCAGGATGATGTCGCCCTGATATCCATCGGCAACTGCCTCAAGCTCTCCGACCGGCGCCACCCTGTCGTCTGCTGCACATGAAATGCTCTCGCCGTCAGAGTCATACGCCCCGAAATATACTATTCCCGGTCTTGCAGACATAACCGGAATTATCCTTGCTTTTGCCGCAGCGCAATTATAAGCGAGCGCTTCGAGGGTAGACACTCCGAGGCAGGGCTTTCCGTCATAGCACAGCCCCTTTACAACGGATATGCCTATCCTGAGTCCGGTGTAAGACCCCGGACCGTCCGCAACGGCTATGATATCAATATCGCCAAGCTTCAGACCAACGTCGTCAAGAAGCCTTTCGACAAAAGGAAGTATCACCTGCGAGTGAGTCAGGCTTGTGTACACCGAGCGCTGACCGAGAAGTATATCGTCCCGCAGCACCGCGCAGGAGGCGGTTTTTCCCGACGTGTCAATCCCCAATACAGTCAAACCTCTCACCCCCGTCAATGGTAATCCTTCTCTCTTCCTCGCCTGTTCGTTCAATTTCTATGAATATGGTTCCGTCCGGAAGCTCGTCCGAAATGTTTTCGCTCCACTCTGCGGCTATTACTCCGCCTGCCTGAAGATAGTCAAAAAAGCCTATCGACTCAAGCTCCGCGCCACCGTTTATGCGGTACATGTCAAAGTGGAACAGCGGAGTTACGCCGGGCAGCCGGTATTCATTCACCAAGGCAAAGGTGGGGCTGCTGACATCGTCCCTTAAACCCATTCCGACAGCTATTCCTCTGGTGAGAGTGGTTTTGCCAGCGCCGAGTCCTCCCTTATAGGCTATAACATCCCCCGGTCGAAGCAAAGCGCCTATTTTTTTCCCTATTTCCACCGTCTCGGCGGCGGCATGTGAATAAACTGAAATGCTCAAAGAATAATCCCCGCTCCGCACCGTCAATATCCGAACTGACCGGATATCGAGTCGTCGTTTATCACCCAGTCGTAGACCGGTATGCTTCTGTAGTTCATATCGTCGTCGCGTATAACAACTCTTTCTATTCCGGAGTTTATTATCATCCTCTTGCAAAGCGAACAGCAGCAGGAATTTTTTATGTATTCGTCTGTATCCGCTTCTCTGCCGCAAAGATATAGCGTCGCGCCTATCATCTGCTCTCTCGGAGCGTTGATGATAGCGTTCATTTCGGCGTGAACGCTCCTGCAAAGCTCATACCTTTCCCCTCTTGGGACATTGAGCTGGTTCCTGACGCAATAGCCCAGATCCGTGCAGTTCTGGCGTCCTCTCGGCGCTCCGACATATCCTGTGGAAATTATCTGGTCGTTATTTACTATTACGGCGCCATACCTGCGGCGCAGACAGGTTCCCCTCTCCGAAACGGCGTCAGCGATGTCAAGATAGTAATTTGTCTTATCCCTGCGAGCCATGACATAACCCCTTTCACATATTTTATACATCACATTGTCAAGCTATATAATATCACAGCATTGCAAATTATGCAATAACGGTAGGGAAAAAAGAGGGCAGATTCAAGGAATATTTGCCGCAAAATAAAAACAGCTCCTACAGTGTGCTTTTTTGCACACGGCAGGAGCCCTTGGGGGGATATAAAATAGGCGGAGGTATAGTCAAAAAATTGTTACGATCAAAAATCTGCGATTCCTCAATATCTCATTGTAGTGTCATGCTAACATACCAATGTGACAGCTTCGTGAAAATAATGCGAAAATTGTCCCAAATACTTGCAACTGTTTCTCTTCGGATTTATAATAATCAAAAACCCGCGTCAAAGGAGTTGGTTCCGAATGCCGAGATTTTTCATTCCTGATCCTCCGGCAGGCAATACCGCGGTAGTAAGAGGACAGGACGCCAAGCATATTGGCAGGTCTTTGAGAATGAGGCTCGGAGACCCGCTCACCGTCTGTCACGAGGGTGTCGACTATGACTGTAAAATTCTCACAATCAGCGATGAAGAGGTTACTCTCGAGGTAATATCCGAGGCTCCCTCAGTCGAGCCCGGAATAAAGCTCACCCTTTTCATGGCTCTGCCGAAGCTGGATAAGCTTGAGCTTGTTGTCCAGAAAGCGACTGAGCTCGGCGCAGTCAGGATAGTGCCGGTTCTGACAAGCAGGTGCGTCTCCCGACCGTCAAACGAGCAATTCGCAAAAAAGCGCGAAAGGCTCGCAAAAATAGCTTTTGAGGCCGCAAAGCAGTCGGGAAGAGGAATTGTTCCCGAGGTTTCGGACATAATAAACCTGAAGGAATGCGCCGAGGAACTTTCAAGGCTTGATCTTGGACTTGTATGCTACGAAAAGGGCGGAAGCTCGCTGAGTGAGTTCGGTATTCGTTCCGGCATGACCATAGGCGTTCTTGTAGGCTCTGAGGGCGGGTTTGAACAGTCAGAGATAGAGCTGTGCCGGCATAACGGCGCGAAAATCGTCTGGCTCGGACAGAGAATACTTCGCTGCGAGACCGCTCCCATAGCGGCGATAAGCATAATTATGCATCTAAGTGGGGACATGTAAAGCAACTTGCCGCAAAGTGTTGCAATCTTAAGTAATTTATGTTATAGTATAACTAACAATTTGTAAGGAGATGTTTCTATGAATAATGCTCTTAAAATAGCTCTCGGGCTCGGAGCTGCCGCCGCCGCTGCCGCGCTGGCTGTTTCCGTATCTAAGAAAGCTCAGAAGCGCAGCGACTACGACTACGATGACCAGTGGAGCCCTGATGAGGAGGATTTTCTCAACAAGTGCGACAACTGCGACTCGTGGAACGGCGATGAGTGCGGCTGCGATGATGAATGCGGAGACTGCGACAAGTGCGTAGATAACTGCGAGTACAGCGATGAGGATGAGCCTGCCGACATGAAAACAGCGGTAAACACCATTGTTGACGGAGTAATGAGCGGAATTGTCATAGCTGCCGACAAGGTAAGCGAAGTCTCCACTAAGATTGCCGACTATGTCGCGAACAAGCTCGACGAAAGACTTGATTCACGCACGGCACCCATTTCCTTCAGCTTTAACGACAGCGATGCAGACAGTGCCCTCTCTGGAACCTCTAAGGATCTTGAGAAAGCTGCGTCTAGCTTTGCGCAGGAAATGTCTGACGCCGCCGGCTCGACTTCCGACGATTCAAATAAGGATAACTGATCGGGTTTTAAGACCGCCAAAATCTTAACAACACTCCATGTCAACAGGCTTAAAAGCCGGTGTCACATTCTGACGCCGGCTTTTGCTGTACCTTCAGTCCGTAATGCGGCTGGCAAATCTTCTTTCAAAAAAATCTTGATAG
>CASDRM010000072.1 GCA_949283135.1 uncultured Ruminococcus sp.
AGTATGTTTCCGTGTCGGATATACTTGATATAGCCCGCTCAAAGGGCGAGGACCCGTTTATTATAATTTGCGACGAGATAGAGGATCCGCACAACTTGGGCGCTATCATAAGAACTGCGGAGAGCGCCGGCGCGCACGGAATAATCATTCCCAAGCGCAGGAGCGCGTCCCTGAATCACACAGTATATAAGACCTCGGCGGGAGCTGCGAGCTTGCTGCCGGTGGCGAGGGTGTCGAATATTCCGGCTGCCATCGATGAGCTTAAAAAGAGCGGCGTGTGGATTTACGGAACAGACGCTTCCGGCGAGAGATACGATAAGGCGAACCTCACCGGAGCTATAGGTCTGGTGATAGGCTCTGAGGGCTTCGGAATGGGCAAGCTGGTCGCTTCAAAGTGCGACTTCATGCTGAGCCTTCCGATGAGGGGTAAGATAACCTCGCTTAACGCCTCGGTGGCTGCGGGGATATTCATGTACGAGATAGTCAGACAAAGAGAAATAAAGGCAGGTCAGGGCTGATATTGGTGCTTCGGTGAATAGTGCCCGGGCGGCATGTTTTTACCGAGGGACAAGCAGATAAAGCGAAAGGAGAAGCCTTTGCCAGGCAAGGGTGGATTAGAGAAAATGGCTGACAAAAACTTATCGGTAGAAGATATACTTGAGGAGTACACACACAAGTCGTCTGTCAAAAAGCCTCAGGAGGACGTCGATATAGACTCGCTTTTGGACGGCGCGGGTCATGCTCACACGCAGCCGACAAAGACCGAGGTCATAGAGGACGTGCTCGAGATAGGGGACAACAGCTTTGTATTTGACCCGGGTGAGGATTTAACGGCTGATGGCGGCGTTGCGGGTGCCGGCGAGGGAGCCGCTGATAAGAGCGCCGCGGCTGAAAAAACCGCTGAGACAGTCCCGGACGAGACTATACGGCACGGAAGCGGAACTTCTCAGGGCACTCAGGCGCTTGAGGAAACTCTGTCAAAGCCCAAGCCCTCAACGCCTGTCCAGGAGGATATACCGAAGCCTCCGGCGGGAATGCCCGAGATCAGGGCGGTCACAGGCAGAAACGCCGACGACGTTATCATGCAGGGGCTCTTAAAGCTAAAGAGCGAGCGCGGGACGCAGAAGCCCGCTCAAAAGAAGGTCGCGCCGGTAAACCGCGCGTCGATAAACGATATCGACCTCGGTATTGAGAAAAAAGTAATACCGAGCACCGAGGTGGGGCTTGACGAAAACGCCACCGAGGAGGAGAGGCTTGCGTATCTCAACTCAAAGAGGCGTGAGCGTGTCAAGGAGTTTATAGCCGAGTCTGAGGATGAGTCCAAGCCTGAAAAGGATTCTGTGGCGGACTTCGAGAGCTTCGATCAGGCAAAGGAGATGGCTGACAGCATAGCTTTTCTCAAGTCCAGCCTTGTGGTAAGGCTTTGCGTGCTGCTTGTCTTGGGGATAGTGAGCGCGTATATGGCTTTGGCGACAGACTCGGGTCTTGCCCTGATACCTCTTCTTACGCAGCCGACATCCTATGTTTTCGCAAATGTAATACTCGGTCTGGTTGCGGCGTTCGTATCCTACACAGTATTATCGGTTGGAGTCAAAAAGCTCTTTACACTCAAGGCGGACAGCGACAGTCTTGCCGCGGTGACGGTAATATTCAGCCTGGTGAGCGCTATTGCATTGCTGTCCGATACCGAGCTTGTTCAGATGAAGCTGTCTCATGTATACGTCAGCGTGGCGATAATCGGGCTGCTGGTCAACACGATGGGCAAGCTTTTGATAGTTACGAGGACTGAGAGAAACTTCAGGTACATTTCGGGCGGCTATTCAAAGTACGCCGCCATGCACATAGATGACGAGGACGTCGCGGCAAGGTTCACGAAGGGAGCTCTTACGGATTTTCCCTCACTTTCCACCGCGAGAAAAACCGAGTTTGTCAATGATTTTATAAAAAACAGCTACTCCGCCGACCTTACCGACGCATTTTCCAAGATATATGTGCCGGTGGCTGCTGGAATAGCGATAATAGTCGGGGTCATAACGGCGTTCATCTGTCCCGAGGGAGCGACCGAGACCTCAGACCGCGCGCTATACGCGCTCTCCTGCGCCGCGGGAACAATGGCTGTATGCTCCGCGATGGGAATGATGCTGGTGACGAATATTCCCCTTGCCAAGGCGTCGAAGAAGTATCTCCAGTCCTCGGCGGTCATGCTCGGATACTCGGCTGTGGACAAGTTTGCGGACACTAATTCTGTTTTGGCGGACGCGGTAGACCTGTTCCCCGACGGAATGGTGGATATAATAAACCTCAAGCCGGTCAAAAAGGTTCCCATCGAGGACGGAATAATTTACGCTGCTTCGCTGTGCTGCCAGACCGAGAGCATACTTCGTTCCGCGTTCTACAAGATGATAAAGGGCAAGACAGAGATGCTTTACCCGGTTGAGAGCTACATTTACGAGGACGGTCTCGGGCTTTCCGGCTGGATAGAGAACAAGCGGGTCCTCTTCGGAAACCGAGCGCTGATGGAAAGCCACTCGATAGAGGGCGTGCCCTCGCTTGAAAAGGAAGCGGGCTACGCCAAGGGCGACAGCCTTGTATACCTGTCGATAGGCGGAAGCCTCGCCATGATATTCGTTGTAAAGATCAAGCCGTCTGTGTCGGTCTCAAGGGCGCTCAGGCAGCTTGAGAAGGAGAAGATCACGGTGATACTTCGCTCGGTGGATTCTCTTCTGAGCATAACCAGGCTGTCCGAGCTGTTCGGGGTATCTCCAAATACCTTTAAGCTGCTTCCGTTCAGATACCATGCCGACTATGACGCTCAGACCTCATACGTGGCGCAGATGTCTTCACCGATGATCTATTCGGGGCGCTTCGCCTCGCTCGCCATGCTGCTCATAGGAGCGAAGAGGCTTCAGCGATCTGCGATGGTGGGCGTGGGGATACAGGCGCTTTCCGCGCTTCTCGGAGTTGTGCTCGCGGTAATATTTGCGTTCACCGGCTCGTTCGGAGGAGTGCTTACGGGCAGCTTTGTAATAATCTATAACGTCGTATGGGCAGTCGTGACTGCGATAACCCAGTCTGCCGCGAGAACCTGACGGCACTTACCTATGCTTACACTCAAGCCGGAATGCACAGCCTGTCGAATTGGCGCTGCCTTTCCGGCTTTTTACATCAAAGTAGCAGGACATAGCCCTGTATGAAAAGCCCGAAAAAGCCAAGTATAGCCAAGCGCAATAAATTGAGCTGCTTGATTGTATTACTGGTGTAAGGCGATGTGCCGGCTGAATTAAGCCGGCATGTGGCATACTAACAGGACGGTTTTGAATACTTCCGGAAAGGACGGTATAAAAATGAACGCCGAAGTTAAAATAATGAGAATTTCAAAGAGAATAGCGGCAGCGGCGGTTGCCGCAGCTATGTGCCTTGCGCTTTGCGGCTGCACTGCCGATGAAGAGCGCAATCAGGACATGACCACGGTCCCGACCGACGAGACTGAGGCTACAAATAGTACACAGCCGCAGGCTGAGACGGAAGCTACAACCCAGCCTACCAACACCACCGAGACCACAGTAACGACCGAAGCTTTGCAGCCTGACGATGCTCAAACGCAGGTGAGCGAGGAGACACAGCCTGAGGATGCCTCCGAGCAGGAGGACGACCTGATGACGCTGATTCTTTCCACTCTTGAGGAAAACGGCAGGGAATACGGTGAGCCCGAAGCCTCGGAAGTGAGCGGCGAGTACGGTCAGGTAGAGGCAAGCTACGCGAGCTCGGGCAACAGCGGTATAAGCGTCATCAGGTTTGACAGCTCAAAGTCCGCCGAGACCTATTCCGGCTACTTCAGCTCTGACGGAAGCAGCTTTGATTCCGGTTCAGAATCCAAGATAATAGACTATAATTCGCCGGTGCACCTGTGGGTCTACGGCTCGTATATAATCCAGTACAACTCCCCTGTGGGAGAGGATTTGCAGCTTCTGAACGGCATCTTTGGTTATGAGTTCGCGGGAGCGGGCAGCGATTACTTCTTCCCGCCGTACGCGATCGAGCTGGTCAACAGAATTACCGCGGCAGGCTTCACCTGCGCCACCACATGGGTGACGCCGCTCCAGCAGCTTTATATGTACCAGCCGGACAGCATGTGCAGGATAATGGTCTCCAACGGGGACGAGATAATTCTCAGCTACTTCTCGGACGAGACCAAGGCGATAGACCACGCCGCGAGGTTCTCGGCAAACGGTAAAGCGTACACCGGCTTCCAGGGCAACGACCACATGACGATAGAGCTGGGCAGAAAAGCTCCCGTGCACCTGTTCAGGAAGGGCGGAGTGGTGGCGGATTACTGCGACGCTACTCCCGAGCTTCTTCCTATCCTCGACGAGTATTACGGTCCTCAGTTTGCCGGAGAGCCGTACGACGCGGTGGGAGAGCCTGAGGGAGTAAACTACGGCGCGCTGTTTATAAGGACGGACTGCATAGCCGCGCAGGATATCCTGTACCCTCAGTATATTGTTATAAGGTCAAGAGGCGAGCTCATGGAGTATTACGAGCAGAATAAGAGCTCGTACGACCTTGAGAGCAGGGCGGCATACGGTCAGGTGGGCTGGTATGACTTCGCGAACGCGCTTACCGACGAGTGGTTCGAGCAAAACGATCTTGTGCTGATAATTCTCAGCGAGCCGAGCGGTTCTATAACACATGCGGTGTCAAGCGTCACCCAGAGCCACGACGGAAGCTATACTGTAACGATAAGAAGAAATGTACCCGAGATAGGCACATCCGATATGGCGCAGTGGCATCTGTTTTTGAGCGTGGAGAGCGGAAAGCTCAGTCCGCTCGAGGTTGTAGACATTGTCATTGAGTGACGATATTGCGCTGTAATCCGACAGCTTTCCTCAGTTGACATTTTCATAGTTAGAGGGTATAATTTTCATACCGAAAAGTAATCGAGGTGACATGGGTTTGGCTGAGAAAGGCGGCACAAAAATCATAGCGGACAATAGACAGGCGAGGCATGACTACTTTGTGCTTGAAGCGCTGGAGGCGGGAATAGAGCTTGTCGGCACTGAGGTAAAGTCTATAAGGTGCGGCGGGGTCAATCTCAAGGACAGCTGGTGCGAAATAGCCGACGGCGAGATCTATGTCAACGGTATGCATATCAGCCCGTACGAAAAGGGGAATATCTTCAATAAGGATCCGAGAAGAGTAAGAAGGCTGCTTCTTCACAAGTCCGAGATACGCCGGCTGTATGATAAGGTGCGGCAGGAGGGGCTTACGCTGATACCGATGAAGCTGTACTATAAGGGCTCAAGGGTGAAAATGGAGGTAGGACTCTGCAAGGGCAAGAAGCTCTACGACAAGCGTGACGATATGGCAAAACGTCAGTCGCAGAGGGATATAGAACGCGCGATAAAGGAGAGGACGAGATAATGGAATTTACCGACGTATTGTTTGGCAGAAGAAGCGTAAGGGCGTATACTGAAAGAAAGCTTTCCCGTCAGGAGATAGATAAGATACTCACAGCGGGCATAAACGCGCCCAACGCGAGAAATATCCAGTCCTGGCACTTCTACGCAATTACCAATGAAAGCGAAAAGGCAAAGCTTACAGGCGTCTGTGCTGATTGGGTCTTGTCTGCTCCGGTCGTGTTTGTAATATGCACTGATGGCAACGAGCTGCGCGCCGCGTCACCTGACAGAGCGGAAAGGCTTATGCTTCAGGACACCGCGCTTGCCATGGAGAATATGCTTCTTATGGCGACTGACATGGGACTCGGAGGCTGCATAATAGGCGCATTTGACGTCGAGGGTTGCCGCAAGGCTTTTGATATTCCGCAAAAATATGCTCCGGTCGCTCTTCTGCCGATAGGAGAGCCCGCAGCACAGGCTCTCGCGAAGCCGAGAAAGCCGCTTTGCGAGGTAGTCACTTATCTGGAATAACTATTTAATCGGACACGGACACAATAAGTAAAAGCAAAGTAAAAGCAAAAAATAATATCATCGGCGGAGTCTGAAAAGCTCTTTTTCTCGGAGCGCTTGCTGCAAGCAGAGACAGGGGTAAATCGGACGCCGCCGGAATATGGGGGCGTAAAGGTTTCGACGGGGATTCTGACGGCGAATAAGCGAGTAGAGAAAGCGCCAATCTCTTAAAATGACGCAACTTAAAAATTAAACGACAATAATAGTTTAGAATTGGCTGCTGCTTAATAGCAGCCCGTCCTGCCGGTGAGTACTGCGGCACTGGTTTGGGCGTCGATTAGCAGTGAACGCCGCGTGGCGACTCCGGTAGCCATGCGGTGCATTTCCGGATACCAAGGCACAGAGCTTGCTTGTCAGCGCTTGCCGAGGGAAGCTAAAGGATAAGCTACACTCGTAGAAGGTTTTCCGAAGGGGTTTTCGGACACGGGTTCGACTCCCGTCGCCTCCACCAGATGGACATTACACGAACACCTACTTTTTCAAAGGCGGCTTTGCCGTAAGGGTGTGGCTGTGATGTCAACACAGA
>CASDRM010000073.1 GCA_949283135.1 uncultured Ruminococcus sp.
AGGAGGTTTGCGGATTTATTCGTGACGTTCTTTCCAAGCTTTACGGCAAGGACGTAGCCGACACCATCACCATTCAGTACGGCGGCTCAATGAACGCAGGCAATGCTGCCGAGCTCCTTTCTAAAGAGAATGTAGACGGCGGACTTATCGGCGGAGCTTCGCTAAAGGCGAATGATTTTGCAATAATCGTAGACGCAGCCACAAAGGGCTGATATCAGGAGATAAATATGAAACCTATTGTACTTATAGTAATGGACGGCGTGGGCTTTTCCAAGACAGGTTTGGGAGACGCCGTCACACTGGCTAACACACCCACACTCGATAAGCTTCTTAAAGAGCGTCCTTATACAAAGCTCAAGGCTCACGGAACAGCCGTAGGACTTCCTACAGACGATGACATGGGAAATTCCGAGGTCGGACACAACGCCTTGGGATGCGGACAGATATATTCTCAGGGAGCAAAGCTGGTAAACGAGTCAATCGAGTCCGGAAAGATGTTTGAAAGCAAGACATGGAACGAGCTTGTGGATAACTGCAAGGCAAACAACTCCACTCTTCACTTCATAGGACTGCTTTCGGACGGAAACGTTCACTCAAATATTTCACATCTTAAGCAGATGATCGTTAAAGCCAAGGAGATGGGTGTTTCAAGGGTCAGATGCCACATTCTTTTAGACGGAAGAGATGTTCCCGCAACATCTGCTCTTACCTATGTGGATGACCTTGAGACTCTTATAGCTTCTCTTCAGGACGACACCTTTGACTGCAAGATAGCTTCCGGCGGCGGAAGAATGAAGATAACCATGGACAGATATATGGCAGACTGGGATATGGTTAAGCTCGGCTGGGATACTCATGTTCACGGCTTGGGAAGGCAGTTTAGTTCCGCCCGTGAGGCTATCGAGACATACCGCAGCGAGAATCCTGATGTAATCGATCAGGATCTGCCCGCGTTTGTAGTAGCCAAGAACGGCGAGCCAGTAGGCAGGATATGCGACAACGATTCGGTAGTTCTGTTTAATTTCCGCGGAGACAGAGCGATAGAAATTTCCATGGCGTTTGATCAGGAGGACTTTAACTGCTTTGACAGGGGAACTGTTCCCAAGGTCGTATACGCGGGAATGCTTGAATACGACGGAGATCTCAAGATCCCCAAGAGGTATCTTGTAAATCCTCCTGAGATTAAGCATACTCTTACCGAACTGCTCGTGGCGAATGGTTTGAATGAGTACGCGGTATCAGAGACTCAGAAATACGGACACGTTACCTACTTCTGGAACGGAAATAAGTCCGAGAAGTTCTCTGAAGAGCTTGAAACATATAAGGAAATACCCTCAGATAATGTTTCCTTTGACGAGCGTCCTTGGATGAAGTCTGCTGAGATTACAGACGATGTGATTGCCGCCATGCAGAGCAAAAAGTATGATTTTATACGCTGCAACTTCCCCAACGGCGACATGGTAGGACACACCGGAAGCCTTGACGCTACAAGAATCGGTGTAGAGGCGGTGGATCTCGGGCTTACAAGGATTCTTAAGGTCGCTGATGAGCTTAATTACACCGTTCTGATTACAGCCGACCATGGTAACGCAGATGAGATGTTGGAGAAAAACAAGAAGGGTGAGATTCAGGTTAGAACCGCTCACTCACTCAATAAGGTTCCGTTTATCATCTATGACAACGATACCGAATACTCTATCAAGGATGGCGAATTTGGACTTGCCAATGTAGCTCCGACAGTAGCCGCTCTGTTCGGACTTACTGCTCCCGACTGTTGGGAAGATAGTATGATTTAATTATTGCTGCAAAACGCGCAGTCCGGTACCTGCCGGATTGCGCGTTTTTATTTACTTGAAGTATTATTTTGAAGACAGGAAGGAAGAACCATGAAATTAAGAAGATTTCTTGCAATATTTATCTGTGCTGTCATGACGCTGACGCTTATGGCTTCCTGCACGGATGGAGGAGAAGAAGGCGACAATAATCAGCTTTCTAACAATCAGGATATATCCGCCGGTGAAGGAAAAATCGTTGCCGATAACCCTATACTTTGGGCGGATGTCCCTGACCCGGATGTAATCAGGGTTGACGACACTTATTACATGACAAGTACTACTATGTATTTCAACCCGGGAGTTCCGATAATGAAGTCGTACGACCTCGTTCACTGGGAGCTTATAGGCTATGTGTACGATACTCTTGAGAACAGCCTTAGGACAGATCTTATCGGTGAGAACAACTCGTACGCTCAGGGCTCGTGGGCGTCGAGCATACGCTATTACGACGGATATTTCTATGTGTTGTTCTGTGCTCTCGATCAGGGCAAGTCTTATATATTTAAGACGGAGGATATAGAAAACCCAGATTGGATAAGATACGACTTCAACAGGGTATTCCATGATGCTTCGCTCTTCTTTGAGGATGATGGAACTCCGTACATTATTTACGGCGCGGGCGATGTCTATATTACTGAGCTCGAAAAGGACTGCTCAAAGGTAAAGGAGGGCGGAGTAGATCAGAAACTGCTCAATACCGGAGTCGCAGAGGGACTCAGCGGAGCTGAAGGCGCTCATTTTTACAAGATTGACGGCACATACTATCTCACTATGATAAGTTATGCCACTAATACGCCGGGTGTCGCGAGGTGCGAGCTTTGCTTCAGGTCTGACGAACTTTTGGGAGAGTACGAGGGCAAGGTAGTTCTCTGTGATTCTATGGACTACTACGGCAACGGTGTAGCTCAGGGCGGAATTGTGGAAACTCCTGAGGGCGACTGGTATGCTCTTTTGTTCCAGGATCACGGAGCTGTAGGAAGAATACCCGTTTTGCAGCCAGTAACATGGGTGGACGGTTGGCCTATGATGGGCGAAAATGGCGAGGCTGTAAAGCAGATTGCCGTTACATCAGACGCTGAGAGCTGGCAGGAATCTACTCTCATGTATAATGATGAGTTTGACTATGATGAGAACAAGCTCGCGCTGTATTGGCAGTGGAATCATAATCCTGAAGAGGAATTATGGAGCGTTACCGATAGGGAAGGCTGGTTCAGGATCACTACAGGAAGGGTCGACAGCGACATATTCCATGCCAAAAACACATTAACTCAACGTACAGAAGGACCGACATGTACTTCTGAGGTTCTTTTGGATGCCTCGGGCTTAAATAACGGAGACTACGCCGGTATCGCCGCTTTCCAGAGCTTTTGCGGAATGGTCGGTGTGAGAGTAGACGAAGATGGCAAGAAATATGCCTACTTCGCTCACCAGACGAGAGGCGATGAAATGGACATTGTCTCCGAGGAAGAGATTTCTCAGGATGAAATATACCTGAAAATTGAGTACCGTTTCTCTCAAATCGATGAAAACGGGATTATTACGTCCGAAGATCAGGCAAGGTTCTACTACTCGCTGGACGGCGAAAACTGGGTAAAGATAGGCAAGGGCTTTACAATGAGCTACAGCCTTGATCTCTTTACCGGTTACAGAACGGCGCTTTATTGCTATTCTACGATTGCAGAGGGCGGTCACGCCGATTTTGACTACTACCACACTACCAAGGGTGAAAGATAGCGTAAAGCTGATATAAAATATCCGCATGTACTCTTAAAAGTACGAGTACATGCGGTTTATTTATTCCTCGATTTCACCTATGCAGAAGTCATCCTGTACACAGGTTATCCGAACGTCTCTTATTTGCCGTCTAAGTGTATCTGTAAACCGCTTGACTTTTACAAGCGTATAGCACGGTGCGTGTCCCTGATGCCAGACGCTGTCCTTTTCTTTTTCAAAAAGTACGCTCTGGACAGTCCCGACAAGCGAGTCAAGGTAGGCTTTTTTGCCGGCCTCCGCCGCTTCTGACATCAGCTTCGCGCGGGCAGACTTGATGCTTTCAGGTATGAGGTCGGTTCTTTTTGCAGCGGCGGTGCCTTCTCTTGGCGAATAGGGGAAAACATGAACGCCCGCAAAACCGATTTTAGTTACAAATCTAAGGGACTCAAGAAAATCCTCGTCTGTTTCACCCGGAAAGCCTACCATTACGTCTGTAGTTATAGAACAGCCGGGAAACTTGTCACGAAGGCAGGCGACAATATCCATGTAGTCTCTTGTGGTATATCTTCTCCGCATTTGTGAAAGTGTTTTGTCGCACCCTGACTGTAGGGAGAGATGAAACTGAGGGCAAAGCCTTGTCTGCCGAGAGAGAGCTGATATGATTTGCGGAGTAAGCATCTCAGGCTCGATGGAGCCGAGCCTTACTCTACAGGCTCCGCTCTCTTCGCAGACAGCTTTAACAGCGTCAGCAAGCGTAGTTCCGTCTTTAAAATCCTCGCCATAGCAGGATAGGTTTATGCCGACGAGCACAAGTTCAGCGTGCCCTGATGAGACAAGCCTTTTTGCTTCACACACTATTTCGCTGACCGGCTTTGATCGCGAGCGGCCTCTGGCGTAGGGAATAATGCAGTAGCTGCAAAACCTGTCGCAGCCGTCCTGTATTTTAATTGCGGCTCTTGTTTTCCCGCTCCCGAAGCTAAGCATGAGCGGCTCAATTTTTTCACCTTGAAAGTGGGAAAGTATTTTTATCTGCTTCTGCCCGGTTTCAAAGTATTTCTTTATCATATCCGGGACTTCTGATTTATTGTTTTCCCCGGCAATAACATCAGCCATGCTAAGGAGCGGGGAGGTTTGATATGCCTGAGAAAAGCATCCGCAAACTGCGACAGCTGCACTGGGGTTTGAGCTTTTGATTTTATGCAGAAGCTGCTTTAGCTTGATGTCAGCTGAGCCTGTCACTGTGCAGGTGTTTATAACGCAGACATCCGCAAGATTAAGCTTATCCGTTGTACTGTAGCCCTGTGATTCCATCAGCTCTCTAACGGCGTCTGTCTCATACTGATTGACCTTGCAGCCGAAAGTGTAATAAAATACTGTCAAAAAATCATGTCCTTTATGAATTCGTCGATAATTATCACTTATATGGTATCATATTTATGTTCGTATGTAAATTCCTATTGACAGAAAAAAATAATCTGTTATACTGTATTTGTATAGGGCAAAGACATGACTATATTATAAATACATGAAATCAAAAATTGGAGGTAAATATCAATGAATAAGTTTCTTATCAGACTGGCAACAATCAACGATGTAAAGGAATTTGTGAGCATCATATCTCTTTGCGACTTTGATGTAGACCTGGTATCAGGCAGATACTCTATAGACGCTAAATCCATTATGGGCATATTCAGCCTCGATCTGTCAAGACCTGTTGAGCTGGTAGCTCATGTTGACAACTGCGACGATCTTGTCAAGAAGCTTGACAGATTCATTGTGAAGTAATTACGATTTTGATTTAATAGAAAACTGTTCGTTCATATGCGCACACACGCAGCAGACCGATTAAGAGGTCTGCTGTTTGTTTTTGTGGTTTTTATGGCTAAAGGCCTCACATATTTGCAGCTTGAAAGCATAAAATTTAATAGGACATGACGGCTAAGCCTTAATGTCTGAAAATTTTATTCGGAGAGTGCATATCTCAGATGAAGAAAATAGTCTGCATAGTCTTATCTATCTTGATATTTATACTCGGAAGCGAGGCGGCTTTTGCTGACGGAGAGGATGTCCCGGCTGTTTCAAACTCTGTATCATCTTCTGTGCCTTATTCATATGTGCTTATGGAGGGCTCGACCGGGACTTTACTTTATTCCGATAACGGAAACGCGCTGTTCAGACCATTTCACGCCTCAAAGCTTATGACGCTTTTGCTTTTATGCGAGGCAATGGACAGGGGAGAGCTGAGTACCGACTCGGTTATTACCGTATCAAAAAATGCGAACTCTCAGCAGGGCGCTCAGATATGGCTGGATACAGGCGAGCAGATACTCCTTGACGAGCTGATTATGGCGATAACGGTTGGCAACGCCAACGACGCAGCTATGGCTATAGCGGAAGCGGTCGGAGGAACGGAAGAGAATTTTGTGAGCTTGATGAACCTAAGGGCGTCTGAGCTCGGAATGGTCTCGACATATTATGCCGACCCAACGGGGGTTGGAGATGGAAGCGTAACTACTGCCTGCGATACAGCGATACTGGCATCAGCCCTTAGCAAATATGATTTTCTGACTGAGTATATGAC
Organism: uncultured Ruminococcus sp.; assembly: GCA_949283135.1. Lineage (GTDB taxonomy): Bacteria > Bacillota > Clostridia > Oscillospirales > Ruminococcaceae > Faeciplasma. Next base: position 6,130 of record CASDRM010000073.1, read on the forward strand.
CACTTGGATGACCTATGTCAGAGGCGGAAAAGCCGAGCTTGTCAGCACAAATCGGCTTATTCGCTCCTACAGCGGAATTACCGGCATGAAGGCCTATTCGCATGAAGAGTGCGGCAACTGCCTTGTAGCTTCCGCCAAGCGGGGAGACATGACGATGATATGCGTAATTTTCGGTGAGCCGGACGAGTATGAGCGGTTTAATACCGCTAAAGAAAAGATGAATATTGGCTTTTCTGCGTATACGTTATACCAGCCGAAGAGAAACGACATATTTTTAGAGGATACAGCAGTAAGTAAAGGCGTTGACACTTACGTAAAAACAGATATATCCGGTCTTGAACCATTTGTGATAAGGAACGGCAGAGAGGACGATATTGAGATATCAACCGAATACTTTTCGGATATTACAGCTCCGCTTGAGGCAGGAAGCTGTGTCGGAAAGGTGATTTACACAATAGACGACGAGGAAATATATTCAGCCGACATAGTATCCGCTTCAGAGGTAAAAAGAATCAATTTATTTTACGCATTTTTAAAGGCTGTAACCGCTATTTTTGCCGGTTAGCCGAGTGGCATAGCCATGCGAGAAAATCCGTTTCGGAAATCTGTGCAAAAAAAGTTATAATATTTTTAATAAAATTCCTTGCAAAATAATCCAAGTCGTGATACAATATAGATAAAATTAAAAGAGAGGATATGACGCCATATGTCTATTAAGTTAGTTACAAAATACGCAGATAAGTTTATAAACTCTCATGAATTGGATGCTGTAAGAGCTCAAATAACCGCTGCCCACCAGCTCCTGACCACAAAATCAGGACTCGGAAGCGATTTTCTCGGTTGGGTCGACCTTCCTGTCGACTATGATAAGGAGGAATTTGAGCGCATCAAGGCTGCGGCAAAAAGAATAAAAGAGAAAGCCGATATCCTTATAGTGATAGGAATAGGCGGCTCATACCTCGGAGCAAGGGCTGCGATAGAGCTTCTTAAGAGCCCGTATTATAACAATCTCAAGAAGGACACACCCGATATTTATTTTGTTGGAAATAACATCAGCCCAACCTACCTAAACGAAATCCTCTCTATTTGCGAGGGCAAGGATATCTGCGTAAATGTAATATCCAAGTCCGGAACTACCACAGAGCCGGCTCTGGCGTTCAGAATATTCAAGAAGCTTCTTGAGGACAAGTACGGCAAGGAAGAAGCGAAGACAAGAATCTTCGCCACCACCGATAAGTGCAAGGGCACGCTTAAGGACCTTTCTACTGAGGAGGGCTACGAGACGTTCGTTGTCCCGGACGACGTAGGAGGCAGATACTCGGTTCTCACCGCAGTCGGACTTTTGCCTATAGCCGCCGCGGGCTGTGACATTGACGCTATAATGAAGGGCGCGCAGGCTGCGAGAGTGGCGTATGCAAACGACGACATGAACGATTGCTACAAATATGCCGCTTTGAGAAACATACTCTACAGGAAGGGCAAGGCTGTTGAGCTATTGGTATCCTATGAGCCATGCTTTGCCATGATGAATGAGTGGTTCAAGCAGCTGTACGGCGAGAGTGAGGGCAAGGATCACAAGGGAATCTTCCCTGCAAGCGTAATATTCTCCACCGATCTTCATTCGATGGGTCAGTTCATTCAGGATGGCTCAAGAGTGATGTTTGAGACAGTAGTGGACGTAAAGAACGCCAAGCAGGATCTTTACCTTGAGAATGATAAGGATAACCTTGACGGCTTGAACTTCCTTACGGGACAGAATATGTCCGTAGTTAACCGCAAGGCTATGGAGGGAACGATTCTTGCTCATACCGAGGGAGGAGTGCCTAATCTCGTTATAGAGGTAGACAAGCTTGACGAGTACAATTTCGGCGAGATGGTATACTTCTTTGAGAAGGCGTGCGCCATCTCCGGCTATATGCTCGGAGTTAATCCTTTCAATCAGCCCGGTGTAGAGAGCTACAAGAAGAACATGTTCGCGCTTCTTGGTAAGCCGGGTTACGAATCCCAGAAGGAAGAGCTTGAAAGAAAGCTCGGATACTAATGGCTCCAATGACTGCTTTTGACTGAGTGCGAGCGCTTTGCCGAAGGCAGCCTGGAATATAGAAACAGCCCGGAAGGGCGGAAACGGGGTAATACTATGATCAAATTGATAACCGGAAAAAGAGGCACAGGCAAGACCAAGATTCTGGTCGATATGATTAACGACGCAGTCGCTGTGACAAAGGGCAGCATCGTGTGTATCGAGAAGAGCATGCAGCTTACCTACGATATCCACTACAGAGCCCGTCTTGTAGATGTCGATGCGTATGAAATAGACAGTTTCGACAAGTTCTATGGCTTCCTTATGGGAACCATCGCTTCAAACTATGATATATCAGAGATATTTGTAGACGGTATCCTTAAGATTGGCGGAAGAAACTACGACGAGCTTGCCGCTCTTCTGGATAAGATAAATGATGTTGCAAAGGATCTCACCATTGTCTTTACGGTTTCAGAGGACAATGCAAATCTTCCAGACAGCGTTAAGAAGTATCTCGCGTAATTTTACAGCGGTGCTCTGACGTCGACTTTGTGCGCTTAAAAATTTCGGAAACATATTGACAATTACAAGCGCGTCAAGTATAATACTACATGATATTCTGAGGTGGAATGTGTTACTTAGGCTTAGGCAGCTCTTTGACAGAGCAGGAGACAGGAAAGACCTTGATCTTCATATTCCTTTTGAGGAATTGGGAATATACAAGGGCGTGGGTACATTTTTAACACCGCTTTCGCTCAGAGGCAGCATTGTAAATGATGCCGGAGTAGTTACACTCAGCTACACGCTTTCATGTACTATGCGCCATGTGTGCGACAGATGTCTTAACGAATTTGAGCGCGGGTATGAGCTGGATTTTGAGCATATCCTCATCAGGACAGAAAGCTCTGATGACGACGAATATGTTTACTGTCCTGAGGATACCCTCGACATCAATGAGTTGGCAATTTCAGATTTGCTGCTTTCACTGCCAACTAAAATTCTTTGCAGCCCGGATTGCAAGGGACTTTGTCCGATATGCGGACATGATCTTAACCTGTCGGACTGTGGCTGCAAGCTAAGCTGAACGGCGTAAGCGGCATATGTGATAATAATTCTCCAAGAGGAGGTGCTTAAAAATGGCAGTACCAAAGAGAAAGGTCTCCAAGGCAAGAAGAGACAAGAGACGTTCCAGCGTATGGAAGCTCGACACTCCTGCACTTTCAAGATGTTCTAACTGCGGAGCTTTAACTTCTCCCCATAAGGTTTGCAGTAATTGCGGCTATTACAAGGGCGTTGAGGTAATTAAGAAAGAGGCTTAATCCTCTTCAAAATCGGGGAAGGAGAAATCCTTCTCCGGTTTTTCTTTTTGAAAATGCTTGAAGGGATTGTGTTAAATGCTTTGTAAGGTTTGCGGCGCAGAGTGTGGTAGATTTGTGCTTTGCCGAGAATGCAACGACCTTAAAAATGAAGGTAAAATAGTCAAGTGTCCGGTGTGCAGGAAATGGCACTATGTTACCCAACCATGTGACTGTGCAGATTCTAATTTAAAACATCATAACAAAGATTCTGATGGCGACATGATTAAAGAGCTTGTATGTACCGAGGATAGAGATGAGACGGTTACAACAGATACATGCATAGAAGATAGGTTTGGACAGTCTCAAAGCACTTGGCATGAAGAGCAAACAAATGAGAGTTTTTTGTATGATAAAAAGTCTGTCATATCTTATACTGAAAAATCATATATGACCTGTATACAGGAGCAGCTTCCTGAAGGCTATCAATTGTTGGTGCAATCAAACCTAGCTACATTTATCAAAAAAACCAATTCTTCCAGATATCAAAACGAACTGTTCAGAAACGTTGATTTTTTGGTAACTGACATGAACTACTTTCCACAGTTTGTTATTGAAATCAATGATAGGTCGCATACTACATATCTGAGAAGAGAAAGAGACAAAAAGGTTCATATGATTTGTGAAGAAGCTGGAATACCTATAATTACGTTATGGACAAACTATGGTATAAGCGGTAGCTATATAGGCAAGAGAATAAGTGACACGATAGAGTCACTTCCTGTAAGAAGAGTGCATCATTTCAGCGGGTCTGAAAGTGCAGAAACTGCTACGCAGAATTTGGAGGTGCAGACGCAACAGGAGTCTTTTGCTCAAACGCCTGCTAATTCACAAAGGAAACGTGGGTGCTATATTGCTACCTGTGTATACGGCTCTTATGACTGCCCTCAAGTGTGGACGCTTAGAAGATTTAGAGATAATATATTAGATAAAAATGTTTTTGGACGATTTTTTATAAAAGTATATTATGCAGTTAGTCCCGTACTTGTAAATGAATTTGGAAATCTTACTGTGTTTAAACGTATATGCAAGTTTTTGACTGATCGCCTGGTTAAAGTACTTCAAAAAAAAGGCGTAGATTCTTCTGTCTATTTTGACAAATGATAAAAGTAACTACATTATTTTTATAAGTTATAAATATTAAAAAATATAAGGGAGGGCTGATATATATGCCTTTGCCTGTCGTTGCTGTGGTGGGCAGACCGAATGTCGGAAAGTCCACGCTTTTCAATAAGCTCATAGGCAAGCGTCTGTCGATAGTTGAGGACACGCCGGGCGTTACGAGGGACAGGATTTATTCCAAGTGCGAGTGGCTGGGTCACGAATTCATGCTTGTTGACACTGGCGGCATAGAGCCGAGTTCAAACGACACTATACTTGTCCAGATGCGCCGTCAGGCCGAAATTGCTATCGACAAGGCGGACGTTATAATTCTTGTTACAGATATAAGAAGCGGTGTTACCGCAAATGACTATGAGGTAGCGTCAATGCTACAAAAGTCGGGAGAGCCTGTTGTGCTCTGTGTAAACAAGTGCGACAAGTTAGGTGCTCCGGAGCCTGAGTTTTATGAGTTTTACAATTTGGGAATTGGAGATCCTATAGAGGTTTCCTCGGTACACGGTTACGGAACCGGCGACCTTCTCGACAGGGTTATAGAGTACCTGCCGAAAGAGACTGAGTCTGAAGATTCAGACTATATACGCGTTGCAGTGATAGGAAAGCCGAATGTAGGCAAGTCCTCTATTATCAACTGCATTGCCGGAGAGGAGCGTGCTATCGTTTCCGATATTGCCGGCACTACCAGGGACGCGACCGATACCGTAATAGAGAACGGCAGCGGAAAGTACATTTTCGTGGATACGGCAGGAATAAGAAAAAAATCCAAGGTGTATGAAAATATCGAGCATTACAGCGTGCTTCGTTCCTATATGGCAGTTGATGAGGCGGATGTGGCGGTGATAGTCATAGACGCGCTTGTAGGCTTTACCGAGCAGGACTCCAAGGTCGCAGGCTATGCTCATGAGCAGGGAAAAGGCTGTATCGTTGCGGTAAACAAGTGGGACGCGATCGAAAAGGACAACGACACAATGAATAAGTTTACCGACGAGCTTAAAAAAAACCTCGGATTTATGGATTATGTTCCTTTTATTTTCATATCCGCCAAGACCGGTCAGAGGGTGAATAAGCTTTTTGAGCTGATAAATACTGTTCATGAAAACAATTCGCTTAGGATTTCCACCGGCAAGCTCAACGATATCCTTGCATATGCAACGTCAAGGGTGCAGCCTCCGTCAGATAAGGGCAAGCGCTTAAAGATCTACTACATGACCCAGCCTTCAACAAATCCTCCGACCATAGTTACCTTTGTAAATTCATCTGAGCTTTTCCACTTCTCCTACAGAAGATACCTTGAGAATCAGATAAGGGATACGTTCGGTGGGCTTATGGGAACTCCTGTGAGAATCGTTGTAAGAGAACGGGACAGCAGCGACACCAAGTAACAAGACAAGCTTATACAAGGGATGATATATATGAATTATATTATTGCGCTCTGCGCGGCATCACTGATTTCATATCTTATAGGAAGCCTTAACTCCGCCATTGTGGCAGGATATCTTATCAAGCATAAGGATATCAGAAATTACGGCAGCAATAATGCTGGACTGACAAATGTTTACCGCTGTTTTGGAACTACCTGCGCGGTCATTACATTCCTTTTTGATATATGTAAGGGCTTCTTGGTGGTGTATGGAACACGGCTCGCGCTTTTTGGCTCAGGTCTTTTTTCGGCGGAGGAGCATGATGTAAAGACTGCCTGCATGATTGTTTCGCTCTTTGCTGTTTTGGGACATGTCTTCCCGATATATTATCGTTTCAAGGGCGGAAAGGGAATACTTGTCGCTGGCATGACGATGCTCGCCATAGATCCTATTGTATTTTTGTTTGAGCTTTTGATCTTTATTATTCTTGTAGCAGCGACAAGGTATGTTTCACTTGGCTCGCTGGCGACGTGCGTTGGATACCCGGTTTTCACTCTAATAGTCGAAATTTTCTTCAGAGGATTTCCGCATTACACCTATTCTCATGCGGTTATTGCAGGAATAATAGGTCTTCTTTGCCTGCTCAGGCATATTCCTAATATAAAAAGGCTTATCAATCACACTGAAAATAAGTTTAAGTTTAAAAAGTAATTTGCAATAATAAGTTACAAGGTGGTGCGCTATGCTGAAAATCGCCATACTCGGTTCCGGAGGCTGGGGACTCGCTCTGGCATGTACATGCTCGAGACTCGGACATGATGTTACCGTATGGAGCGCGTTTAAGGACGAGCTCGACTCAATTCGCCGTACCGGCGAGCTTCGTTCAAAGCTTCCCGGAGTATACATACCGGAATCTATCCATCTCACAGAGGACATATCCTGCGCTTCGGACAAGGACATAGTTCTCGTGGGAATACCGTCAAAGTTTGTTCGCTCGGTCTGCCTTCAGGCTAAGCCGTATGTGAATAGTGATACCATTGTCGTATCCACAGCGAAGGGTCTTGAGGACGGAAGTCTCAAGAGAATGAGCGAGATTTTATCTGAGGTCTTTATCGTCAACACGGTAGCAGTTTTGACCGGTCCTTCTCATGCCGAGGAGGTCGGCAGGGGAATGCCTACCGCGGTAGTAGTCGCTTCAAAGAATGTCGAGGCGGCAAAGCTTATCCAGTCGGCATTTTCTGATGATGTACTCAGGCTTTATGTCAATACGGACGTCATCGGGTGCGAGATAGGCGGCGCCGTAAAGAATGTAATAGCTTTATGCTCAGGAGTTATAGACGGTCTCGGACTGGGAGACAATACCCGCGCCGCGCTTATAACGAGGGGACTCAGCGAGATAACAGCGCTCGGAGTAGCCATGGGTGGCAGAAAAGAGACGTTTAGCGGACTTGCCGGACTTGGAGACCTTATTGTTACCTGCACAAGCCTGCACTCAAGAAACTTCCGCGCCGGCAAGCTTATCGGACAGGGAACAAATCCCGAGGAGGCTGTAAGGATAGTTGGCACAGTAGAGGGCTATGCCTGCGCTGCGGCAACCTTGGAGCTTGCGAAAAAGTACGGCGTCAGCATGCCGATAACCGAGCAGATAAATAAGATATTGTTCGAGGGCGCGAAGCCGAAGGATGTTGTAACAGAGTTGATGCAGCGTCCTTTCAGAGCAGAGTGACAAAAGCTGTTTTACCCTGACTTGATTTTTTAGTCTTGTCAGGGTTTTTTAGTTAAAAGCTATTTACAATCGGCTGATTTTAGGGTAAAATGTATTCAATAAAATGCACGGAGGGTATCTATATGGAGCCTGTTTATAAGAGGATTCTCCTTAAGCTCAGCGGCGAGGCGCTTGCCGGAGATAACAAATTCGGAATGAACTTTGATACTATCAACGGTATTTGCGCCAGTATCAAAAAGTGCTATGACGCCGGTGTTCAGATAGGGATTGTTGTTGGCGGAGGCAACTTCTGGAGAGGCAGATCGAGCGGCGCTATGGACAGAACCAGAGCTGATCATATAGGAATGCTCGCGACCGCGATGAACGCCTTGGCGATTGCCGATTCGCTGGAGTCTTTGGGAGCCGAGGTAAGAGTACAGACCGCTATTGCTATGCAGCAGGTTGCCGAGCCGTACATCAGAAACAGGGCGGTAAGGCATCTTGAAAAGGGCAGGATAGTTATATTCGGTTGCGGAACCGGAAGCCCGTTCTTCTCAACGGATACGGCGGCTTCGCTTAGGGCTGCCGAAATTGAGGCAAACGTTATGCTCAAAGCTACAATGGTAGACGGAGTGTACGACAAAGATCCACATAAGTATCCTGACGCCAAAAAATATGATACTCTTGATCTTGACGAGGTTATTGTGAAGCACCTTGGAGTGATGGACAGCACCTCAGCCGCCATGTGCAAGGATAATAACATTCCAATCATTGTATTTGACCTTTCGAGACCTGATAACATATACGATGTTTGCATGGGCAAGAACGTCGGAACATTATTGAAGTAAAATCGAAATATAAATGAAATAACAGGAAAGGCAGGAAACTGACTATGAAGGACGTACTTAACAACGCTAAGGATAAAATGGAGAAAACTTTGAAGGTTTTGGGCTCGGATTTTGCCGCCATAAGGGCAGGAAGAGCAAACCCCGCCGTTTTGGACAGAATAACCGTCGACTATTACGGCGCTCCCACTCCCATCAACCAGATGGCTGCGGTATCCGTGTCAGACGCGAGAGTACTTGTTATCCAGCCATGGGACAAGTCTTCGCTCAAGGCTATTGAGAAGGCAATCCAGGCAAGCGACCTTGGAATCAATCCGACAAACGACGGCTCCGTGATAAGACTGACCTTCCCTCAGCTGACAGAGGAGAGGCGTAAGGAACTGTGCAAGGATATAAAGAAGCTCGGAGAGGACGCCAAGGTTGCTGTTAGGTCGATAAGACGCGACGCCAACGACAAAATAAAGAACATGAAAAAAGAGGGTGAGCTCACCGAGGACGATGTAAAGGTTTTTGATAAGGATATACAGAAGCTTACCGACAAATACACAGATCTCATAGACAATGAGGTTTCCGCAAAGGAAAAGGAGATACTTTCTATCTAACTAGGGCAGACGGTAATATTTAATTTCAAACTTCAAGCAGTTGAACAGTCTCGCTTTATGCGGGACTGTTCAAAAAGCATATATATGAATGAATTGCCGCATAAGCAAAGAGTCTTAAACTTTTCACCGACAACGGAAGGAATGATCTGATGGCATCTCAGGAACTGCAAATACCCAAGCATATTGCGTTCATAATGGACGGCAACGGCAGGTGGGCAAAAAAGAGGTTCATGACGAGAACCTATGGTCACAGAGAGGGCGTAAAGGCGTTGAAACGCACGATAAGGGCTCTTGATGAGCTTGGAGTTGAATATGCCACCTTCTATGCTTTTTCCACCGAGAACTGGAACCGTCCCGCCGATGAAGTGACCGAGCTCATGAAAATTTTTGACGAGCAGCTTGACGGACTGGTGCAGTACGAAAACGAAAACATCCGTCTTCGTTTTATCGGAGACCGCGGCGGCCTGCCGCAGACGCTCAGGGACAAGGTGAAGCATTATGAGGAGCTGAGCGAAAAAAGGACAGGTTTAACGGTCATTATTGCGATAAATTACGGCGGGCATGACGAGCTTTGCAGGGCAGCAAAGAAAATGCTGCTGTCGGCAAAGGACGGATTTATCAGCGAGAGCGACATAACTCCTGAGCTGTATAAGAGCTTTTTGGATACCGGCGATATGCCAAACGTGGATCTTATGATAAGAACAGGCGGGGAAATAAGAATATCAAACTTTCTTCTTTGGCAGATTGCGTATGCCGAGCTGTACTTTTGCGATACCCTCTGGCCTGATTTCGGAAAGAGCGAGCTTATAAAGGCTGTCACCGAATATTCCCGCCGAGACAGGCGATTCGGGCGGATAAAGTAGTGCTGCATGACAAAAAATATACAAGAGGACATTAAGAATGAAAACGAGGATCATTTCAGCTGCGGTCGCAATAGTTTTGCTTGCCGCAGTGCTTTATTTGCACACGACCGTTGTGTTCAACATAGCCTTTGCTATTATCGGCTCTGTTATGGTGTATGAGCTGTTCGGCGCGTATAAGTTTAAGGGACATTATGTTTATCTTTGCTCAAGCATAGCTGTTACATCTGCGTTTGCCGTCATGCCGAGGTTTTTGATACCTGATATCGGATATTTTGCGGTAGCGCTTGCATATATTGTTTTGTCCCTTCTGATACTTCTTAAAGAGCATGAAAAGCTCGAGATAGGAGTCATCATGACCGTAGCAGCTGTAACGCTGTTAGTTTCAGCTGCGATGTGCTCTATTTCTGTGATTGAGGCATCCGACGAGGCGTTCGGGCTTGAAAAGGTCATTCTTACTCTCTGCGGGGCATGGCTTGCCGACTCCGGAGCGTATTTTGTCGGAACATTTATGGGCAAGCACAAGCTGTGTCCGAAGATAAGCCCTAAAAAGACTGTTGAGGGCTTCATCGGCGGCGTGCTCACAAACGGCATTTTGTTTATGCTGTTTGGACTGATAGTTTCTATGTATGACACTTCCGCAAAGCCGAATTACCTGATTCTCGGCGTTCTTGGTCTGGTATGCTCGGTTCTCAGCGTCATAGGGGATCTGTTTGCGTCTTTAATCAAGAGAAGCTGTGATATAAAGGACTTCGGAAAGATCATGCCCGGGCACGGAGGCGCGTTTGACCGCTTTGACAGCGTAGTATATGTCGCTCCTTTTATGGCGATATGCCTGAGTGTGCTGGATATACTCTGACATGATTTGAAAGGATACTGCAAAGGTGAAATCAGTTTCTTTGCTGGGCTCGACAGGCTCGATAGGTGTTCAGTCGCTGGACATAATAAGAAAAAACGGAATGAGGGTGACTGCCCTTGCCGCCAAGTCAAATGCAGACAGGCTTTTCGAGCAGGCTATTGAGTTTAAGCCTAAGGCTGTATGTATTTATTGCAGCGATAAGGCAGATTATCTCAAGGATAAGCTGAGTGGAAGCGGAATTGCGGTTTTGTCAGGTATGGATGGACTGTGCGAGGCCGCCTGCATGGATGGCACAGACATTCTAATAAACTCGGTGGTGGGAATGGTCGGACTCCAGCCGACGCTTGCAGCGATAGACGCAGGAATTGACATAGCCTTAGCAAACAAGGAAACGCTTGTTACAGGCGGATTTCTCGTAACAGAAGCGGCAAGATCAAAGGGAGTAAAGATATATCCGGTAGACAGCGAGCACTCCGCCATTTTCCAGTCCCTTCAGGGAAGCAGGAGACAGGATCTGCGTAAAATCATACTGACCGCTTCGGGAGGTCCTTTTTTCGGAAAAAAGAAGAACGAGCTGTCAGAAGTGACCGCTGCCGACGCTTTAAAGCACCCGACATGGAACATGGGGGCAAAGATAACGATAGATTCTGCAACGCTTATGAACAAGGGTCTTGAATTTATAGAGGCAATGTGGCTGTTTGGAGTAAGCCCATCGGACATTGAGATAGTGATCCACCGTGAGAGCGTGATTCATTCTGCTGTTGAGTACGCAGACGGCTCGGTGATAGCTCAGCTCGGCGTTCCTGATATGCGAATACCGATTCAGTATGCTCTCTTATACCCGGCGAGAGTGGATTTCGGCGCAAGGAGACTGTCATTGACTGATTACGGGCGCCTTAGCTTCTATAAGCCGGACTACGATACCTTCGACTGCCTGACAGCCTGCATAAAAGCAGCCGGTCAGCCTGAAACTACCGCAGCTGTCGTTGCAAACGGAGCGAATGAGGAGGCTGTTCAGCACTTCCTGAATGGCAGAATAAAGTTTTTGGACATAGGCAGACTGGTTACCGAGGCTATGGATTCGGAGAAAGTATGTGAAATCAATACACTGGACGATATTTTGTCCGCAGACAGATCGGCAAGAGAGTTTGTAAACCGCAGGCTTATGCACCTGAGCAATAGTTAGAAAGGATCACCGCTTTGACCATTTTGTATATTATCGTTGCGATTATAGTTTTTGGCATAATTATTATGATTCACGAGCTTGGACACTTTACTGTTGCCAAGCTTTGCGGAATTAAGGTAAATGAATTTGCCATAGGCATGGGACCCAAGATAGTCTCGTGGGGCAAAAATGAGACGAAGTACTCTCTAAGAGCCCTTCCTATAGGCGGATATGTAGCCATGGAGGGCGAGGACGACGACAGCTCTGACCCGAGAGCCTTCAGGCACAGAAAGGTGTGGCAGAGACTTTTGGTAGTGCTTGCCGGAGCCTTTATGAACCTTGTTTTAGGATTTGTGATACTTGTCATCATTACCGCTACCTCCGACGCGATAGTGTCTACGACCGTAGCTCAGTTCTATGAGGAGGACGCCACTTCCCATCTCACAGGGCTTGAGATTGGAGATAAGATAGTCAGCGTGAATGGCATGAAAGTGTATACAGACACCGACATATCTTATCAGTTCCAGATTGATGAGGACATGAGCTTTGAGATGACCGTTATAAGAGACGGAGAGAAGGTCACTCTGCCCGATGTAAGATTTGATTCTGTTGTTAACGAGGACGGCTCAAGGTCACTCGTGATAGATTTTATAGTTGTGGGCGAAAAGGTCACTCCCTTGTCGACTCTTAGCTACTCTGCAAGAAAGTTTGTCTCGGTCGCGAGAACGATATGGCTTTCTCTTGCCGACCTGCTGAGGGGAAGATACTCGGTGAACGACCTTTCGGGACCTGTCGGCATAATATCAATAATCGGAGATGTAGTTGGAACCACCGAGCAGGGAATAGCGTTTGGTGAAATGCTCGCGAACCTTGGATCACTCATGGTATTCATAACTATAAATGTAGTCATATTCAATCTTCTGCCAATACCGGCTCTGGATGGAGCGAGGGCGGTATTCCTGATAATAGAGGGAATAAGGAGAAAGCCGGTCAAGCCTGAGCACGAGGGAATGGTTCACCTTATCGGCATGGCTGCCCTGCTGCTTTTGATTGTTGTTGTAACTGTCAGCGATGTAATCAAGCTGCTTTAGGCTCAGATAATCGGAGGACAAGATATGAAAAATGTCAAGCCTGTAAGGGTAGGTAACTTGACGCTTGACGGCAAGCATATATATGTACAGTCGATGCTGAATGTACCTGCGGAGGATATTCCGGGAAACGTCAGACAGGCAGTCGAGCTTGAGAAGGCTGGCTGCGAGATCATAAGGGTATCTATTCCAAACGCATCTGCGCTTGGACTTATACCGGCTATAAAAAAAGAGATAAACGTGCCGTTGGTTGCTGACATTCACTTTGATTACAGGCTTGCGTTAGGCTCTGCCGAACGGGGAATTGATAAGATAAGGATCAACCCCGGCAATATCGGAGACGACGAAAAGGTCAAGGCGGTGGCTGACTGCTGCCGTGCGAGAGGAATACCGATACGAATAGGGGTCAACTCCGGTTCACTTGAAAAGGACATACTGAATAAATACGGCGCTCCGACGGCGGAGGCTCTGTGTGAGAGCGCGATGAGGCATGTCAGACTCCTTGAAAAGTTTGATTTTTCTGACATTGTTATATCCATCAAGTCATCGGATGTGCCGACTAACATATCGGCGTACCGACTTATGCGTCAAATATGTGATTATCCCTTGCACCTCGGGGTCACTGAGGCAGGTACATATAACATGGGAATAATTAAGTCAAGCATAGGAATAGGGTCTTTGCTGTGTGACGGAATAGGAGAAACGATAAGGGTCTCGCTTACCGACGACCCTGTAAAAGAGGTCGAGGCTGGCATAAACATACTCAAGGCGGTGGGAAAGCGAGGAGGAGTCAAGCTTGTTTCCTGCCCGACCTGCGGAAGAACTAAGATTGACCTCATCGGGCTGGCAAAAAGGGTTGAGGCCGCTCTTACCGGGGTCAACAAGGACATTACCGTTGCCGTCATGGGCTGTGTTGTAAACGGTCCCGGCGAGGCAAGGGAAGCGGATATAGGTCTTGCCGGCGGAGACGGCTGTGCGGTTATATTCAAAAAGGACAAGATTCTCGGAAAGTACCCGGAGGAAGAGACGTTTGAGGCGCTTCTCAGGGAGATAGACAAGCTTTAATTCGGAGGCTTAAATGGCATTTCGGACAGTAGCTGAATTTTTCAACTCGTATGACAACATAATACCCGAGTCTTTGGCAGATGGTGAGATAACCCGTCTCGGTTTTTCAAAGGACTCCACCTCGATAGGCGTGGAGGTCAAGCTGAAGCGCATTGTCTCATTGGCGGATTTAAAGAGCTTTGCCGCCGGGCTAAAGGCTGCGCTCGGAGTGAACGACGCTTATATCCATCCTATATATGACAGCTCGCTGTTGAGCATCGACGCCATGCCCGTCGTTATCGACGAGCTAAAAAGACGCGCGCCTATAAACGGTTTTATAGACAACGCAGAGTATGAGATAACCGACTCCGTTCTTAAAATCAATCTCAAAAACGGCGGCGCAGACTGTCTTAGGAGAGCGGGCATTGAAACGCTTCTGCCAAAAATAATAAACAAGTGGTTCGGTGTAAGCTTAAGCGTAGAGCTTTGCGGAGTATTGGCGGTTGACAGCGGAGAGCATGACAGCAAGCGTCTGTCGAGCCTTGACATGATGCCTGCCGCTCCTCAAGTATCCCAGCAGTCTGCGCCAAAACAGCAATCTTCGGGTGGAATCAACTATACAATCGAGCTTCCCATTCCGGGAATACTTCCGGATGCCACTGTAATTATGGGCAGGGAGATATCTGACGTAAAAGATGTAACTTCATTAGATGAAATATCGGAGGAAAGCGGCAGAGTAACGGTTGTCGGAGATGTTGTGAGCGTTGAGTCAAGAACAACCAAGGACGGCAAGAGGATGATTATTTCTGTTATCCTGACCGATTACAGAAGCTCGATAACGCTCAAAATAATAGAGCTTGTCAAGAAAGCTGAGGCTATACTCGAGGGAATAAAGGCTGGGAGCACTGTTGTTGCGTCCGGAGACATAGTTTTTGACACCTATGACAAGGAGATCAACCTAAAGCCTAAGGACATAAGCCTTGTCAAGCGTATTCCCAAGGTTGATGACGCACCCGTAAAAAGGGTGGAGCTCCACTGCCATACAAATATGTCCACGATGGATGGAATTACGCCCTCGGATCAGATAGTCAAGCAGGCGTACAAGTGGGGAATGAGCGCGATAGCGATAACAGACCACGGAGTCTGCCAGGGCTTCCCGGACGCTATGTATCAGGTGGACAAGATAAGGAAAGACGGCGGGAACTTCAAGGTCATCTATGGTCTTGAAGCATATCAGGTCAACGATGAGACTAACATAGTTTTCGGACATGACCAAAGGAAGCTGACAGACGAGTTTATCGTCTTTGATCTTGAGACAACCGGATTATCTGCCGCAAACGAGAAGATAATCGAGATAGGCGCTGTAAGGGTGAAAAATCTTACAGTTGTCGACACCATGGATATATTCGTAAACCCGGGAAAGCCTATACCTCCGAGAATAATAGAACTGACCGGTATTAACGACAGCATGGTCAAGGACGCTGTCGGAGAGAAGGAGGCAATGGAGCAGTTTACCGCCTTTTGCGGCGAGAACCCTGTTTTGGTTGCCCACAATGCCGGGTTTGACACATCATTTATAAGAGCGGCAATATCACGCTGCGGCATGAAGTTCGATTTTAGCTACATAGATACCGTTGCGATGTCAAGGAACCTTCTGCCCACGCTCTCGAAGTTTACGCTTGACAATGTTGCTAAGCATCTTGGCTTGGGAGACTTTAACCATCACCGCGCCTGCGACGATGCGGCTATAAACGCTGGAATATTTGAAAAGCTCTCAAGAATGCTTCTTGAGACCAACGAGGAGCTTACAGTTGATAAAATCAACTCTTCTTTGCCAAAGACGGATATTTCAAAGCTTCCTTCCTTTCACCAGATTATAATAGCTAAGGACAAGGTGGGTCTTAAAAATTTATATAAGCTTGTATCCTATTCAAACCTCAAGTATTTTCACAAGAATCCAAGAATACCCAAGTCTGAGCTGATAAAACACCGTGAGGGTCTGATAGTAGGCTCAGCGTGTGAGGCCGGAGAGCTGTTCAGGGCAATTTTCCAAGGCAGACCTTGGGACGAGCTGTGTGAGATAGCGAGATTTTATGATTATCTTGAGATTCAGCCGCTCGGGAATAATATGTTTATGCTCAGGGACGGCAGCGTTTCGAGCGTTGAGCAGCTCAAGGATTTCAACAGGACGATAGTCAAGCTCGGAGAGGAGCTCGGAATACCTGTTGTAGCAACCGGAGACGTGCATTTTCTCAATGAGAGCGACGGAATATTCAGAAGCATACTGACGTCTGTGATGTATGAGGATTCAGATACTCAGGCGCCGCTTTACCTAAAGACCACAAATGAGATGCTGGAGGAGTTTTCCTACCTCGGCAAGGAAAAGGCGTATGAGGTGGTAGTTACCAATTCAAACCTCATCGCCGACATGACCGACCCTGAGCTGAGGGCGTTCCCCAAGGGAACATTTACTCCGCATATAGATGGCGCGGAGGAGGAGCTTACCGAGATATGCTGGCGGCGCGCCAAGGAAATATACGGCGACCC
>CASDRM010000074.1 GCA_949283135.1 uncultured Ruminococcus sp.
CTTACAAGAGGAACGCCGGAAATAAGGCGGGACTATATCGACCTGTGCATCGCCCAGATACGCCCGGTCTATAAAAGACTTGTTCTCAAGTACGAGGGGATACTCGAGCAGAGAAACACGCTCCTTAAAAACATCGTATTGGGAATATCAAAGAGCGATGAGCTTGAGATATGGGACGAGCAGCTTGCCAGACAGGGCTCGTATATATCCATGATGCGCGGCATATATACAAAGCTCCTCGAAGCCGAGGCTTCGCGCCTTTACTCGCAGATATCAAGGGGGCTTGAGCGCCTTGAGCTTGAGTACTCCTCGACCGTCTTTGAAAGCCTTGAGCGAAGGACGGACTATAAGGGAGAAATGGCTGCGGAGTACCTTGAAAAGCTGAGGCTGAGCCGCCCGGAGGACATTCGCCTCGGGTACACTCAGATAGGGATCCACAGAGACGATATTTTAGTCAAAATAAACGGCGTGCTGCTTCGGGACTACGGCTCTCAGGGGCAGAACCGCTCTGCGGCGCTTTGCATGAAGCTTGCCCAGGCGAGGGCTCTTTTAGCTGAGACAGGCGAAATGCCGGTGATACTTCTGGACGACGTGCTTTCCGAGCTTGACAGGCACAGACGTGAGTTTGTCGTCAGGCAGATCGGGGACGCGCAGATATTCATCACCTGCTGCGAGCCGTTTATCAAAACAAGCGGCAGGGTGTTTAAGATATCAGGCGGCAAGGTAATGGAAAAAGAAAAGAGAAAGGACGGCTGAAATGTTTTTGCACCTCGGAAACGGCAGAAGCGTGAATACCGAAAACGTGATAGCGATTATGGATATCGAAAAGGCGTCCACCTCGAGGATAACAAGGGACTATCTCAACCGCGCCGGAAAGTCGGGCTGGGTCAGCTACTGCTCATTTGATATGCCGAAAAGCTTTGTCGTTACCTTAGACAGGGATCTCACCGAGAGGGTCTATATAAGCTCAATTTCGCCTCAGACCCTGAAAAAAAGATTTGAGGAAGCAGTTTTAGGAAAAGAAAATTTTGAAGAGAAAATAAATTTTACTTAAAGTAAATGTTTATTATAAATATACTTATAGTTGATTATATTGTATTGAAAGAGCAAACGGAGGATTGAATTTTGGAGAGCTACAACGATATCGACATCAACCTTAATTCAACGGCGGTAGATAAGGACAACAACTACGACGCGAGCGAGATACAGGTTCTCGAGGGTCTCGAGGCGGTAAGAAAGCGCCCCGGAATGTATATCGGCTCGACAGGTCCTAAGGGACTTCATCACCTTGTTTATGAGATAGTCACAAACTCGATAGACGAGGCGCTTGCTGGTTACTGCACAAGGATAGACGTCGAGCTTCTCAAGGGCGACGTAGTAAGAGTCACCGACAACGGAAGAGGAATACCCACAGGAATACACCCCAAGGAGGGCATATCGGCTGCGACCGTCGTATACACAATTTTGCATGCCGGAGGAAAATTCGGCGGAGGCGGATATAAGGTCGCGGGAGGACTTCACGGCGTCGGAGCGTCGGTGGTAAACGCGCTCTCCGAGTGGCTTGAGCTGACCATCTACGACGGAAAGAACATCCACTTCCAGCGCTTTGAAAGAGGAAGCTACAGCGAGCCGCTAAAGATAATCGGTGAGACGGATAAAACCGGAACGGTCGTCACCTTCAAGGCTGACCCTGAGATTTTCGAGCAGACCACCCAGTACGACTACGACACGCTTCTCACTATGCTGCGAGAGCAGGCGTTTCTGAACGCCGGCGTGAGAATAGTGTTCACCGACAGGCGGGGCGACGAGGACGTATGCCAGGACCTTTGCTACAAGGGCGGAATAAGGGAGTTTGTCACCCATATCCACAACACGAGGGGCTTGGACGTACTCAGCCCTGAGGTAATATACGTCAGCGGAGTCAAGGAGGACTACACGGCGGAGGTCGCCATGCAGTACAACGACTCCTATAACGAGCTGATATTGTCGTTTGCCAACAACGTGCACACCCCCGACGGCGGAACCCATGAGACAGGCTTCAAGAACGCCCTTACCAAGGTCATAAACGACTACGGAAAGAAGTTCAACCTGCTCAAAAACGGCGAGAAGCTTCTGGGCGACGACGTAAGAGAGGGACTTACCGCTATAGTGTCCGTCAAGCTCACCAACTGCGAGTTCGAGGGACAGACCAAGGGCAGGCTCGGAAATCCCGAGGTAAGACCCTTTGTCGAGGCGATAGTATACGAGAAGCTGATGAACTACCTCGAGGAAAACCCCGCGGTGGCGAAATCCATATTTGAAAAATCGATGCAGGCGCAGAAGGCAAGAGAGGCGGCAAAGCGCGCGAGGGATCTTACAAGAAGAAAATCCGCGCTCGACTCTGCCAATCTCCCCGGAAAGCTCGCCGACTGTCAGGAAAGAGACCCCGCCCAGACCGAGATATTCATAGTCGAGGGAGATTCCGCCGGCGGCTCAGCCAAGGAGGGCAGGGAGAGAAAGTATCAGGCGATACTCCCCCTCTGGGGCAAGATGCTCAACGTTGAAAAGGCGAGGATAGACAAGGTTTACGGCAACGAGAAGCTCACCCCCGTCGTGACCGCGCTCGGCACCTCGATAGGCGAGGATTTTGACATCACCAAGCTCCGCTACGGCAAGGTAATCATAATGGCGGATGCCGATGTCGACGGCTGCCACATAAGGACGCTGCTCCTTACATTCTTCTTCAGGTTCATGCGTCCCCTCATCGACGGCGGGCACATCTATATCGCTCAGCCTCCGCTGTTCAAGGTCGCGAGGGGCAAGCAGGTGAGATACGCTTTCTCCGACGAGGAGCGCGACGTCTATATCGCCGAGCTGACCAGCCCTGACGGAAAGTCGAAGCCGGACGTCCAGAGATACAAGGGTCTTGGTGAGATGGACCCCCACCAGCTCTGGGAGACGACCATGGACCCCGAGACGAGGACTATCGTCAAGATAACCCTTGACGACGCCGTAAAGGCGGACGAGACGTTCAGCATATTGATGGGAGACAAGGTGAACCCGAGGCGCGAATTTATCGAGAAGAACGCGAGATTCGCCGCAAACCTCGATTTCTGACGGCTGACGTAGCGCCGATATCTGTAAGGTGGTATATTTATGGAAGTATTGAACTTCAAATTTCGTTACGACAGCGATTGCTGGGTAGACGGCTATAAAACAAGCTGCGAGCATACGCAGATAAAAGGAAAAATACTTCCTTTGCTCATATACGCTCTGATAGCGGCGTATTTATTTGGACATAACCTTAGAGATAGGCGCCGATTACAATAAGATATTCCGGGGCAGTGCGCTCTTCTTTATCTTTTTCGCGGCGTTGTCAGTGATATCGCCCGTCCTGAAAAAAAGGAAAATGATCGCACTTTATGATGACCCCTCGGACAACACGGTTTTTGAGTTCAAGCTTTATGATGACAGATTCAGCTTTGAGGCGCTCGAGCCGGAGGACTCCACCGAGACGCCGGAGGAAGACGGCGCCCATGAGATGCCTGAAGACTGCGCTCCCGACTCGGACGACGACGCCGTCGGCGAGGAGGAATCCTATGAGGAAGTTACCATGCTCGACGAAAAAGGCCTCTGGGCGGTCGAGAGGGATGATTACTTCGGGCTGTTCCCTCCGTCACCGGCAAGCATGTGCATAATCCCGAAGGCAGGTCTTGACAGCTATGAGTGCGGGCAGCTCAGCGATTTGGTCAGGAGAATCAACGAAAATAAGTAATATTTACAATTCCGGACGGCGAGCCCGCAGGGTCTCTCGTTCCGGGGAGGACGGCTATGGAAAAACTGAGCTTTAAATTTTCTCACAATCATGATTTCTGGATAGAGGGGTACGACACCTACATAAGGCTGTACCGTCGCAAAAGGCAGATAATCTTCACCGTTTTGTTCGCGGTGCTGGCGGCGCTGTTTATCGAGCAGATAATAGTCGACCCGGAGTACGGTATGGGCTGGCTATGCCTGGGCATTTCCCTGTTCATCATATTGGTGAACTGGCTTAATCCTGTTTTCGAAAGAAAGCATGTGATAGCAGCCCTCGAGGAGATAAAAAACGACAGCTATGTTTTTAGACTCTATGAGCATAACTACAGCGTCGAGACCATACTTCCCCAGAGCGACGGCGAGCAGATAAGCGACGGCGAGGACAACGACGACGCTTCCTACTCAAAAATTCCTAAGACGGTCACCGAGCTTGATGACAAGAGCCTTAAGGCGGTGGAAAAAGAGGAGTACTTCGGGCTGTTCTCAGCGAAAACGATGTGCATAATCCCGAAAGCCGACCTTCTCCCCTCAGACTGCGAGATGGTGAGCCGGTTAGTTAAAAAAATCAACAACAAGTAAAAATATTGATTGAAAGAGCGTGATTATTTTTGTTCGCAGAAGATAAAAGGGTAAAGCTGACCGAAATCAACGAGGAAATGAAATCCTCATTCCTCGCCTACTCGATGTCGGTCATAATCCAGCGAGCTCTCCCCGATGTAAGAGACGGCCTTAAGCCGGTTCACAGAAGAATACTTTATACCATGTACGAGGACGGTCTTACGCCGGACAAGAAGTACTTAAAGTGCGCCACAACCGTCGGCGACTGCCTCGGACGCTATCATCCGCACGGAGACGCTTCGGTCTATGACGCGCTGGTAAGGCTCGCGCAGAGCTTTTCCCTAAGATACCCGCTGGTTGACGGTCACGGAAACTTCGGCTCGATAGACGGAGACCCCGCCGCCGCCTACCGATACACCGAGGCGAAGATGGCGAAAATGGCTGTCAACATGCTCACCGATATCGACAAGGATACGGTCGAGTTCGTCTCAAACTTTGACGACAGACTTAAGGAGCCTGTCGTTCTCCCCTCGAGATTCCCCAACATTCTGGTAAACGGCTCGGTGGGAATAGCGGTAGGTATGGCGACTAATATCCCTCCGCATAACTTGGGAGAGGTCATAGAGGGCTTAAAGCTTGTCGCTAAGAACCCCGACTGCACCCTTGAGGAGCTGATGGAGAAGATAAAGGGTCCCGACTTCCCTACCGGCGGAATAATCATGGGCAGGTCGGGAATACGCGCGGCCTACGCCACCGGAAGAGCCAAGATAACCCTTCGCTCAAGAACCAATATAGAGGAGATAGACGGCAGGAACGCCATAGTCGTCACCGAGATACCCTATATGGTCAACAAGGCGAAGCTCATCGAGTCGATATCTCAGCTTGTCAAGGACAAGAGAGTTGACGGCATCCACGCTATCCGCGACGAGTCGGACAGAAACGGAATGCGTATAGTCATCGAGCTCAAAAAGGACGCTAATCCGCAGATAATCCTCAATAAGCTGTTCAGCTTCACTCAGCTTCAGGACACCGTCGGCGTAATTATGCTCGCCTTGGTAAACGGCGTGCCGAAGATTATGACCCTAAAGGAGGTCTTGGAGGAGTACCTGGGCTTCCAGGTGGAGGTAATAACCCGCAGGACCCAGTTTGACCTCAAAAAGGCAAGAGAAAGAGAGCATATACTCAAGGGTCTTATTATAGCGCTCGACTTTATCGACGAGGTAATAAGGATAATCAGGTCGTCTCAGTCCCCTGCCGAGGCAAAGGCGGCGCTGATTGAGAGGTTCGGGATATCCGAGATTCAGGCTGAGTATATCGCCAACATGCGTCTTATCCAGCTCACAGGTCTTGAAAGACAGAAGATTTATGACGAGCTGGACGCTCTTGAAATAAAGATAAGAGGCTTCGAGGAGATCCTTGGCAGCCGTGAGAAGATAGTAGAGGTAATTATCAAGGAAATAGACGAGATAAAGGATAAGTTCAACGACGACAGGCGCACCGAGATACAGGCGATAAGCGGCGAGGTGGATATCGAGGATCTGATACCCGAGGACACAAATATCGTCGCGCTTACCAACAACGGCTATATCAAGAGGACAAGCTCGTCAGAGTACGCCGTCCAGAAGCGGGGCGGCAGAGGCGTAAGCGGGATGAAGCAGCGAGACGAGGACTTTGTCTCCGAGATGCTTGTCTGCTCCACTCATGACAACATACTCTTCATCACCAACAAGGGCGTGATGTTCAAGCTCAAGTGCTTTGAGCTTGCCGAGGGCTCGAAGGCGTCAAGGGGCACAAACATAGTCAATATCCTGCCGCTTACACCCGGCGAGGACAAGATAGCCGCGATGATACATTGCAACGACTTTGACGACGACAGGTATGTCACCATGGTCACAAAGAACGGCAAGATAAAGAGAACCCACCTTTCAAAGTACCGCAATGTCAGAAAGACGGGACTTATCTCGATAGGGCTTGACGAGGGCGACGAGATAAGAGGCGTGCTGATGACCGACGGCTCAAGCGAGCTTTTAGTCGCCACCATGAACGGAATGATAATCCGCTTTGAGGAAAGCACACTTCGCGCCATGTCGAGAACCGCTCACGGCGTCAAGGCGATAAAGCTTCGGGACGGCGACGAGGTGGTATCCTTGCAGACAGTCAGGGAGGACGCGACAGTCCTGACCGTGACAGACAAG
>CASDRM010000075.1 GCA_949283135.1 uncultured Ruminococcus sp.
GAACTATGCGATAAAGACCGGAATACATCCAAGGATATCTACCGATAAGAATATAAAATATTTTTCGGAGCAGCTCAAAAAAGTAGGCTTTGCGTTCGACTGGTCACGCACAATAGATACCACCGACCCCGGCTATTACAAGTGGACTCAGTGGATATTCCTCAAGATGTTTGAGCATGGTCTTGCCTTCAGGGACAAGACGCTTGTAAATTACTGCCCGAGCTGCAAGGTCGTTCTTTCCAACGAGGATTCTCAGGGCGGAAAGTGCGACGTATGCCACAGCGATATAGTCCAGAAATCCAAAGATGTGTGGTACTTAAGGATAACAGAGTACTGCGACAAGCTCCTTGAGGGACTTAAGGAAGTGGATTATCTTCCGAACATAAAGCTCCAGCAGGAGAACTGGATAGGCAAGTCTACAGGCGCGTTTGTTGATTTTGAGCTTAAGGGCTTGCCCGAAAAGCTAAGGATTTATACCACCCGTCCCGACACCCTTTACGGCGTTACATTTATGGTT
The DNA here is from genome assembly GCA_949283135.1 of uncultured Ruminococcus sp. GTDB lineage: Bacteria > Bacillota > Clostridia > Oscillospirales > Ruminococcaceae > Faeciplasma. Next base: position 518 of record CASDRM010000075.1, read on the forward strand.
ATGGCGCCTGAGCACCCGATCATAGACAAAAACTCCGGCATGATAAGGAATATGGACGAGGTTGTCGCTTACAGGAACGAGTGCGCAAAGAAGACTGAATTTGAGAGAACCCAGCTCGTAAAGGATAAGACCGGCGTGAGACTTGACGGAATCACAGCCATAAACCCGGTAAACGGAAAGGAAATTCCGATTTACATATCGGATTATGTAATGATGGGCTACGGAACGGGAGCCATTATGGCGGTTCCCGCGCATGACCAGCGCGACTATGAGTTCGCCAAAAAGTTCGGCATAGACATAATCGAAGTAATAAAGGGCGGGGATATTTCCAAGGAAGCGTATACCGGCGACGGAGAGATGGTAAACTCCGGCGTTTTAAACGGCATGACGAATAAAAAAGATTCCATAGCTAAGATGCTTGAATACCTTGAAGAAAAGGGAATAGGCGAGAAGGGCGTGCAGTACAAGATGAAGGACTGGGCGTTCAACCGTCAGCGCTACTGGGGAGAGCCGATACCGATTGTATACTGCGAGCACTGCGGAATGGTGGCTGTTCCGTATGATGAGCTTCCGCTGAGGCTTCCTGACGTTGAGAACTTTGTTCCCGGCTCGGACGGAGAAAGCCCTCTCGCAAAAATAGACTCCTTTGTAAACTGCACCTGCCCGAAATGCGGCGGACCCGCCAAGAGAGAGACCGATACCATGCCTCAGTGGGCAGGCTCATCATGGTACTATCTGAGATATTGTGATCCGCACAACGATAAGGAGTTCGCCTCGAAGGAGGCGCTCGAGTACTGGATGCCTGTAGACTGGTATAACGGCGGAATGGAGCATGTCACAAGACATATGATCTATTCCCGCTTCTGGCACAAGTTCCTTTACGACATCGGCGCGGTGAATACCGACGAGCCCTATATGAAGAGAACCGCTCAGGGACTTATCCTGGGTCCTGACGGAGAGAAGATGAGCAAATCAAAGGGCAATGTGATAGACCCGCTGGATGTAATCAAGGCATACGGAGCAGATGTGCTAAGAGTTTACGCGCTGTTCATGGGCGACTATGAGAAGGCGGCTCCCTGGAGCGATTCAAGCGTAAAGGGCTGCAAGAGGTTCTTGGACAGAGTATGGGGTCTTAGCGATATTCTGGTTGACGGCGACAGCTATACTCCCGTGCTCTCGGCAAAGATGCACAAGATGATAAAGAAGGTCACGCTTGACATCGACGCGATGAAGTTCAACACCGCCATAGCCGCAATGATGACTATACTCAACGACTTCTATCAGGCTGGTTCTGTCAACCGCGCTGAGCTCAGAGATTTCCTGATAATGCTTTATCCGTTTGCTCCTCACATCTGCGAGGAAATGTACGAGAGTCTCGGCTTCGGAGGATATATCCACGATGCAAAGTGGTGCTCCTATGATGAAGCACTGTGCGTAGATGATGAGATAGAAATAGCGGTTCAGATCAATGGAAAGCTCAAGGATAGAGCGATTATCGCGGCTGACGCCACTCAGGACGAGGTGCTTGCGCTCGTCAAGGGAATGGACAAGATAGCTGCCGAGTTATCGGGCAGGACGATAGTCAAGGAAATATATGTAAAGGGTAAGCTTGTAAATATCGTTGCCAAATAAAATATGAATTTTTGATTTTGCTATTGACTTTATGTTAGACCTGTCGTATAATACAGGTTAGTTACATTTTACAGATGTAAAATCCTCTGCCCGAGCGGCAAAGGGAGGGAACGATAAATGGCAGAAGTACGAGTAGGTAAGAACGAGTCCTTGGAGACCGCTTTGAAGAGATTCAAGAGGTCCTGCGCAAGAGACGGAGTTATAGCTGAAGTACGCAAGAGAGAGCATTACGAAAAGCCTTCGGTAAAGCGCAAGAAGAAGTCTGAAGCAGCTCGTAAGCGTAAGTACTAATAACAGTATAATTAAAGAAAAGCGAGCAGTTTTGTCTGTTCGCTTTTGTTTTTGGAGGACTTGATGCTTTTTAAGCCTAAGTATGTCTTTGACTCGGTAGCGGATATATCCGTCGAGTTTTTGGAGAAGGAGGGTATAAAGGCTCTGATATTGGATCTTGACAATACCCTTACTACCCACAACAACCCCGTTCCCGCGCCTAAGATACAGGATTGGCTTGCTGAAATGAAGCGGGAGGGCATACGTCTGATAATACTGTCGAATAACCATTTTGAGCGTGTAAAGCCGTTTGCCGACGTGCTTGGACTTGAGTTTGTCTGTGACGCAGGCAAGCCGCTGCCTAAGGGATATCACAGGGCGGTTAAGGCGCTCGGACTTGAGCGCAAAGAGGTGGCTTCTGTCGGGGACCAGATTTTTACCGATGTATTGGGCTGTAACCTGAGCGGAGTGAGGAGCATATTTACCTATCCGATAGTATATGAGACCGGGTTCTGGTTCAGAGTCAAGCGCGCGCTTGAAAAGCCTTTGCTGCCCAGAAAAAGCAGAAGCCTTACCAAAAGATAAAGTCTGTATGAAAGGCGTGAGTGTAAATGGATAGAGCGTTGTTCGGTCCCGCGGGCAGCTCGGATGATTTTTCAAAGAAATACCGCTCCTCTTCTGATATGCCCGGATATTTGCAGGCGCTCGGGCTGGACGCGTTTGAGTATCAGTGCGGTCAGGGAGTGAGGGTGTCTGATGCCTCAGGCGCGAAGCTGAAGGCAAAGGCGGAGGAGCACGGCATTAAGCTGTCCTTGCACGCTCCCTACTTCATCTCGCTTTCAAGCGTGGAGGAGGAGAAAAGGGAGAAGAGCATAGACTATATTTTGCAGTCCTGCGCTGCCGCGAGAAAGATAGGCGCGGACAGGATAGTCATCCACTCAGGCTCATGCGCCAAGCTAAGCCGTGAGGAGGCTCTGGGCTTAGCAAAGGCGACTCTGAAAAAGGCATGGGACGCCGCGGTAAGCGAGGGCTTTTCGGAGATACATTTCTGCCCTGAGACTATGGGCAAGATAAATCAGCTCGGCAATCTTGAGGAGGTCTTGGAGCTTGCGTCATTGGACGACAGCTTCCTGCCCTGCATAGACTTCGGACACCTGAACGCCCGGACGCTCGGTCAGGTAAATTCCACTGAGGCGTTCAACTACATACTGGACAGAATTGAAAATAAGCTCGGAAGCGACAGGCTTAAGGTATTCCATTCCCATTTCTCGAAAATCGAGTATACTCAGAAGGGCGGGGAACTGAGGCATCTGACCTTTGACGACAGCGTGTTTGGACCTGATTTCGAGCCTCTCATGGAGATAATAGCAAAGAGGCGGCTCACCCCGATATTTATCTGCGAGAGCGCCGGAACTCAGTCATATGACGCGTTGGCAATGAAAAACTCTTATTTGAGCTTTATAGAATAAAAAACAAAAGAGGTAATCACTATGAACAAATTTGAAAAGCTGTTTTCCGTCCTCCCGGACGGCATTGACGCCGCTCTTATTACGGCAGATGTCAACCGCCGCTATTTTACCGGCATGAAATCTTCTGCCGGAACGGTACTTGCATTCAAGGACAAGGCGTATCTTATAATAGATTTCAGATATATAGAGGCGGCGACCAAGAAGGTCAAGGACGCGGAGGTCATTTTGCAGGAGAAGCTGTTTGACCAGCTCAATGAGCTCCTCAAAAAGCATGGGGCGAAGACTCTCGCTATAGAGAGCGACACAATGACAGTCTCCGAGCTGAATATGTATAAGGAGCGCATATGTGAAGCGCAGATAGTGTCCTCGTCCGCTCTGAGCGAAGCCATAGGCAAGCTGAGGATCGTCAAATCACGCGACGAGATAGAGAAGATAATCAAGGCTCAGAGGATAGCTGAAGCAGCATTTGAGAATGTGCTCAACTTTATCAAGCCGGGAGTCACTGAAAAGGAAATAGGTCTTTGCCTTGACTATTACATGCTCAGAAACGGCGCGGAGGGTCTTTCCTTTGATACCATCGCGCTCACCGGAGCAAACACCTCGCTGCCGCACGGCGTCCCGGGTGAAAGCGTTGTCAAGGACGGCGACTTTGTGCTTATGGATTACGGAGCGACCTACGACGGCTATCACAGCGATATGACAAGGACAGTCTGCGTCGGCAAGCCTACAGAGAAGATGGAGCAGGTTTATAACACTGTCCTTGAGGCGCAGCTAAAATCCCTTGAGTTCATAAAGGCGGGAGTATCGGGCAGCGACGCCGACAAGGTAGCCCGCGACATAATCACTAATGCGGGTTACGGAAAGATGTTCGGTCACTCGCTGGGTCACGGCGTAGGCATGGAGATACATGAAACTCCTAACGCCTCCCCGTCGAGCAAGCATATATTTGAGGAGAACATGATAGTCACCGTCGAGCCGGGCATATATATCCCCGACGAATTCGGAGTGAGGATAGAGGACTTTGTGATTGTTACCGCTGACGGCTGCGAGAATATGACAAAGGCAAAGAAATCTCTCATTTCTTTGTAAAAACCCCTTGCAATATTCGCAGAATTAGGTTAGAATATATTGTAGGATGCTGTGCGGACTTATTGCCGCCGTACAGACCCCCAAAAGAAACGGAGGACAAAGATATATGATCACAGCAGGTGATTTCAGAAACGGTGTAACTTTTGAGGAAGACGGAAACGTCATGCAGGTAATTGAGTTCCAGCATGTTAAGCCCGGAAAAGGCGCTGCGTTCGTAAGAACCAAGACAAAGAACGTCATTACCGGAACGGTCGTAGAAAAGTCTTACAACCCCACCGCAAAGTTCCCCACCGCGTTTATTGAGAGAAGAGACATGGAGTACTCCTACACAGACGGAGAGCTTTACTATTTCATGGATTCAGAGACATATGAGCAGATTCCCGTCAGCCCCGCTGATGTCGGAGACAGCTTCAAGTTTGTCAAGGAGAACATGGTCTGCACCATTCTTTCTTACAAGGGTAAGGTTTTCGGTGTTGAGCCTCCTTACTTTGTTGAGTTGACTGTAACTCAGACCGATCCCGGCTTTGCAGGAAACACTGCTACAAACGCAACAAAGCCTGCGACACTTGAGACAGGTGCGGAGATCAAGGTTCCGCTCTTTATCAACGAGGGTGATGTTATCAGAATTGATACCAGAACCGGAGAGTACATGAGCAGAGCATAACCTACCGGTCAAGGACACAAGGTTGTGCCGGACAGTTTCGCGCTTCCTGCTGATCAGGATTTTGCGCGGATGATTATGGTTAGGAGGTAATTATGACTTTATCAGAGAAAGCAAAGTATTTGAAGGGGCTTATGGACGGTCTTGGAGTTGACGATTCCACTCCTACAGGCAAGGTTCTTCTTGCCATGAACGACTTGCTCAACGAGCTTTCTGAGAAGGTCGACGCCATTGATGCCGATGTTGACGATGTAGTTGACTTCTGCAACACACTTGATGAGGATATGGACGCCCTTGAGGAGGAGGTCTCTGAGATCGAGGATGACCTTTACGGTGATGACGAGGACGACGAAGACGAGTGCGATGATGATTGCTGCTGCGACGATTGTGGCGATGACTGCTACGAGGTCGTATGCCCCACCTGCGGCGATACCATTGAGCTCACAGGGGAAATGGTGAACGAGGGCTCTATCGTGTGCCCCAACTGCGGCGAGAATCTCGAATTCGACCTTGAAGAGGTTGAGGACTGCGATTGCGGCTGCGGCTGTGACGACGAGAAGTAAGCAGAAAGTCTAAAACAAAAATATAATATTTGATCTTCGGGGTAGGGTGAAATTCCCGATCGGCGGTATAGTCCGCGAGCGAAAGCATGAACCGGTGTGACTCCGGTACCGACAGTATAGTCTGGATGGAAGAAGATGTAATCAGCGCATTTTGTGCCGTGTATTCCCGGGATTTTATCTTGGAGTATGCGGCATATTTTATTTTAAATTAAAGGGAGATAATTTTATGTCAAACATAAAAGTCGGAGAAAGAGCAAAAGAAAAAATAAGTACAAGAAGCATAACTGCTGCCGCCATGCTCATTGCTGTGTCGGTGGTTCTGCAGTTCCTTGAGTTTTCCATCCCGATAATACCTTCATTTGTAAAGCTTGATATTTCGGATATACCGGCGCTTATAGGAAGCTTTATAATGGGTCCGCTGTACGGCGTAGCGATAGAGCTTGTCAAAAATATACTGCACCTGCCGTTCGGCACGTCATCCGGAGTAGGGGAAATTTGCAACTTTTTGTTTGGATCGGTATTTGTATTTGTCGCCGGAATAGTTTATAAGAAGGTACATACCCGCAAGGGAGCGGTGCTGGGAAGCGTATTGGGAGCGCTTGCAATGGCTGCCTTGAGCCTGCCTATGAATTACTTCTTTGTTTACCCGGCATACGTGGTAATATTCAGGATGCCTCTTGACGCTATTATTGAAGCTTACGAGGCTATATTGGCTCCCATAGCTGATAAGCCCACTTCAAACTCGCTCCTCAACTGCCTGATAGTATTTAACCTGCCGTTTACATTCCTAAAGGGCATACTCGAAGCGGCTATTTGCTATGTCATCTATAAGCCGATAAGCAGGCTGTACCATAGATAAATACCATATTAAAATATTATGCGATGTCTTAAGCCCAGTTTAAATTTGTTATATTGAAAAAATTACATATAGTGTGTATAGTAATGTAAGAAAGTAAACTGCGGAGGAGAGGAATTGTGCAAAAATTCAAAAGGGTAATATCAATGATGCTTTGTCTTTGCATGCTTGGATCGGCGGTTGCGTGTGAAAATGCTGAAACCGGCGGCAATAATAACGGAAAAGACGACTTGCAGGAAGAGGAGTGGGCGAATTTGGAGATAATCAATCCTGAGGATTATGAGATCGACGGAGTGGTAAGCATATCGCCTCTCAAGGCATCCACAATGAACGATGGCATATTCCAAGGCTGGGGCACAAGCCTGTGCTGGTGGGCGAACAGAGTAGGATACTCAGACGAGCTTGCCCAGCAAACGGCAGACCTCTTCTTTGGCGATGACGGTCTCAGGCTCAACATCATGAGATACAACATCGGCGGCGGCGACGACCCGACCCACAATCATATCACGAGAACCGACTCTGCTGTTCCCGGATGGCTTGTGTGGGACGAAGAGGCGCAGGACTATGTGTATGACTATGACTCCGACAAGAATCAGTTAAACGTTCTTGAGCGCTGCGTTGAGGCGGCAGGGGACGATGCAATAGTGGAGGTATTCTCTAATTCACCTCCGTACTTCATGACTGTCAGCGGCTGCTCCTCTGGCGGCTTTGACTCAAATGTCAATAATCTCAAGGACGAGTGCTACGAGGATTTTGCGGAGTATTTGGCTCATGTGACAAACTATATCCAAAATGAGATGGGTATAGAAGTTACAAGCGTTTCCCCGATGAACGAGCCCAACACCAACTTCTGGGGAGCCAACAGTCCCAAGCAGGAGGGCTGCCACTTTGACGAGGGCGAGTCCCAGTCGAGAATAATCGAGCTCACATATGAGGCTCTTCAGCAGTACGACCTGCCGAATGTAATGGTGGTTGCGAGCGATGAGACCAGTACTGAGCTCCAGATAAACGAGTATAACGCTTATTCCGACAAGGCCAAGGAGTATCTTGGCAGAATCAATACTCATACGTATAATCCTACCAAGATAGGGGAGCTTGGACAGCTTGCGAGAGATGAGGGCTTCCTCATGTGGATGAGCGAGGTCGACGGCAACGGCATTGCCGGAACCAACGCCGGTGAGATGGGCGCAGGTCTGTGGCTGGGAGAAAAGATCATCAACGATATCAACGCTTTGGATCCGGCGGCATGGGTTCTCTGGCAGGTAATAGATAAGCATATCAGCGAAGAAGGCTATAATGGTCGTCAGGACTCAGGTATGATAGACATCACGCAGGGCTTCTGGGGTACCGCTGTAGCTGACCATGACAATCAGGATGTAATTCTCACCCAGAAGTATTACAGCTTCGGTCAGTTCACAAGGTATATTCGTCCCGGAATGACTATTATTCAGTGCGGAGGAGATAGCCTTGCGGCGTACAATCCGGAAACTAAGGAGCTTGTAGTCGTGGCCCTCAACAAGTCGGACAAGGACAGGTACATGAACTACGATCTCTCACAAATGGAGTCTGTGGGCAGAAGAGTTCAGGCTATCAGAACAAGCGGAACTATTGAGGACGGCGAGCATTGGGCACAGCTTGAGGACTTTGGAGCATATGAGGACGGCTTTGTGGCTGAGCTCAAGGCAAACTCTATCACTACATTTATTGTCAGCGGAGTGGAGCTCGGTAACGTGACCTTTGAGAAGGTATCCATGGACGGCGCGACCGTTACAGGCTCAGCCGCATGGAACAACGGCGACGACACTTTTGATAAGGTTATAGACGGCGACCCGAATACCTTCTTTGACGGTCTCGCTGAGGGCTGGGTAGAAATAGATCTTGGCGAGAAGCTTAAGTTTGACACTCTCGGCTTCGCACCAAGAGCGGGCTATGAGAGCAGAATGACCGGCGGTATCTTCTACGGTTCAAACAACGGCAAGGACTGGAAGGAGATCTATACCGTCAAGTTCTCTCCTGCGTCAGGCATTAACTATATCAAGCTTGATAAAGAGCAAAATTATCGATATATCCGTTATGAGGTGCCGAAGGGCAGAGCGGAGGGAGCGAATGAGGACTATCTTTGCAACATAGCTGAGATAGAGCTCTATCGCGAGGTTGAGTAACAGAACGCAAAATTGAATCCAAAAAAAGCGGCGGAGAAAATCCGCCGCTTTTTTACGTCACGAAGCAAACAAATTTCATTGTCGTTATGACTGCAAAACATTTCAATCAATTGTTTAGTTTGACGAAATTGGAGCAAAGGGATTTAAATTTATTGCTTTTATTGATGTATCGTAGTATAATCTTATTGCAAAAACTAATATACGAGGAGGAGTATATTAAATGAAAAGATTTTTAGCGATATTAATGGCTGCTGCTCTTTTGGCAAGCCTTACAGCCTGCGAGGATACGCCGGCGGACGATCCTGACGATGATGCAAGCGTAACCACCGTAAGTGATAATCCTGAGGAGGAGACTGATGAGGAAGAACCGGTTGAAGAGCCTGTTGAAGTGCCGGTAGACGAATCCGAAGACGAACCTGAGGAGCCTGTTGAGGAGGAAGAGCCTGTAGTCGAGGAGGAGCCGAACCCCGAGTTCGTAGCCGAGTTGGTGACAGACGCTCCTATGTCTGCTGATACCTTGGTGTCGTATGCTCCTGAGGCTGACGGAGCTGTTACATACAACGAGGACGGCAGCGTTACGGCAAGTGTCAGTGAAATTTCCTTTGACCTGCCCGGCATAACATTCGGTGAGAATGCGCTGATGTACATCAAGGGTACGGCGAGTGCAGATGTAAAGGTAGGCGTATGCTATGGCAGCACATACACAAGCACGTTTGACGTTCCAGCCGGCGACTTTGAAAAGTACATCTTGTTCGATTACGGAGTTGAAGTCACTGAGGAAGGCGTTCCTGAAGGAACGGCATTTGCACAAGTCAAGAGCGCAGACGGCTCAGTAGTTGATATTACCATTTCAGAGCTTGCTGTTTATAACGGCAACCTCGACGATTATAAGGCGGATGTAGAGTGGCTCGCTAACGCTCCCGCCGAGTACGGCGTAGCGTATGACGAAACCAAGTTCACCACCATCCCTGTAAATCAGGATAGCTTCGGACGTGCTCAGGTAGTAAACAGCGAGCTGACTGTCGACGATCCTGCTCTTACATGGGGAGATGACGGACTCACCGTCAACGGCGCTACACTTGTAGGCTTCAAGCTTCCTTCCGGCGTAGGACTCGGCAAAACCGCTGTTGTGCATATCAAGGGTGAGGCTGCGTCCAACTTCAGACTCTGGCTTCTCGACAGTGTTGAGGTGACTGCGTCGAGACAGATCAACATGAGTGAGTATTTCAACTTTGAATCCGGAGAGTTTGATTACCTCATCGAGCTTACCGCTGAGTATTTTGACGCTGAGGTTGCGGACGACACCGCCATGCAGCTTGCATTTAAGGCTCTTACATGGGACACCACTCTTGACGGCTTGACTATCAACGAGATAGGCGTATACTACGGCACTCTCGAGGATTACCTTGCAGGCAAGGAGAGCGACCCTGATTACGCGCTTGAGCCTGTAGCAGAAGATGAAACAACTGATGAGACCTCCGATGAAACTACAGACGAGTCTGTCGATGATACTGCGGATGAGACTGTAAACGAAACTGCTGACGATACGGCGGACGATACCGCTGATGATGCTGATTCTGCCGAAGAGGCATAATCGTAAGACCGCATAAATATCGGAATAAAATTAAAAACCGCATCGAAGGATAACTTCGGTGCGGTTTTTTCATGAGAGCTGTATGCGAGCAGGAACTTATAAAAGCGCGATAATTGCGGCGGCAAAGCGCCTGCCGTCACGAAATGATTTGCCAGATATAGCTGCTTTGAAGTATGTACCAGCTTGTTTTATTATCCAAGAGTAAAATAGAGCGACGAGGTGTCGACAAGGCACTCGTCGCCGAGGTTTATCGATGCGCTGCTGATTGAGATGCTTTCCGGCGGCTCTTCCTCCTCCGTGGGGACGCTTTGGGCTTCTGGCAGCTCGGACTGCGTAGTTACGCATGTCTCCGGAGCCTCGGTTACGAGGTCAGTCTCGTCACCAAGGCTTGCGTCAGGTGAGCCTGCGCACGAAGACATCAAAATCAGCGCGCGCGCCGCATTGGATATGGAGACCCCGGTGGAACAGCTTTGTAAGTCGACGGAGCCGGACAATATATAAGCTCGTTCCGGCAGCGCGGCAACGCCGTCCAAAAGAAACGATAACAAAAAACCGCTGTAAACCATCGAAAAAACGACTTGCAGCGGTTATTTTTGGCACCCCCGGCGAGAATCGAACTCACAACTAACCCTTAGGAGGGGTTTGTTATATCCATTTAACTACGGAGGCATATAGAACAAATATTCGATTTTGAAAGGCTTCAGGATCAGATTGTCA
>CASDRM010000076.1 GCA_949283135.1 uncultured Ruminococcus sp.
ATCGTGATACAGGGTGTAATAAACAGCTTCGGAACTGCTGCGATGGCAGGCTACTCGGCTTCTATAAAGCTTAATAACATGGTTATATCCGCGTTCACCACCCTCGGCAACGGAATTTCAAGCTACACCGCTCAGAATATCGGCGCTAATGACATTGAGAGAGTCCGCCGCGGCTTCAAGGCGGGCGTAAAGATAATCTGGTCGCTCTGCCTTCCGATAGTGATAGTGTACCTGTCCTGCACAAGGTGGCTTGTGTATATTTTCCTCGACAGCTCGGACGGAGCGCAAGCCGCTGAGATAGGCATGATGCTTTTGTGGATAGTCGCGCCGTTCTACTTTGTTGTTTCGCTCAAGCTCGTAGCTGACGGAGTTCTCAGAGGAGCCGGCTACATGACTCAGTTCATGGCTGCAACATTCACAGACTTGATTTTAAGGGTAATTTTGGCGATAGTCCTTTCAAAGACCGGTCTTGAGACTACCGGCGTATGGCTTGCATGGCCGATAGGCTGGTCAATAGCGACTGTGATGTCTTTGCTATTCTACCGCGCTAAAATACACAAAAGAAACGACACTGTGCTGACTCCCGAAACGACTCCGGGAGAGTGAGCTGCAAATAAAATGAAATTTACCCATACGCTTTGGAAAAGGCGGATGGGTGAATTTTTTTGGTATGGTGACTGACCTGCGCAATCCTTCGTAGTGTCTTATGAAAGAACACGCTCCCGCCTTTTCAAGAAAGACGGGAGCATAATTTATGCGGTCAAATGGTTACTTTGCAGCCTTCTTTTTCTTTGAAGAGGCGGCGATAATGACTATGGCAGCAATAACAACTATACCGCCTGCCGCACAGGCACCGATGAGCAGCCAGTTTGTGCCGCCCTTACCGTCGAAGCTGATGGTGTAGGTTTCACCCTCGGCGGCGTCAAAGGTGACAGAGCCTTTTGAGCGGGCGCTTGTCTTTACGACGTTGCCCATAGAGTCGGTAATTGTCGCCTTCTCTATCTCAAGACCCTTTACCTCGAGATCTTCGGTAGCGGTGAAGGTCTGAAGAGTGGCAGTCTGGATGACGTTATCGCTCCAGCTTATGTCAACCTCGATGTTGCCTCTGGCTCTGAGACCCTCGACCTTGCCGCTCGACCACATAGTGGGAACTGCCGGCAGAAGGTCAACCGCTCCTCCGTGGCTCTGCAGGAGCATCTCGGTCATACCCGCGGTCGCACCGAAGTTACCGTCAATTTGGAACGGCGGGTGAGTGTCAAACAGGTTGTCATAGGTGGATTCCTTGAGTATCTGGTTGACCATTACGCCGGCGTGGTCGCCGTCATGGAGCCTTGCCCAGAAGTTTATCTTCCAAGCCTTGCTCCAGCCCGTTCCTCCGTCTCCTCTTGTTTCGAGGGTGACACGCATAGCGTCGGCAAACGCATCGTCCTCATCGCTTCTGCCAACGACTACCTGACGTCCCGGATGAAGCGCGAAGAGGTGATTGGCGTGGCGGTGACCGTAGTCACCTGTGATGTCCATGGTGATTTCGTCCTTCCACTCCTGGAACTGACCTGCCTTGCCTATCTTCGGTCCCGAGAGGTTTTCAAACGCCTGGCGTATCTCGTCTATCTCCGAGTCCTCTATTCCCAAAATCTCCGCAGCCTCAAGCGTGTTGTTAAAGAGATCCCAGATTATTGCCTGGTCGCTGAACGCTCCGAGAGAGTAGGGACCATGCTCGGGAGACCATGACGGGCTGGATACGAGAGTGCCGTCACGCTCGTCGGTGACGAGGTTGTCTACCCAGAATATAGCCGCCTGCTTCATGGTGTCAAAGTTTTCCGCAAGGAATTCCTCGTCCATGGTGAAGGCATAGAGCTCCCAGATGTCCTGACACATCCATGCCGCTCCCGCGGGGTAGTAGAATGCTTCGGAAACAGCCGGACCTGTGTTGCCCCATATGTTATTTTCGTGGTATGTCGTCCAGCCTCTTACATCCTCTCCATCCTCTGTGCAGTGGTACATATAAGCAGTTATTTCTCCGCGCGGGACGAGGCTGTTGATGTAGTCTATCATCGGGAGATGGCACTCTGTCAGGTTGGTAGACTCAGCCAGCCAGTAGTTCATCTGGATATTGATGTTGGCGTGGTAGTCTGAGTTCCACGGCGGGTACAGTCCGTCCGCCCAAATTCCCTGTAGGTTCGCGGGGAGCGATCCTTCTCGCGATGAAGAGATGAGAAGATATCTGCCGAACTGGTAGTAAAGGATTTCGAGATATCTGTTTTCCTCGGGGGTGTTTATGTCGTACTTGTAGCCTGAGAACAAAAGTCTTGTAGATTTTGTAGGCTGGGTAGCGCCGCAGAGCGAGAGGGTGACTCTTGAATAGAGTGAGCGGTAGTCGTCGATATGAGCCTGCTTGAGGTCGTCGTAGTTCTTTGCGCTTACCGTTTCTATTCTTTCACTAACTGCGTCGAGCGGGATCTCGTCGCTGAAATAGTCGAAGGAATCATCCATGCACTGCTGGTAGTTGGTGCCTGCGGTCATGTAGATTATGATCTCATCCGCGCCGGTAACGCTTATGGTGCTGCTGTTTGACGCCTTCATCTCGCCGTCTGAGATGACCTTGATTTGCAGGGCAAATTCAAGGTGATCGATGTTAGCCCGGTGATCCTGCGGCCTGCCGGTCATGGTTATTGTGCAGGACTCCCCGTCAGAGGTTATCCTTCCGAGCGGCTGAGGGGTAGTAAAGCGAATATTCTTGTCAAGAGCGCCGGCCTCGCTCGCCGTAAGGCGAATAGCCATAAAGTTATCAGGGTTGCTGACAAAATATTCTCTTGTATAGTCTACGCCGTCAAGAGTATATGTGAGCGTGGTAACGGCGTTATCTATATCGAGTATCCTGCGATAGTTTTCAACCTCGGCGGAAGAGTGGTTGATATCGTCGATGTATATGTCGCCTATCGACTGGTAGTTGCCGTAAAGGCTCTTATCGCCCTTTAAGGCTTCTATTGCGGCGGTAATCTCGCTGGATAGGGACGGGTAGTCGTGGGATACGACATTTCCGTCATCGTCTATGTAGGAGGAGTTGTGCTCGGTGAACTCGTTCATAAGCTCCTGGAGCTCCGAACGGACAAACATAAGGTTTTCCTTGTTCTGCTCGGCGGTTGCTGAGCTCATTCCTCCGTTGTAGTCGGGGTCAGCGCCGGGACCTCCCGACCAGAGAGTGTGCTCGTTGAGCTGTATTCTGTCGCTGTCCACTCCGCCGAAGATCATTGCGCCCAAGAAGCCGTTTCCCATCGGTGTGGCCTCTGATTCCCAGTCTTCAGCAGGAGTAGTGTACATTGCCTGAAGAGGCGGCTGCTCTTCAACGGGCGGAGGAGCGTCGGAAACTGCCGACGCCGTGGCGGTAAAAGCCAGTACTGCGACCGTTGCTAAAATTATCAGTTTCTTTTTCAACTTATTCTTCCTTTCTATGGCGAATTTTTTGACACATTGCGCGCGCAAAGCGTGTGCGTTTTGCCTGACAATACAAGTATACTCTATTTCCGATGCAATTTCAACAAGTAATTTCAAATCAGCGCAAAAAGTTAGAACGCAGGCTTGGATTTTTCAAACATATTCAGCCTATGCGCAAGATGGCGGATCCTGCGAAAATTTTTGCCCGTAGTTTGGCACAAAAGCCGCCTTTGGTTATTGATTATTTTGTAAAAATGATATAGAATGATATTCGGATGAATAGATGTGAAAACATCTTAAGGAGGAATAGTATGATTGTAAAGGGTACATATTTTCAAAACAGTTCGGATAAACCGCTCGTTTACGGAGACGTTGAGATAACTAATGTAAAGCGCAGGAGGCTTCGCGGCGAGGAGGAAAAAGAAGGCGTGCTGTGTGAGCCTGTAATAGTGGGCTTTTGTGGAACTGATAAGGAGCTTATGCACATGGGCTCCGAGGGACTTCTTACTCCTAAATTCCCCGAGGGGAAAACAAGGCTTATAAACGGACATGAAGGCATTGTATGGGTGCCGTCCGAAAACAGGTTCGCGATAGTCCTTATAAGAGGCGGAGACAGCTATGACCCCACCAGATACACTGAGGATGAGACTTATTTTGAGTACGGCTGCGACAAGGCTGACGGACTTTTCTGCGACAAGCAGTACTTCAACCCGGACATGCTTTTGAAGATACCGGACGGATATGTCCACGACGGTAAGCTTGATTTGGAGTTTGCCAAGAAAATGGTGTTCCCCGATCCATACGGCTGCATGCTTTTCCAGCTTGAGAGGATGGAGGACTTAGGAAGCGCGCATATCTTTAGAGTTGAGATGGCAAAGCACCATTGCGATGAGGAGACCGCAAGAAAGCTTGCAAAGGACGACATATTTGAGAGAACGGTAATATTCGGTCTCGGGACGACGGGCATGTTCATGGGCGATCTTATTGCAAGGAACCACCCGAACGCGAAAATTCTTTTTGTGGCAAGAAGCAGTGAGGATTCCGACAAGGTCAGATTTGCCCTGAGAGAGACAGGAGCGTCGTATTTAAGAAACACCTACGAAAGCGAGAGCGAGCTTGCCGGCGCGATTATCGAAAAACTTGGCGGAAGAGCCACTATGTTTATAGGCGTGTCGGGTGCAAACATTGAGCACAGGATAGCGTTTGAGCACAAGGTATTGGGCTGCAACGGAGTATATAACAGCTTCTCTCTGGGACCGAAGATAGAATTTGACACCATGCCGTTCGGTTTCGAGAACCATCTCATTTTCGGCTCGATAAACTTTAGACAGTGCCACATGGAAAAGGCGATAGAGCTTTTGGCAAAGAGCCGCTATAACGAGATAGTAGAGCTTATTGACAAGGATGAGTTTACAAGCGATCCTATAGGCGCGTACAATAATAAAATTTATTCCAAGGGAGCTCCTATGAAAACCGCGGTAATCTGGAATAAGAAATACATCAATTTCTAAATATTATTTGATTTCTAAATACTATTTGATATTTGAAAGGTGATTTATCATGAAGACAGTACTTATCAACAAACCGTTTGAGATTGCAGTTACAGACACTCCAAAGCCTGAAGTCAAGGATGGCGAGGCACTGCTTAAGATTCTTTACTGCGGCATATGCGGCGCTGACGTTGCCAGCTATACAGGTAATCAGCCTTTTACTACATACCCCAGAATACCCGGACATGAGTTTTCTGCGGAAATAGTATCAATTCCGGAAAACGACAGGGGTCTTAAGCCCGGTGATGTGGTGACCGCAAACCCTTACTTCAACTGCGGAGAGTGCTATTCCTGCAGAAGAGGATTTGTAAACTGCTGCACAGACAATAAGACTATGGGTGTTCAGAGAGACGGAAGCTTTTGCGAGTACGTTGCAATGCCCGTAGAAAGAATTTACGAAGGAAAGGGACTCAGCGCAAAGGAGCTTGCGCTTGTAGAGCCGTTCACTATAAGCTATCACGCCGTCAACCGTGCTCCCGTAAAGGCTGGCGACAAGGTTTTGGTCGTGGGAGCGGGACCTATCGGTCTGTTCGCCCTCATCGCGGCTATCAATAAGGGCGCAGAGGTGTATGTAGCCGACATACTTGACGGCAGACTTGAAAAGGCGCTTGATTTCGGCGCAAAGGGCGTTATAAACTCCGCAAAGACAGATATCAAGGAAGAGGCTATGAAGATAACCGGCGGCGATGGCTTTGACTGCTGCATAGAGGCATGCGGACAGTCAGTTACATTCCTCAACTGCATAGACTGCTGCGCGTTTGCGGGTAAGATTATCCTTATAGGAAACGGAAAGAAGGAGACCACATTCCTGCATTCCATACTTCTCAAGAAGGAGCTCAACGTATACGGCTCGAGAAATTCATATCCGTCTGACTTTAAGGACGTAATAGATCTTATTTCCTCCGGTAAGGTAGATGTTTTGAAAATGGTAAGCGATATTTATCCTATGGACAGGGCGGACGAGGCGTTCAAGGCGCTTGCAAACAACAAGGGAGACCTTTGCAAGGTACTTGTCAAGATCGGCGACTAAGCTTTTAAAAGGAGAACATTTGACATGAAGGAAAGAATAATTCAGTTTGGCGAAGGCGGATTTTTAAGAAGCTTTGTCGATATGTTTGTCCATATAATGAACGAAAAGGGAGTGTTCGACGGTAAGGTCGTAGTCGTACAGCCTATAGAAAAAGGACTTATAAGCGTTCTCAATGACCAGCACGGCGTTTATCACCAGTATCTTAGAGGCATAGAGAACGGCGAGGTCATAAACTCCTGCACCGAAGTAAAATCAATTTCAAGAGGAGTAAATCCCTACACTGATTACGCTGAATATCTAAAGCTTGCTCATAACCCCGACATGCGCTTTATTATTTCGAATACCACCGAAGCGGGCATAGAGTATTTGGGGACCGAGAGCCTTAACGACGCTCCTCCGAAGTCATTCCCGGCAAAGCTGACCGCGCTTCTGTACGAAAGATATAAGGCAGGACTTGGCGGATTTATCCTTTTGTGCTGCGAACTTATAGACCATAACGCCGACTTCCTGAAGGAATATGTCATTAAATACGCCAAGCTTTGGAAGCTCCCGGAGGAGTTTATAAACTGGATAGAGACCCAAAATCACTTCTGCAATACGCTTGTTGACAGAATCTGCACCGGTTATCCCAAGGACGAGGCGCAGGAGCTTTGCAGACAGCTCGGATGTGAGGACAGGCTCATAAATACCGCCGAGATATTCCATCTGTGGGTAATAGAGGGCAACTATGAGGACGAGTTCCCGCTCAAGAAGGCGGGAATAAACGTCATCTGGACAAATGACGTGACACCGTATAAAAAGAGAAAGGTCAGAATACTCAACGGCGCTCACACTTCAATGGTTTTGGCTGCGAGAATGTACGGCTTGTCTACTGTCGGAGAGTGCCTTAAGGATGAAAAAGTAAGCGCCACGCTTAAAAAGGCTCTTTTTGAGGAAATCGTGCCTACTTTAGGTAACACTGAAGAGGATATAAGTTTTGCAAATGCGGTTCTCGAGAGGTTTGCAAACCCGTTTGTAAAGCATCAGCTTTTGAGTATCGCGCTCAACTCGGTGAGCAAGTTCAAGGCAAGAGTTTTGCCGACAATACTTGAGTATAACGAGAAGTTCGGCAAGCTGCCAAAATGCCTTACGATGTCCCTTGCAGCGCTCATCGCATTTTATCGCACAGATGAGGCAAACGACGGCGAGGATATAATGAAATTCATGAAGACCGCATCGGTTTCCGAGATTCTTAAAAAGCAGGAGTACTGGGGACAGGATTTAAGCTTTATGGAGAATGAGATAAATCAGACTATTTCTCTTATCGACAAGGGCATGGATGAGTACTACAAGGAGGCTCTTTCATGAGCCTTATAAGGATAAATCCCGCAGACAACGTTGCAGTAGATACTGAAACAGGTCACAAGCAGGCTCTTTGCGATATAAGCTCGGGGGAGAGCGTAATAAAGTACGGTTTTTGCATAGGCAAAGCCACATGCGATATCAAAAAAGGCGAAAGAGTTCACACAAATAACCTTAAAACCGCGCTTCATCAGCGTGAGGAATACAGCTACGAGCCTGTAAAAATCAGTGAAGATAAGCGCGAGCCGGTGATGATAGAAGCATACGTTCGCAAAGACGGCAGTGTGGGAATACGAAACGAGATATGGATAATTCCCACTGTCGGTTGCGTGAATGGCATAGCGAAAAGGCTTACCGAACTGACCGGAGCTCATGTTTTTACTCACCCCTACGGCTGCTCGCAGCTCGGCGGGGATCATGCCACCACCCAGAAAATCCTGAGGGGACTCGTGATGCATCCAAACGCCGCAGGAGTACTTGTTCTGGGACTTGGTTGTGAAAACAACAACATCGCGGAGTTCAAAAAGGTTCTCGGCGAGACAGATCCTGAGAGAGTAAAGTTTTTGAATGCGCAGGATTTCGAGGACGATATAGCGGAAGGAATAAGGCTTATAGGCGAGCTTAAAGAGTACGCCGACAGCTTTAAAAGGCAGCCTGTACCGATATCGAAACTTAAAATAGGACTCAAGTGCGGAGGCTCTGACGGATTTTCCGGAATCACAGCCAACCCGCTGATAGGAAGGCTTTCCGACAGGGTGATATCCATGGGAGGAACGTGCGTTCTCACCGAGGTTCCCGAGATGTTCGGAGCCGAGACGATACTTATGAACAGGTGCGTCAGCCGCGAGGTCTTTGACAGAACAGTAAGCTTAATAAATAATTTTAAGGATTACTTTGTCAATCACGGTCAGGAGATTTACGAAAATCCTTCTCCCGGAAATAAGGCAGGAGGAATATCTACACTTGAGGAAAAGTCGCTCGGCTGCACCCAGAAGGGCGGCACCTCCGCGGTGACGGATGTCCTCAATTACGGCGATATCGCGCAAAAGAGCGGACTCAATCTTTTAAACGGCCCCGGAAACGACATTGTCGCGGTAACCAATCTTACGGCGTGCGGATGCCAGATGGTGCTTTTCTCAACTGGAAGAGGAACTCCGCTGGGAGCCCCTGTTCCCACCGTGAAGGTCGCTACAAATTCGGGACTTTTTTCTCATAAAAGACCGTGGATAGACTTTAATGCAGGCGGGATAATAAACGGCGAAAACCTTGACGACAGCTTCTTTGATTATGTTGTTAAGGTGGCAAACGGCGAGGAGACGGCAAACGAGAGAAACGGATACCGCGAGATAGCGATATTTAAGGACGGCGTGACGCTTTGACGCGCCATTAAGGAAGTGATTTGGTTTGATTATAGACGCACATGTTCACCTGTGGGAGAAGCAGGATGGTATGGTGAACAAAATGCCGGTTTACGACATAGGCAGCGGCAAGAGCATGTTTTTGGGTGAGGTTCGGCAGATGATGCCGGCGTACATGGACGACGGCAGAAACACTGCCGAGAGACTTATAGGAAACATGGATTACGCCTGCGTGAACGCCTGCGTATGCACTCAGGAGTATATGGACGGAAACCAGGACGAGTACCTTCTTTCCGTGAAGAAAAAATACCCAAACAGATTTAAAATATGCTCGCTGTACGAGGAAAAAGACGGCTGGCGCACCGACGGATTTGACGGTATCAAGATCTGCGCGTCAAGGCTCATGGACAGGGATTTGAAAAAGCTTTTGCCCGTTTTCAAGGACGCCGAGCAAAAGGGCATGTTTATTTCAATAGACATGGCGGACGGAGCGGAGCAGACTGACGATATGCAGTATCTTGTGGACATGTGTCCTGATTTGCGCGTTGCGATAGGTCACTTCGGCATGGTTACCACAGACGGCTGGCAGTCCCAGATAGCTCTTGCAAAAAACAAGAACGTATACATAGAAAGCGGTGGACTGACATGGCTGTTCAACTATGAATACTATCCTTTCCCATCTGCAATAGAAGCCGTAAGAGAAGCGATATCAATATGCGGAGCTGACAAACTCATGTGGGGAAGCGACTATCCGAGAACGATGACGGAGATAACCTACAAAATGGCGGTAAGGTTCATACGCGAAACCACCCGTCTTACCGATGAGGAGAAAAAAGCGTTTTTGGGTGAAAACGCCCGGCGCTTCTATGGCTTTGAGTATGAAGAGGAGCTTTCGCCGATAGCAAATATGCTTTGACCGTTTGACCATATTTAGGAGGATAGATAATAATGCTAAAAGGAATCAACCCTATAATACCGCCCGCACTTTTGAAGATTTTGTGCGAGATGGGACATGGCGATACCATAGTCATAGCAGACGGCAACTTTCCATCTGAGTCTGTTGGAAAGGAAGCAGCAGTCATAAGAATGGACGGACACGGAGTGCCGGAAATACTCGACGCCGTGCTGTCGCTGATCCCGCTTGATCAGTATGTTGAAAAGCCGGTATGCCTTATGGACAGGGTAAAGGGCGACAACGCTGACGTGTCAATTTGGAATAAATACGATGAGCTTCTTAAAAAGCATGAGGGAAAAGGCCTTGAGTCAGTAAATATGCTCGAAAGGTTTGAGTTTTACGATGAAGCAAGAAAGGCGTACGCAGTGATAGCGACCTCAGAAAGAAGCCAGTATGCGAACGTCATCCTGAAAAAGGGCTGCGTTCTTTAAAAACGTTATTATGCGCTGATTTTATTGGCGTATATATAAATTAAAACACAAAGGGAGGAAATTAAAATGATAATACACGATATAACTGAGCCGCTGTTTAAGGAGTACGGCAAGGTGATTACAGGCTACGATACAAAGGAGCTCGTCAGGGTTTTAGATGAGGTGACTCCTCTTCCCGCAGCTACCGAGTATGTTCCCGAGCAGCCGGAGCTTCAGAAGCTGCCTATAGCAAAGGAATTTTCAGACAGGCTTTACGGCGGAATGCCGGTGCAGCTTGGATGGTGCAACGGACATAACACCACCTTAAACTGCCTTGAGTACCACCGCGACAGCGAGATAAATCTCGGTGTAAACGACTTTATACTTCTTTTGGGCAAGGAGTCCCAGATTGATGACGACGGAATGTTTGACACTGCTAACATAGTAGCGTTCAAGGTCCCTACCGGAGTTCTGGTAGAGGTTTATGCGACGACCCTGCATTATGCGCCCTGCTCTGCA
>CASDRM010000077.1 GCA_949283135.1 uncultured Ruminococcus sp.
ATGAGGTCGCCGAGGCTGCCGACGGTATGCAGGCGATCGAAAAGGTCAAGGCGGAGAAGAACGGCTTTGACTGCATAATTATGGACATCATGATGCCTCGCCTTGACGGTTACTCAGCCTGCAAGGAGATAAAAAAGATTTGCTCCACCCCTATTATAATGCTTTCCGCGAGGGGCGAGGAGTATGACAAGCTGTTCGGCTTTGAGGTCGGAATCGACGACTATGTGGTCAAGCCGTTTTCCCCCAAGGAGCTTATGGCGAGGATAAAGGTCGCTATCAAGAGAGTAAAAGACCCCAGAACCGACGACGTCCTGCGCTATAAGGGACTTGAAATAAACTTTGCCGCCCGCGAGGTGCTTATCGACGGCAAAAAGGTCCAGATGACGCCAAAGGAATACGACATTCTTTTCTTCCTTGCAAAAAATATGAACATCGCCATGTCCCGCGAGAAGCTTCTTGAGGAGGTCTGGGGCTTCGACTTCTACGGCGACGACAGAACTGTGGACACGCACATAAAGATGCTCAGAAACAGTCTGGGTCCGTACAGAGACCTTATCGTTACCTTGAGAGGAATGGGGTATAAATTTGACAACATTAAGGCAGAAAATCAGTGAAGCCGGGGCTAAGCGCAGTGAGGACTGCGATTGCCGCTCAGGCTGGCACTCAGCGACCCTAAGAGCTACGATATGGCTCTACTTCTCGGTATTCACCGCGGTAATACTCATACTCATATGGCTGTTTCAGGTAGTTACCATGGACAAATACTACGAGCTTTCCAAGCGCAGAAAGATATCGCAGGTAAGCGATAAAATAGCCGCTGTCTTTGACGAAAGCGACCCGGACAGCATAGACTCTATTGTCGAGGATCTTGCGTACGAGAACAGCATGACTATTGCGGTGACCGACTGGAACGGGAATCCTGTCTCGACCGCCGATTTTATGGGAGGCTACTCGGTTATCACAAGCGACAAAAGCTACATCCTGTTCGGCTACCGCAATGAGCTTATTTCCAGCCCCGAAAGGCGCAAATACGATATATTCAAAAACGAAAGATTCGGAACCACCGAAATACTTTACGGTCAGGTGCTCAGCTCCCCAAAAATAAACAGCCGTGGCTACCTTATATTTATTAACACCTTCCTCGAGCCTATCGGCTCCACAGTCGAGATAATCAAGGAGCAGTTTGTCTTCATAACGCTTTTGACCTTCTTTATCGCGCTGTTTATCACCATGCTCCTCTCAAAAAGGCTCTCAGGACCTTTTGCCCACCTCACCGAATCAGCCAGAAGCCTTGCGCACGGAGACTACTCCACCCGCTTCAAAAAAGGCTCGTATTATGAGATAGACGAGCTTGCGGATACCCTTAACTATGCCGCGTCAGAAATATCAAAGGTGGATAAGCTGAGAAACGAGCTTATAGCCAATGTCTCCCACGACCTCAGAACTCCCCTCACCATGATAAAGGCGTACGCCGAAATGATAAGGGATCTCTCCGGAGACAATCCTGCGAAGCGGCAGGAGCACCTTCAGGTCATAATAGACGAGACCAACCGGCTCTCCGAGCTTGTGAACGGGCTTTTGGAGCTTTCAAAGCTCCAGAGCGGCGGAATGGAGCTAAGCCGAACCGAATTTTCCTGCCATGATTTCCTTAAAGAGGTCCTCTCTAAATACAATATCCTGTCTCAGCAGAAAGGGTTCAAGTTTGAGCTTGAGCTTGACGAGGACGTCACGCTGTACGCAGACCGCAGCAAATTAGGACAGGTCATGTACAACTTCATAAACAACGCCGTCAACTACTCCGGCGACTCGCGCAGGATAATAGTAAGGCAGTTAAATCGTCCGGGCGTGACAAGAATAGAAGTCCGGGACTTCGGAGTCGGCATAGAAAAGGAAAAGCTCCCGCTGATATTTGACCGGTACTACCGCGACGAGCGCACAAAGCGCGATGTCGTCGGAAGCGGATTGGGACTCTCGATAGTCAAGGAGCTGCTCGACCTCCACAAGTTCAGGTTCGGCGTCCAGAGCGAGCTGGGACACGGCTCCACCTTCTGGTTTGAAATAAAGCGCGAAGAGAGCGGTGCCAATGGCAAAGGCAAATCCAAGAGCAGGGACAACAGCGATGAAAACAAGGGCAAAAATACTAAGAGCCATTCTGTATGACGGTCCGGCGTCGAGGGCGGAGCTTTCAAAAAAGCTCGGAATATCCGCCTCTGGGATAACTGACTCCGCCGCACAGCTCTGCGAGGAGGGCATACTTATCGAATCGGGATACCGTCCCAAAGACGGCAGAGGCAGGAAAAATATTCTACTCGACGTCGATACGTCCTATAAGTTTGCCTTCGGTGTCGGCGTCTATGGCAGGGTGGTATGCGTAGGACTGACCACCGTCAGGGGCGATACGCTCGGCAAAAGCGCTTTTGTCTTCCACGATGGTATGCCTAAAGAAGAGCTTGTCGTCAGGATAACAAAAATGATACACGACATTTTGCGTGACTGCTGCATAGACTTTGACCGTATCATCGGCATAGGGCTATGTCTCGACGGGGACGCGAGAAAGCTATTAGGAGACGAGCCGCCAGCTTTCATTCCCGGAGTCAGGATGATAACCGAGCCGGCTGACGGTTACATCGAATACTCAAAGGCTTATCTGCCGGTAAATCCCGAGGAGCTGTATATATACGGCTGCGGCAAGGTGATAAGAGACCTGTTTATCTCTCCCTCTGCGGACAAGTAAAATAATCGCACACAAAGCTTAAAGGCGTACCGCACCAAAGCGATACGCCTTTTTATTATGCCTTGAATCACATTCCCAAAGCCGTAATCAATCCTCGCCCAGCTTGAGCGCCTTGTTGATGTTGATAGACTTGATAAGCCTTGATATCACTATGAAGCCTACAAGCAGCATCACAAAGACTATGATATACAGCTTGATGTAGTCGGAGCGCTGCGACGCGACGACGAAGGGAGGAACCTGGTCGGTGACATTGTACAGAACCTGGAACAAAGGTACGAACAGGTCTGACGCAACGCCGCCTATTATGATAGAGAGGAATATCGAGACTCCCGAGACAAGAATCTGCTCGTAGATTATCATCGATATTATCTCCCTGAAGGACATACCCATTGCCCTGAGAATACCGAATTGCAGCGTCCTGCCCTTTATCGAGAGTATCCAGTAGATTATGAAGCCTATGAAGCAGAGCGCCATGATGGTGATGAAGCCGAGTGTCAGAGCTCCGTTCACGCCCTGAAGCGTGGCGTCGGTCTTGGACGATGTTATCATCTGAGAAGCTACGTCCAGCCTTGTCGCGGTTATTCCCGCCTCCTCAATCGAGTTGTAGAATTCCTGGATGGACGCGCCGTCTTCCATTGAGATCCATACCTGATACGGCTCAAGGCTGGTCTGCACGTTCACATAGTCGTAGTTCATTATCACGAAGTCGCGGTACTCTCCGGCGGAGTTCTTCTCATAGGGATTGATGCTCGGCCAGTAATCCACTACCGCTACCACCGTTCCCTCGAACCACTCGTTCTGACCCCACTTGACCTGAATGACATCTCCGAGCTCAAGTCCGGTCTTTTCCTGATAGGATGAGGATACGATCACGCCGTTAATGCACTCGCTCAATGCGTTGATGTAGTAGTTGATGTGCACCGGAAGCAAATTGTTCCTGAACCAGCATACCTGTGCAAACTGATCGGGCACTATGGTCATGATCTGACAGTCTGTCTGGGTCTTTTCATTGTACCTTAGCTGCACCGCTCCCCTCTTGAATACCGGGGTTGCGAGCTTTACGCCGTCAAGCGCCTGGTATGTGGTGAACTCGGGCTCAAAGTACTGAGCCTCGTTGACCTGATTGCCCTCGGCATCGGTCACGGGAACTCTCGCGTACTTCCAGAGCTCCTCAAGAACTACGTCCGCTCCGAGATTATACTTTATCCTCTCCTCTGTGTTGCGGTTGATGGCCCTCGCCGTGTTTGCCGAGAATATTCCGAGCGCAACGGTGAGTATCAGGAAGATCATTATGAATTTTTCCCTGCCGGTAGAGGAGCGGCTTATATTATTGAGCGAAATGTACGCCGCAGGCGACCATTTTTTCTTTCCGATGAGGTATATAAGCCTGATGAAGTAGGGATAAAGCCTGATGCACACAAGTCCCACACCGAGTATAAACAGTGTAGACGCCGCAAACATCAGCGGATTCTTCATGGCGGCGGAGGTGTCGGTAACTCCCTGTTCGATGAGCATCTGCTCCTGCCTGTTGTGCCACCACAGCCAAACTACCGGCAGAATCGCCATGAGGAAGTCAAGATACGCTCTCTGCCACAGCGGCTTGCGCTGCTTGTGAGCCTTGCTCTGCTTGTGTCCTACTATCGATATCCTCGTTGCGGGGACAACAGGCACGATTGTGGCTATGAAGAACACTCCGACCGCGATTATGGCGTATACAAACGCGGTAAGCGACAGGCTGGCGTTCAGCGCGGGTCGGTTGACAAACTCAAGGAAGCCGTTCGACACGCCGAGTATTCCGCAAAGTCCAAGTCCTACAAAAGGTCCTATGATCGCAGATGCTGCTCCGAGGATCAGCGTCTCATACGCGTATATTCTTACAATCTGCCACCTCGACGCTCCTCTTGACTTGAGCATCGCTATCTCATTCTTCTCAGACTCGATGTTAAGCTGAGATACCATGAAGAGATAGAATATCAGCATGATAACTACCGGTATGTCGAGCATGAAGAGTATGTACCTGAGCGAAGCCGCCTTCTCGGCGTAAGCCTTGAGTATTTCAAAGGCCGGAACCTCGAAATCCACTCCCTCGCTGTCATACGTTTCAGACTGTCTTTCAAAGCTGCTTATGACATGCTCGATGACATTCATGCTCATGTTCTGGTAATCGATTATGAAGCGGCACTCGACCTGGTTGAGGCTCACTATGCCGGTCATGACCAGCTCGCCTGTCAGAGTGTTGAAGTCGGTGAAGAAGGTGTTGTCATACTCGGAAAGCCCCTCTGACCAGTAGGTGTCTCGCTCGTCGGCAAGCTCAAAGGTTCCTACTACCTTTATCTTGATGGAATCTCCGGGATTGAATATGTTGGTAACATCGTAAACCTGGTCAAGCGAGAGCTGCGAATTTACAAGCGCGATCTCGGTTGAAATTACCTCGTAAACGCCTTCCTCGTTCTTGCCGGGAGTATACATTCTTCCTGAGGTAATGACTATATGATCCTCGATATCGGTCATACCGCCGAGCTTTAGCATGGCGAGCTCGGTAGACTGAATCGCGGGCACGTAAAGATACGGGTCAGAGGTAAAGCACTTGCGGTTGAGCATCGGAACAAGCAGCGAGTTGAATCGCCCTGTCGCGTTACGGTAGACGGTGTTGACGGTGGTGCTCTGCTCAAGGGCGTTGGTTCCGCTCACAATAGTCTTAGACACGGCGTATACACCGGGATATTCGTTA
Organism: uncultured Ruminococcus sp.; assembly: GCA_949283135.1. Lineage (GTDB taxonomy): Bacteria > Bacillota > Clostridia > Oscillospirales > Ruminococcaceae > Faeciplasma. Next base: position 5,466 of record CASDRM010000077.1, read on the forward strand.
TTTTCGTCCTGGTACGCCTGCATATCCTTTATCAGCATTCGCTGCAGGGAGGCGTCCATGTATATCGGGATGGTACTGGTCATGGCGGTCGCCATGACAAAGCCTATGAGAAGGCAAAGCACCATCCACTTGGTGTTGCGCATCTTGCGCAGCAGTAATGTCAGCATTTATTTTCCCTCCTAATACCCAAGCGGCTGGCTGATTATCTGATTATAATCTCGTCGCCCACTTCGAGGCCGGAGGTGATCTCTACCGACGAGCCGCTTTGCAGCCCTGTGGTTACGGGCGTGCGGACTCTTTCGTTGTTCTTGAACAGATACACGACCTGCTGACCGTTATCTGTCTTTATCAGGTTAGCTGATATTACTATTACATCCTCGCGGCTGTCCAGAACCAGAACAGCGTCGGCAATGTTTCCCACGGAAGAGGACACCGGCACCTCGTCCTTGAAGGCGACCCTTATCTTCTCGGAGCCCTGCGTGAGAACAGGCTCTCCGTCCTCACCGAGAAGCTCTCCCTGAGTTTCCTCGTCCCACTGCTTACCGGACTTGTTGGCTACGACAACTCCGTCATAGTACTCTCCCTCGTATCTTATAGAGAGAGGTCTTCCGATAAGGAACTCGCCAACCTCAGTCGTGGGAGAGATGTCTATATACAGGTCGGTTATGTCTATAATGGTGACTATAGTGTCGCCCGCGTTTACCCAGTTTCCGGGCGAAAGCGTTCTGACATAGGAAACAGTTCCGGCAACATCCGCGTAAATAGCGGCAGCCGCCTTCTGCTCGAGGAGTCCGTCAAGCTCGTTTTGCATAAGCTCAACATCAAGCTTTTCCTTCGCTTTCACGGTCTCAGACTCGCCGTTTTCCACCGCTATCTGATACTCCAACTGCTCACGGTATACCTCCATCTCCTTGATGGTTATCTCCTGATCGAGAGCATAGGTCTCAAGCTCGGCAAGAAGCTGTCCCTCCTCAACTGTGTCTCCGGCAGAAACATATACCTGCTTGATCGAGCCGCCGTACTCTGTGAAGGCAACGTTCGACTCCGTACCTGAGGTGATTGTTCCGGCTGCTACTACCTGCTTCACAAGATCCTTGCGCGTAGCAGTGGTCGTAGTATACGATACCTCGCTTGCCTTTACTACCGGCGGGTCGTATACCTCCTCCTCTTCGGGAAGAAAATAGCATCCGCTGAGCGACATAACCAGCATCGCTGCGGCAGCCGCCAGGAATATAGCCCTTGAAATCTTCATATGTACTTTCCTTTCTTCGCGCTTTGCACTATTCGGCGAGTGCGTTCCAAGTATTCTCACCGACATTTCACTACCTTAAATCATACCAAAATTCAATGGAGATTACAAGAGAAATCTCCGCAAAATGCACAACTATACTGTAATTTTTCTTAATATATTTTGTTTCTTATTTGTTAATTAGTTCGAGCTGCTTTCGGTAAGCTTTTCTCTCGTAATAACAGCAGAGCAGTTGTAAAATATTATCCACTCCTGCGTAGAAATATATTCAGTAGAAATATTGCCCGAGTTGTCACAAGCGTAATTTCCGGACCACACCGAGGCGTACAGCCAATAGGCGTTATCGCGGACAATGTTCGCAGGAGCCGGAAGGACGTTGCATTCACTTATCGCAAACGGCTTTTCCTCGGATATGTCATTCAGCCTTATAAGCTGATTTACCCTGCTCTGGTTGTCCCACGGCTTATGACTGAAATCATATACATCGAGTGAAATTATATCGCAGTACTCATCGCCTACATACCATTCCGGGTCATACGCGCTCCACACCCAAATCAGGTTGCCCAGCCCGTGATATTCTGTCAGCCGCTCGAATATCAGCTTGTACAGCCATTGATAGCTCTCCTTATCACAGTTCCACCAGAAGTCGGTATTTCCTGCCTGAGGCAAAGGTCTGAAAAGAACAGGAATACCTAAGCCATCCAGCTTTGAAAGCTGCTGGGCTATCCTGTCTATTCCTGTGAGCAATGACGCGCATTCGGAGGTTATTTGCCCGCTTTCAAGCATTGACTCAATCTCATCGGAGTCAATGCCGCTAACATTTTCTTGTGTCATGGCGAGGCTTAGATCAAACCCCGACTTTTCAAGATAACAGGAGGAATTTTGCATCCAGTTCCAGACATATCCTACAAGCCCTCCGTTCTTATAATACTCAATGGACAGCTCGATATCGCCCGTGTCCACTCCCGAGGCATAACCCATGAGCTCTCCGAAGCGTATAGCCGGATATTTTCCTGTTACATTCGCCACTGCGTCAAGCTCAAGGTTTGTGCCCACCGAGCATTGCTGACCGCTCAGCACAGAGCTGCCGTATATTTCGCACAGATATCTGTAAAGCCTCGCAGCGTTTTCAGACGGCTCCGGCGTGCAAAGCTCGCCTGTTATGCTGTACTCAAGCCGGTATGCTTCGTCCGAGTTCTCAAGCAGAACAAAATCTATGTCACACTCGCCGGTAAGACCCTCAAAGCTGACTATCGCCTCGCCGGGCGTAAGATATATGTTGTCAAACTTTACCGCCTCAAATTCACCGCAGCCGGAAATCTCGAGCGTACCTCTGGCGAGCCCGTCGACAAAAAGCTCACAGCTTACGGGAGCGTCCGACGCCGCGCAGACTGTCACCGAGTAATGCTGCGGCGAATCGATCTCCAGTTCTATCTGAAGCGAGCTGTCAGGCAGCGAAAGTCCGCTGACATACCCATCGCCCGAAAAGCCCTCACGGGAAGATGCGGCAGCCGCATAGCCGGAAAGACTGCCGTTTTCCGCCTCATAAAGCTTATAGCAATCCTCCTGCTCGTAAACCACCTCGCCTATTTCGGTCTCCGGGTAGCTTGGCAGAGTGGTTACAATGGGCTCAGTTATCTCCGGCTCGTCAGTGTCAGTCGTTGTCATTGCTTCGGCAGTGGTGGTCGCTGGTGCGGAATCGGTATGTATCACAACAGTATCCTGCCCTGTTCCCTGCTCGTTTATGTCAGACTCAAAAGCTGCGCAGGAGCAGAGCATCAGAGCGGATAATATTACGACCACGGCTTTTTTCATGATCTTTTCTCCATTGCCGCTTTCAGCTTTCTGCCGAGATAAGACGCTGCCGCCATTTTGACAACGTCAAAGGGCAAGAACGGAAACACGCACGCCGAAAGAGCCGGCACCAGCTCTACTCCGCTCAGCAGCATATACCACGCCGTGCCCACTGCGTACAAAACTGCTGTTCCCAAAAGCATTCCCGCAAAGCTCCAGTACCATTTCCTTGACAGCGAGGTTATTCCTCCCGCAATAAGTGCGCATGGGATGTAACCTATTATGTATCCGCCGGTTACACCGGCTATTACATGCAGCCCTCCCGCAAAACCAGAAAATACCGGCAGCCCTATTCCTCCGAGCAGTACATATATTCCCACTGCTGCCGCTCCCCTCACTCCGCCGAGGACAGAGGATATCAGGTAAACCGCAAAGCTGCACAGCGTGACCGGTATCGGTCCCACCGGAATGCTCCACGGCGAAATTACCGATATAATCGCTGCTGCAAGGGCTGTCATGCTCATTGCCATTACACCGTTTTGCAGCTTAGAAACTCTACCAACAGCAACTCCTTCACATGCCTTTCCTTCTAAGGCTCGCTTATTTGTTCTGAGTTTAAAGTTCATTTGCCATTCTCCTAATATTATACGTCAAATCTTAAATATACGGTATTATTCTAACATAATATCAGCTTTTTTTCAAGCTTAAAGATTTTGCCAAAATGTAATACAAAGTATTGCTATTACATTTTGTATATAATACATTTAAAAAACCGACCGCGGCACAAATGCCACGGTCGGGAAAAAAGGAAGGACACAATCTAAAATTTATCCTACAAGACCGGATCTCTCAAGTCCCTCGGTGAAGTACTTTTGCAGGAAAATGTACATTACGAGTATGGGCGCTATCGAGAGAAGGCAGCCTGCCTCAAGCCAAACAATCTTTCTTCGCGTGCTGACCTGTGTTCCGTTGAACAGCTCGTAATCAAGCGTTGTCGATAGACGCCGCAGCGCGATAGCAACCGTATGGTTGTTGTTAAAGAATGTCGAACTAATGTAATAATCGTTCCAGTACCATACGATCGAGAAGAGGAATACCGTCAGGAAGGACGACGCTGCGTTTGGAACCATTATCTTGATAAAGGTCTTGAACGGACCGCAGCCGTCAAGATATGCTGCGTCCTCCAGCTCCTTCGGAAGTCCCTTGAAGAACTGCCTGAATATCAGTACGAATAGTCCGGACTTGATTCCGTTTGCCATCAGCGCCGGCGCATACATGATAATCGGATTGTTGATAAGCGACACATAGTGCTGCGTTCCGTCGTCCGACATCTTTATGGTCATGCCAAGAAACTCTTTCGCTCCACCTGATGCAAGCGCGTCTACTATTCCAAGCGGATTGAAGAACGCATACTGGAGGTAAAGCGGGATAACCGTGATCTGCGGAGGAACTATAATCTGCATGATTACTATGGCGAAGAGTATCATCTTGCCCTTAAATTCAAATCTTGCGAAGCCATAGCCTGTCACTGCGCAGATACCTACTGAAAGAACCGAGCATACCATGTTCAAAAGCAGGGTGTTCAAAAGCGTCTCGCCAAAGTTTGTCGCATCCCATACCTCAATAATATTATTTAATGTAAGCGATTTAGGAAGCCAGATTACCGACGGGTCGTTCATCTGAACGGACGGACGAAATGCCGTTGAGAGCATATAGATAAGAGGATAAAGTATTACGAAGCAGAGTCCGAAGAGAATGAAAAATCTCGCGATAGGCCAGACCTTCTCAAAAATTCTTTTGCGGCGGAGGTATCTTAGGTGCTCGGGAGCAAGCTGACGCTCATCGAGGGTTCCTGCCTTCTTAGCGGCTTTATAAGCCTTTGTTTTTTCCTTGAGATGCTTTGCGCGCTCACGCGCAAACTCTCTTTCTTCTTTTGCAGTTGCCATTCGAATCCCTCCTTTACACTTCGTAATAAACAAACTTGTTGATAATCGGCAGTACAATGCACAGCGCCAAAATGACTATCAGGAAGTACGCCCAAGCCATCGCAGCCGATAGTCCATGACTCCAGCCTGACGCCTGCGCCAAAACCAGCTCCATTACAGCGTTATTCGGGTCAATGAAGGAATCGACTATGGTGTAGATGAGGTTCGCAACGATCATTGGGCTGATATATGGAAGAGTGATCTTCCAGAAGAACTCCCACGATGTAGCTCCCTCTATCTGCGCCGCCTCCTTCGCGGAGAACGGGATGTTCTGCAAGGCTGCGAGGAAGATGATTATCTGGATACCCGAGTTCCATACCAGGTTGAAGATGTCGCTGGTAACAAGTGTTATGAGCTCGGTCAGGTTGTCGTTGATGTTGTATACACCGAGAAATCTTAAGAGCGCACCCGCCATATCAGTCTCGAACATGGTCGAGAAAGCGTCAGAACCGCCGGCGTAACCGGAGGTGTCCATATCGCCGTTGATAATGGTGATAACCGGTCCGGTCGCAATGATAACAGGGAGGAAGAATACCGCACGGGCAAATGTTCTTCCTTTAAACTTCTGGTTGAGAATGACCGAGATGAATATCGAGAAGATGATTATTATCGGGGTCTTCCAAAGCGTGTCCTTAAGAACGGTGAGGAGCGCCTCGGTATACTGCGTGTCCTCGGTAAACGCCGTAATATAATTCTGGATGCCGATGAAGGTCGTCTGCATCTTACCTAAGGAGACCGCAGTTTCATTGAATGAATACCAGAGCGATACAACAAGCGGACTGAGGAAGAAGTAGAGCGAACCTAATATCCAAATCGTCAGAAATCCGTAGCCGTAAAGTGCTTTGCGCCTTTCGTATGGGATTTTCATACCCTTCTGTTTAGGCGGCTTCTGTGCCTTCACCTTAGCGGCTTTTACTGCTGCTTCAGCCATTATCCCAAACCTCCTTCTTGAACATAGTCAGAATAGTTATAGGTCTTGCCGCCAGCCTTGATTACGCCTGTTTCAACGTCGACAACAGTCTCAAAGCCGTTATCATAGGTGGTTGTGATGACAGAGCCGTCAACCTCATAGCCGGTAATTACCGCGTCTGAGCACTGACTCAATATTTCATTTGCAAGTGTGTACTCGCCTACACACTCTTCCTTCCAGCCACTGTATGTAGCGTAATAAAGGTCAACATAATCCGTATGAGCAAGAGCTGTGGCCTCACTGTCAATGAAGTCGTACTGAATACTTGAACCTGCCGCGATAGCCCTGAGGAAGAGCTCCATTGACTCGGGAGAACCGTTTATCGCCTCTGTGGAGTATGGTGTATAGCCATGAAGCACAAGCTGGATAAATGGTATATCAAGATCAGCTATCTTGAACTGGCTGGACTGAAGCGGTACGTTCTTGATTGTGTCAACATAGGGCAAAAGATAAGCATTCGGTGTGTCAGCGATCACCTTTCCGCTTACCGCTCTGACCGCCTGATAAATCTCCTTGATATACTCGGCAGTAGTGGAACGGTTTGTAGCATTTCTTGTAGAGAAGTCTGACCACAGCGAGTCTGCAAGCGAACCGAGTCCCGCGCCTGCGCCCTCATACTTGGCAAAATTCTTTTCAAGCTTATTTTTCAGATCCGGCAGAGAGTTTGGAGCCAGAAGTGCCGGAGCTACGCCGGGCTCGGGAGTGCCGTAAGCCAGATTGTAATTGTAGGGACGCGCGTACGACCTTGAAACTCTGTAGGCTGTATCAAACAAAGTCCAGAAGCCGTTGCCGTTCTTGGTAAATGTTATGCTGTCAATAGAGCCGTAGAAGTCTATTCCCAGCTCGTTAAAGTACTCGATCATGTCGAGATACTTGCCCTTTCCTCCGACGCAAGACGCGACGCTCTTTGCTGTGTCTATCTTGCCGGTCATCGAATCGTTGGACCAGCCGTTGTAGTTGATGACCATCTGGTCAACTCCGAGCTCGGTAAGCTCGTCTACTATCGCGATGGCCTCCTCAAAGGTGGTAAAGGCGGTCTTGATGTCTATCGGGATTCCGAGTATGGACTTGGACTTGAGTGTAGCGCCGTAGAAGTCAATGAACAGCGGCGCGTAATCAGCGTCAGTCTTCTTCTCAAGACCCTGCTCGATGAGGTAGTCGCGGTAAACATCCGCAATGTCAGTGTAAGGAACTTCCTCTCCCTCACTGGTTATCGGATAGAATCTTACGCCTATTCTGTCAACAGGTATCTTGCCGTCTCCTCTTTCAAATACCATGATGTTCGACTCACCTGCCATGTTGTAGGTGTCGTTCGAACGCAGGATAAAGGAGAACCAGCAGTGGTTGTATGCTGTCTTCTCGTCGGAATTGAAGGAGACCTGAGCGTTTACGGTCGCAAAGGTGTCGCCGTCAGAGGCAATCATTACAAGACCGTTGTTTCCTCTGACCATAGCCATCACCGGCAGGTATGCCTGCTCCATGGCGTCCTCCTGAAGCTCTCTTACCTTGGTAATATCGCTTCCATAGAGAGTCTGGGAGTAGCCCTTGTAGTTGCTCTTGCCGTTATTGAGCTTAATTATCGCACCGGAGCCGTCGGGAACGAACATGTAGCCCGACTCGGTGTAATCGGCTGCGCTCATGAAAGGCATCATCATTATCTCAGTGAGGATCATTACGTCCGACTCTGCGTCCGCAACGTCTACACCGTCCTCATAGCCCTGCTCCTCGATGATCTCATCGGTATCAATATAAACATACACGTTGTCCTCTTCGAGAACTACATACATAGGTACGATGGCGCTGGCTGAATCCATATGATATGTAATCTTTACGCCGTTGTCGATCAGCTCATAGGTAGTCTTACGTTCCTCAAGCCTTGTTTCTCTTGTAGACTCGATGTATGAGAAGAGATTGTCGTTGGTGTAAAGGTCGGTCGCGTTGCCGTAGGATACCACCATGTTGGACATCCTTCTGCGCTTGATAACAGGGCTTGCATCGGTAGGCTCAAGCTCGGCGTTGACGCAGTTAGACCAGTGAACGAAACCTGTTTCCTTTACATATATGCCTATTCTCTCGTATTCCTCGTCAAGGTAGAGGATGAAGTTGTCGTTCTCGGCAACCTCGTAGCACCTCGCGAGAGCCTGCTCATCGGTGAGATACTCGACTGTTTCCTCCTCTTCTTCCTCTTCCTCCTCGTCCTCAGAATCTTCCTCGGATTCAGTCTCGGAGTCGACTGACTCATCGGCCGAATCATCGGCCGAATCATCGGCTACCTCCGGATCAGTTACATCTCCCTCGGGATCAGTAGCCTCAGCTTCAGGTTCAGTCACATCCGCCTCAGGATCGGTCGCTTCCGTCTCTGTGTCGGCGGCATCTGTATCGGTCGTCTCCTCAGCGGCAGGAGCATCTGTAACTGCCGGGTCGGCGGCGTTATTGTCTGCCGAAGCAGGGAACACCCATCCGGTAGTAAGCATCGCCGCAACAAGCAGACAAGCGATTATTTTGAAAAATTTATTCTTCATAGCAACTCACTTTCTGCCCGTCAGCTTCTGACTCTATACATTATCTCAGTATAGATGGTGAAGAAGAAGAGCCAAACCTGCTGGAAAAGTGACATGAGCAGTACGACCAAGAAGAGTATCAGGAGCATACCGATCAGCGTCAGAATTATGCAGACTATTGTTTTGCCAAATGAGTACTGGTGACACGCTTTCATCCCGAAAATCATCAGAATGACCGACCACCAAAGCCCTATCTGGGATACCGCAGTTACCCAAATGGATTCGTCAAGCGTTACAAAGTAGGAAATTATCGTAGAAACTATGCTTCCCACGATGAAGGGAACCAGCGCATAAGCGGAATAAACGGCTATTCTGCGCATATTCCCCTCGCCGTCGAGCAGGGTGCAGAAGCTCCAGTTGGCAACTACCCACGTCAGGTAGTAAACGACGCTCTGCACAAGTATCGGAACAACATTGAATACGTCGGAATAGGCTTTCATGTTGTACGCGAAGCCGCCGAATCTTGCGTTAAATACCTGCGCTACAAAGAGGAAGAATACAATCACGATGGAAATCTTTATGGAGCCTGCCTTTTTCCATCTCATATCCTCATAGCCCTCGATAGGGTGGAAGAGTACATGCTTGAGCCACTGCAACGGCGTCATATCATAAATCATTTCTTCTTTCCTCCCTTCTTGATCTTATCGACAAGTCCGATTACCGCGGGCTTTGTCTTGTCGACCGCCCAGCCGATTCCGGTCGCTATCAGCTTCTTTGGAATCTTGCCCTTTTTCTTGAGTATTCCGAGAACAACCACGACGACTATGAGGGCAATTATGATTACGACTATAAGCGTGAAGTTGTCCCTCAGCATCTCCTTGCGCCTTGACTCGAACGCTCTGTCGTAGTCATCGTCCTGGAAAGCAAGCTTGAAGTACTCCACAGCCTCATCATACCTGTCCTCGTTCAGGTATGCTCTTCCGAGCGCGATGTACGCCATATTGTAGTTTCCGTCTCTCTTGAGAACCTCCTCCCAAAGACCTACAGACTCCTCGTAAAGACCTCTGTTGAACAGCTCTGCCGCCTGATGAACATACGAACCGAAAAGAGTTTCCTCAAATATCGTGATGTCGTCGTTTCTTCCGTCAAGTATGTAAATAAGGTTGCCAAGACACTCTATCGCGTTGGGATTGTCAAATCCGCCGTTCTGAGCCTCCTGGTCGCATCCGAAGATGAACAAAAGATTGCACTCTCTGTCATACTGGAACACGCGTCCTGAGGTGTAGTCGAGTATGTTGATAAGTCCATTGTCTCCTATCGAAACGTCGGTGAGTCGTGTTACATAGGTAGTGCCTGAATATGTAACCGTTTCCTGATCGCCGAATTTAAGGTCGGCAGCGTTTGTTGTCAGCTCAAGTATATTAGTTCCTGCAGGATTGAGCTTCTTGAGTGCGTCGGTAGAGACGTTCGCAACCTCGGTCACAGTGTAGATAAAGCCTTCATCGTCAATGTCGAAGTTTGCGTATTCTACAGGGGTAGTTCCCGCAAGGGACATCGCCTGAGACTCTGTCGCAAATCGTCTCCAGATCTTGTTTCTTATGACCTCGGCGGTAACCTGAACTCTGTTCGCGCCGTAGAAGCCTATGAACGAACCGGAGGGAGAGAACATTATGGCTCCCTTATTTACCGCAGGGCAGATTACATATACGTTCTTGGCGGCGTCGACCAGCACCTTTGTACAGTAGAAGGATACTGAATTATAAAGCTCAGTGTCGGGTCTTGTATATTCGGTAATGATCTCGCAGTCAAAGCCTACCTTTATTACTCTCTGGTTGTCTCTGTCGGCGATGTACATTATATCGTCTCCGTCAACAAATATTCCGTAGGGAGATTTAAGATCGGTAACCACACGTTCCTCGGTAGTTCCGTCCTCAAGAGTTACTTCCTCGGTGAGTTTGCTTCCGGTGAAGGTCTTGTAGCAGGCAATAAGATTGAAATTGATATCCGTTCTGATGATTCTGTTGTTTCCGGTATCAACGATGAAGAACTCATTGTTGGGAGACAGATAGAAGTCCTTTGCGTCGTTGAGCTCAGCCGGCTCGGTCTCGCTTATGAACAGCGGACTTTCAGGGTCTGAAAGCTGTTCAAGACCCATGTCGGCACCGGTAATGGTGTCCTTGACTATGTAGCCGTTCTGTGAGGGGACGGCACTGCCCCATGCGTCATAGTTGTACGATTCATACGGGTCCTCCGCAAATATAGCCTGCGCCATGAGCGAGCAGGTCAATATTACCGTGAGAAGCACGCAGAGCAGCTTTTTCGTATTTTTTCTCGTCACCGCTTATCACCTTTTTCCTTTTCTTAAATCAAACATTTGGCTTGTGGTTTAATCCTTCATACCAGAGTTCGCCATGGTTTCCATAACATTACTCTGTGCAATAAGGAAGATGACGAGCGGAGGAATCATGAGCACTACCGCCGAGGCGTAGATAATACCCTGACGGGCAATACCTGCCGCCGCGATCTGCGACATGATGGTGGGCAGGGTCTTGAGGTTCTCCTGATATACAAGAGCGCCGCCCTGTACGTTCCACGCACCCTGGAACACGAAGATGATAAGCGTCGCTATAGCCGGCTTCTGGTTGGGTATTACTACCTGCCAGCAGGTTCTAAACACTCCCGCGCCGTCTACCTTCGCGGCGTCTATTATCGAGTCGTTAATAGTGGACATGCTCTGTCGCATGAGGTACAGACCCATCGGGGTCGCAACGCTCGGAAGTATCAGCGCCCAGTAGGTGTTGATCATTCCCATCTTAGCCATTACTACGAACTGCATGATACCGGTCGCGGTAGAGGTGAACAGAAGGGAGGTTACTATGATCTGGTTCGCCACGGTGTAGCCGGGGAAGCGGCACTTTGAAAGCACATAAGCGCAGCAGCAGCATACAAATACGTGCATGATAGTGATAACTACCGTGATGAATACCGAGTTGAATACGTATCTCGAGAAGGGAACCCAGAGGTTTCCGGCAACCTTAAAGAGGTTGGAGAAGTTCTCGGTCGTAGTCGATATTACATAGAGCTTGGGCGGGAATACGAACAGCTCGCTTATCGGCTTGAAGGACTGGACAATCGAGTAGTAGAGCGGGAATATCATGAATATACCCAGCAGCGCCAGCAAAATGAAAATTGAAATATCACCCGCGAGGGAGCCATTTATATGCTTTCCCTTTGACTTCTTGACATGAACGGTATTTATGTTGACATGGCGGCGTCTGAGCTTGCGCAGCTTCTTTTCCTGAATCGCCGCCTGCTTTTCAGCAGTCAGTCTTTTATCTGATGCCATATATTCTCCCCTCCCTATCAATCAGTATATCTGCTCAGCGCCTTACGAATCAGGTGGTTGGTAACCAGCATCGCGACAAAGAGTACCATACATATCGCTGAAGCGTAACCCATTTCGTAACGGATCGAACCATAGTCCTGAGCGTGGTTCATAATGGTATGAACCGCGTAGTTTGTTGAAGGCATGCCGCACAGCGTAGCTCCTACTCCGCCGACGGTGAACGCGCCTGAAATGGCAAGTACCGCAGCAAACAAAAGCGACGGTCCCATCGCGGGAATCGTAATGGTGAAGAGCTCCTGGAATCTGTTCTGGATTCCCTCGATAGCGCCCGCCTCATAGAGCGAGTCGTCGATATTCTGGAATCCTGCTCGAAGTGCAAGGAAGCCCGCACCCATCGACATCCACAGCTGTACTATGATAACTACCGTCATCATGTACGTCGTATCCGTCAGCCACTGCTGAGCCGTATTTATGATTCCGAGATCCATCAGGACTGAGTTGAGGTATCCGTAGGAGTCGCCTGAGAATACCAGCTGCCAGATAACAAAGGCAGAGGGGGTCATTGACGGAGCGTAGAATACAAAGGTAAAGAATACCTTGAAGAATGGGTTCATCTCATTTATCAGCCATGCAAGAATAAAGCTGAGCACATATGAGAAAGGACCTGTAAATATCGCAAAGATAAGTGTGTTTCTTATCGCGATGAGGAATACATCGTCGTTTACAAAGAGCGAGTAGAAATTCTGAAGTCCTATAAACCTCGGGAACTGAACAAGGTTGAAGTTCGTGAGTCCGAGGGGAAAGCTCAGTACTACAGGCACTATCGTAAAGATCGTGAAGAGTACGAAGAACGGGAGCATCATGACATAGCACGCCCAGTTCCTCTTCACGAGGTGCCAGGTATAAGCCGACTTGCTGGTTGTGTTTATCGGCCTCGCTACTGCAGCAGCTTCTTTTTTAGCCATGCTTATTCCTTCCCTCCTTTAATTTCCGTCGGAGGTGGGAATCTCAATTCCCATCTCCTCGTACTTTCTCAAGATCTCGTCGTTGGTGTCACGGTTGAACCACAGGAAGGTATCTCTGGGGTTCTTGTTGAGGTTGACGGTCTCTCTAAATGCGTTGGTTATGTTTCTTGTGACTATGTAGGTTGCGGGGATAATGTCTATTTCGACTGTCGCTTCCATCTGCTCGAGTATCTTATCGACCTCAGAACGTGACCATGAGAGCTGTGTGAGAGCTTCCATGTTAGCTGTGTCGAATCGTCCCAGAGGACCTAACAGCGCTTCGATTGATCTGCCGTACTCAGACTGAACCCCGGCGGAGGTGAACCACTTGAGAAGCTCCCATGCGTCCTCTCTCTGCTTCTGGTTGAGCTTGCTGAAGATGATACCGCCGGAGGAAGCTGAGGTAGTCGAGTGGTTGACGGTTCCGTCGGCGTTCCTGTAGCCCGGCATAAGGTCGAAGTCCCAAAGACCTCTTATCTCGGGTGCTGCCATGTAAAGCTGATTATAGAAGGTATAGCCGGTAATGATTATCGGATACTCACCGGTACGGAATCTCGAGAAGGCGTCAAAGGTCTGCTCGAAGCTGTAGGTGGTGTAGAACTTGGTCCATGTCTCAAACGCGTCTACCGCCAGAGGATCGTCGAATATCGTCGCGGTCCTCATTTCGTTGTAGTAGTTGAGTCCGCGCTGAACCATGAATGTTCCGAATACATCAAAGGACAAGCCTATGCCCATGTAGCTTCTCTGGAGGGTAGGCAGCATCTCAAGGAGCTCATCCCAATCCTCCGGAACATCGGTAAATCCGAATGACTGAAGCACGTCGGTGCGGTAGAACATCATAGAGAAGGACTGGGATATCGGAAGTCCGTACACGCCTTTCTCAGTGCCCTCCTGGTATGTGTAGAGCGTCATGATGTTGGGTGCAAAGCGCTCTGTTATCTCCTCGTAATCCTCAAACTGCGACAGGTCTACTATACAGTCACGGGCGGCAAGCTGAATCGGGAGGTCACCGCCGATAAAGAGCGCGACGTCAGGTCCCTTTCCGGCGAGCGTCGCCTCAAGGATACCGCCCTGAACAAGGTTTATTGAAGCCTTTATTCCGGTCTCGGGTACGAAGTAGGAATCAACAAGCTCCTTTACTATCTGAGCCTGGTCACGTCCTAAGGATACCCAAACGTTGAGAGCTCCGTCCTCATCGCTTGAAAGGACGTTGTAGTCCTGGAAGAATGAGCCGATGAACGACTTGAAGCTGAAGGCAAGACTCTTTAAGAAATTCTCCTTGACACTGGAAAACTCGTTGTCTGCGGAGACAATCTCAATAAGGTCTACCTCAAGGTGCTGGCTGCGGTAATCTGTCATCCACTGAGAAAGTGATGTTATATCGTCCTTGAGCTGTCCGAGCATCGAGGGAATGTTATCGGGACGTTCGATACACTTGTCAAGGAGCTGAGCCATAGTTTCAAGAGATACCGCCTCGGTTCCGGCTGTTCCGGCGAGGGTCTCAATATCGTCCTTGACAGCTCTGAGCTCGTCTGCGTAGATCTGGAAGTCAGGGATGATAGATGGTATCTGCTTGTCAATCATATAGGTGTTGTACTCGTCGGGAGTAGGTGAGGTGATCTGAAGTATCTGCCTGTAGTAGCTGTTCAGGTAGAATACTAAGTCGTCAAGACGACGCATGATGTCGCCTATCTCGCCGGGAATTGCCTCAAGAGCAATCTCATGCTCACCCGCTTCCAGCCAGAAGTAAATGGTGTTGCCGTCAGCGTCGGTAGGCGTTACGCACTGCCATGATTCAGAGTAATAGAACTTGACGGCCTCCGCCTCCTCGCATGGAACCTCGCCGTCAATATAGAGCCTACGGTTGGAGTAAAGACCTCTCATCTGGTTCTGCTTGCCTCTGATTCCTATCTTTACCCAGCCGTCTTCGGGCATGGTGAATTTCCATGTGACTGTCTGTCCCGCGGTCTTCCAGTTCTCAAGTCCGATGGTGTTGTAGCGCATCAGAACAGGGTCCGAGGGAGATGTCAGGTATGTGGAACGGTCATATGTAGCGTAGAGCGTTACATCTGACTTGAAATCTGCCATTTCGCCCTCGAGAGGAATATAAATTCCGGTTGTCTGAGACGCCACCGACTCGTCGGTGGTGACATTGTCAGCCTCCGCCGCAGTGGGAGTGGGGTCCTCGTTATAGATCCTTATCTGAGCTATAGCGAATCTTGCCTTCTGTGACTCGATTCTTAAAACATGCTCGCCCTCGGTGAAATTAAATATGAGCGGATCATTGAAAAGTCCGTCGGTGTCCTTAAGAGGAGATGTCTGCCATGTGAGGTACTCGGTCAGAGAAGGTCTGATCTGGTTGCCGTTTTCATCGACGTTGAACGTCTTTACACCGTTCTCGTCAATGGTGTAGGAATCCTCCTCGTCTACCCAGCACTTGGACAAAACAATACGGTCTGCTGTAGAATACGGGCTTTCGCCGTCAATCAGGAAGGAAAGCTCTATATCGTTAGCCACGCTTGCAAGCGCATAGTAGGTTATCTCTATGTTGTATATACCCTCTTCCTCGATTGTGAAAGGATACTCGACATAGCCTAATTCCCCCGGCCAAACGTAAGCCTCAACGCCGTCGATTGTATCAACATAGCCCTCGTTTTCATCGCCTTGGGCTATGAAGTCGACGCCGTTGATAATTACCTCTGCGTCAGGTTTCGGATCATCCTTGTGAGTTGTATAGTAGGTGCTGTATGTATAAGCGCGGTTCAACTCATCAATAATCTGAGCAGAAGTTTCCTTGACCTCACCGTCGCCGGACTCGGATTCATCAACCGAATCGGTGTTATCCTGAGCGTAGACTGCGGACAAGGTAGGCATTATCATCGCCAGAACGAGCAAAAGCGATATCAAACGCCTGAACAGTTTGTTCTTCACTATTTTTTCCACCTTTCTTATAAACTTAACTGCGTGTATAAAATCCACATAGGTTAAAAAAGATGCTTATTCGGCTTTTTCGATATAGATACGTTTCTCCTCCATATCCAAATCCGCCTTCACCCTTGAGCCGCCCTTTATCTCAAGCGCCTCAAGGTACTCCTTTGGAAGCTGGAGCCTTCCGGTTCTGTCAAGAACCACAAGCTCCACAGACTCCTCTTCCGCCTCGGCTTCTGTCTCGGGCGAAGTGTTCTCCTCGACAAGACCGTGCGACTCCCGGATGATGTCCGCATGCGATTTCTTTATGATTTCGCTTGAGGTTCTGCCGTCTCTTATCGCGATAACTCGATCGATCTTTTTGGCAAGCCTCAAATCGTGGGTGACTATTACAATAGTAATTCCTTTTGTTCTGTTCAGCTCCTTGAAAACGTTAAGGATTTGGTCAGATGTCTTGGTGTCTACCGAGCCTGTCGGCTCGTCAGCCAGTAATATACTCGGATTGTTTGCAAGCGCGATGGCTATGGCTACTCTTTGCTGCTCGCCGCCCGACATCTGGTCGAGCCTTGAGTTAACCCTCTTTGAAAGCCCCACTGCGTCTAAAAGCTCAAGAGCCCTCTTACGCCTGTTCTTCTGGTTCTGCAAAAGCATCGGAAGCTCTACGTTTTGAACCGCAGTGAGGTACGGAACAAGGTTTCTTGCATTGTTCTGCCAAACAAAGCCTACAATATTGCGTTTATAAACCATGTAGTCCTCCTCATTGAACTTAAGGAGGTTTCTGCCGTACACCACAAGCGAGCCGGCAGAAGGCTTGTCAAGTCCGCCAAGCATGTTAAGAAGTGTAGACTTACCCGAACCGGAAGAGCCTACTATCGCTACAAGCTCGCCCTTTTTTATCTGCATGTCGAGTCCCTGAAGGGCGACTACTTCGATTTTATCCGTTTTGTATATCTTTACAAGGTTCTCGCACTCAATGGCGTACTCTGAACTTTCCGCTCCCTGGACGAAGATCTCCTGCTGATGCTCTATCCTTCTTTGCTTCTTCTTACCCAATGATCTCACCGTCCTCTAATGTGTAAACCCTATCGGCAATTTCCAACAAGCTCGGGTCATGAGTAGTCATGACTATAGTTATGTGATCCCTGATTACAAGCTGCTTAAAAAGCTCAACTACATGGTGGCTGGTCGAAGAATCAAGCTCGGCCGTAGGCTCATCGGCAAATATTATCCTCGGATCGTGAGCCAGCGCCCTTGCGATGGCGACACGCTGCTGCTCGCCTCCTGACAGTTCACCGGGCCGATGATACATTCTCTTTCCGAGCCCCACCTGCTCAAGGCACATTTTTACCTTCTCGTCTCTCTTGTCAAATGGAAATTTAGAAAGTCTCAAGCCAAAATCGACGTTTTCATACGCGGTCATAGAGCTCATAAGCGCTACCGACTGAAATACAAAAGCCATTTTGTATCTTCTAAGCTCGTCTCGCTTTGAGTCAGATAGCTTGGTGATATCAACTCCGTCAAAGAAAACCTCGCCCTCCGTCGGACGGTCAAGCGCACCGAGAAGGTTGATGAGCGTTGTCTTGCCGGATCCCGACCTTCCCTTGAGAATAGTCAGAACCCCCTCGTTCACCGTAATGTTGATGTTCTTCAGTGCGTGAACGACGCTGCCGTCTCCGATTTTAAAGTCACGGGACAGACCGTGTGTTGCAATGATTGTCTCCATAGTTCCTCCGATTTTAATGTTCCAAGTGGCATAAAGCGCTTTCGTGCCGGCCGTCGGCCGACCTCGAGGCACAAAAACAGGACATGATAATTGTGCATTCTGCACAAAGAAGGCGTAACAACCCCTATAAACACGGATAAGCAAACATTTTTTCGAGCAACTTGCACAACACACGCTGCTCCAAAAAATATTTGCTTTTCGCAAAATTTATTATGTCTTGATGTCTATTTGCCTAAATTTGTCCTGTTTTTAGTTACTTCATTATAGCAAAACTTCGCCTCTATGTCAATATCCATTACATAAAAACTGTTTTTGGCTTGTGGTTTATATGAAATGACCAACTTTCCGCTATATTTTGTGTGTAAACGGTGATGGATTGTGTATTTATATCAATATTTGCGTCGGAGCGGGAAGTCTGCAAACCATACCGGCGTCCTTTCGCAGGCTTTTCCGCGCAAAAAAATCACCTACCGGTCTGCATCCGGTAGGTGATAAAGCTGACAGCTAATCAGCTAATCCTTCTTTTCAGGAGGAAATTATCTTCTCTTAGAAGCAACTACTGCAGCAGCAGCGATTGCCATAGGAAGTACTGCGAGAACGATACCAGTAGGAGGGTTGGTATCCTCGGGCTGATCAACGGGGTCATCAACCTCGATGGTCTCGTCCTCATCCTCTACATCGCCAGCCTCAACGGGATCCTTAACCTCGATCTCATCTTCGTCGTCAAGCTCAGGCATGGTGAGCTCGATGTAAACATCGGTAGCCCAAGTCTCGTAGTGGATCGGCTTGCCGTTGTAGAACCAAGTGTTGTTCTGCTGCTGGAACTGATCGAGAGTGATTCTCTCAGTGATCCACATACCGCCGTTGAATACGCCGTAGGTAGCGTTGTAGAGCTTGTCAAGCGGAACCTCGAACACGAGCTCAGAAACCTCGCCGTTTACAACACAGGTGGAAGCGATCTCAGTATCAGCAGGATTGTTCCATGAATTGTATCCGGGCCAAGGATTCATTCCGTCGACACCTTCTGAAGTATCGTAAGATCCGGTAGGCTGATCCTTAGTTCTAAGAGTGTAGAGAGCTACACCGTTGGTGGGGTTCTTAAGCTTAACGATAACCTTAGCAGACTCAGCGCCCATGATCATAGATCTGTTAACGAGGTTGTGGTCCCAAACGAATCCGCCGGCTCTTGTTCCCTCATTCCATGCGGGATCGCCGGACAAATAGGTGGAGATGAAAGCAACATCGGTTGTAGCAGTCTTCTGGTTGTCGCTCTTAGCTACGGTCATGAAAGCAGCGTTGGTGTAAGAACCGGTAACCTCGATATCGTCGCTGCCATCAGCATTGTAGTCCTTAACGCCGTTAGTGCCGGCAGTCCAGAGCTGAACATACATGTCGTAGTTGTTGTCCTTGAAGCCAGTGCCGTTCCACTCGGTAACAGACTGAGAATCATCATTGTTGGATGCATAGGTTACTTCAGCAACGAGCTTGATGGTGGTGATGTCGCCAACCATCTGGGACTGAGGAATGGTAGCCCAGTTGTCAACTCCGTTGTTGTTGTAGTAAGAGTGAGTCAAAGCACCGAAGTTAACATACTGAGTGAAGTAGGTAACACCCTTTGTGCTATTGGCATCAAATGCAGGGGCTACATCCTTAAGAGCGTATCTTGTTCCGCCAACTTCGATGAACCAGTCAACCTGAGTGTTCTTGGAAGCCTCAGAAGCGTCAGTCTTGGTAAGAGTTGTAGGAAGTCTGAGCTCGAGGTAGCTGTCCTGATCGGCATAGCCGAAGAGGCTGTAGTTGCTCATATCAAAGGTCCAGGTAACGGTCTTGCCGTTCCAATTTGTTGAAGTCTTGTCGAGATCGATTCTGTAGGTCTCAGCAAAGACACTGATTGCCATTGCAGAGATGGCAACCACGACTGCCAGTACGACAGCCATGAGTTTCTTCATGTTCATGAGATATTTCCTCCTTAAATTTTTATCCCTATACGGGTATAGAGATCTTTGTTTACTCGGAAGTTCCGAGACGACAGCATTATATCACCGGTCGTTAATTTTGTCAAGCAATTTTTAACATTGCTGCTGACCGGTCTTATGTCGGCACGGTTTTAACTTTCCGCTGTCTAAATAGTGTCGATATGTGCTCAAATTGTTGCAGACATTTTCAAAAAATCTTTAGTTTGTGAAATTTACATATTTTATTTTTATATTATTGTGATAATTTAAGCATTTAAACTGTATTTTTAGCAAATTGCTTTAAATAGTCGCGACTTGTCCTTGTCAAAAAAAGATTACGGGGACAAACCGCGTTAAAATTTGTCCCCGAAAAATTATTCAAACACGCTTTTCCCAAAAAAAATTTTTTAAAAAAAGACTTTTTGCTCAACCAAGCTACGCACTATTCCGGGAAACAGACTTTAAAAGACGTTATATTATCCGGTTTGCGCCGATTTTCAGCAGTTCTTGCCTTTTGTGGCTATCTCGTTTGTAATAAGCTCAACAAACTCGTCGGCAGGCATTGTGACAGTCTCTGTGGTGTCGCGCTTTCTTACCGCCACGGTGCCGTCCTCCTGCTCCTTATCGCCTATTACCAGCATATAAGGGACCTTGGACATCTGAGCCTCTCTTATCTTATAACCGGTCTTCTCGGCGCGCTTGTCAGCCTCGCAGCGCACGCCCTTTGCGCGAAGCTTCGCCATCAGCTCGTCGGTATAATCGTTGTTGCGGTCGGTTATCGGCAGAAGTCTGACCTGAACGGGCGCGAGCCATGTCGGGAACTTTCCGGCGTAATGCTCGATGAGTATGCCGATAAATCTCTCGATAGAGCCGAATACAACGCGGTGAATCATTATCGGACGGTGCTTTGCGCCGTCAGCGCCGGTATACTCCGCCTCAAACCTCATCGGGAGCTGGAAGTCGAGCTGGATGG
>CASDRM010000078.1 GCA_949283135.1 uncultured Ruminococcus sp.
CATGAGAGAGTCTCCGGATGTTGCGGTGATCACAAATATTGCTCCAAACCATCTCGATGTTCACAGCGGAATGGAGGAGTATATAGCCTCGAAGTGCAATATCCTTGACCACCAGAACGCGTTTTCACGCTCGGTACTGAACGAGGACAACGAGGAAACCATGAAGCTCAAGGATAGGGTAAGAGGAAAATATATCGGCTTTTCGAGGCTTCATAAGGTAAAGATAGGCGCGTATCTCGACGCGGACAGGGTGCTTTGCTACAATGACGGCAGGAAAGTGGTAAAGATAATAAAGGCTGAAAGCATACGGATTCCGGGCGAGCACAATATTGAAAATTACCTTGCCGCCATATCAGCCGTCTGGGGAGATGTCAGCGTAGATTCTATCTGCACCGTAGCGAGAAGATTTGCTGGAGTGGAGCACAGGATAGAGTTTGTCCGCGAGATAAACGGCGTAAGCTACTATAACGACTCGATAGCCTCCAACCCGACAAGAGTTATAGCAGGTCTGCGCTCCTTCGGACGCAGGATAGTGATGATAGCCGGAGGCTACGACAAGAAGATACCTTTTGAGCCTCTTGCCGAGCCGGTCAACAAATATGTCAAGGTGCTCATACTTATGGGAGCTACTGCTGATAAAATCGAGAAGGCAGTGACTGACACTCCTTACTATGATCCCAAGGAGCTCAAGATACTTCGTGCCCAAAGCATGGAGGAGGCGGTGAAGCTCGCCACGGAGAATGCAGTGCCGGGAGATATTGTATCCCTGTCGCCGGCGTGCGCGTCGTTTGACATGTACCCCAACTTTGAGGTGAGGGGAAGGCACTTCAAGGAGATAGTCAACAGTCTGACAAATGATAAAAAGAATAGATAATCTTGATGATACCGGCATAGCCCTTCGAGATTCCCATTATTCAAGGGTGATTCTGTCTCATATGGCGGCTTACGGAAGCGAATATGACTTCTGTGAGTTTTACGAACTCAGGCACAGAAACCGCAGGATAGGAATAATATCGTCTTTTAATTCCTCTCTTGCGGCTGATCTGTTGGATGTGAGGAGCGTTTGCGGAACATGTATCAGGGAGATGAACGAATTTATTTCGTTCAAGTCTCCCTCCTTTGCAGAGATGCCGAGGGAGCTTATGCCGAAGGTAGCTCTGAGGGGCTACAGGCGGGTTAAGCGCCGCTTTTACGAGGTGACGCCTGCGGACAGCTCGGACGGGTTAAATATAAGCCCTGATCCGGAATATGTATATAAAACCGCTATGGGAGACGGAAAAAGCGATTATGGGCTCTGGCTTACCGACACAATGAGGAGGATAAACCGCGGGATATCAGAGCTTTATTCGTATGAGAGCTCCGTCCTGACGGTTAGGTTCCACAGCGGTGGAATGGCTTATATCAGCGATGTCGCCACTCCTGTATACGACAGGGGAAAAGGGTATGCTCGCGAGCTTTTGGGCAGAACCGCCAAGCTTCTTCTGACTCAGGGGTATAAGGCGTACCTGTGTGCCGGAGAGGATGTCCAGCCATATTATGAAAAGCTTGGGTACAAGCTGATAGCGGAGGATTTTGCCTGCATGAAAAAAGAGGACAACAGTCAAATAAATTTCAAGCATAAATAGAAGGTAAAAGCGTAATGGAAGACATTTTTGATTTATTTAAGTTTGACAAAAGATTAGTTGAACTGGCAAGCGCTGCCGAAAAGGCATGTGCCCAAAGGTTTGAAAGGATTGATGAGATAGCAGAGTATAACGGCGCGAAGGTGCTGTCCGCGTTCATAAAGAACCATGTCAGCGAGACAGCCATGCATGGTACGACAGGATATGGCTACGACGACCTCGGCAGGGATATGCTCGATAAGGTGTATGCCTGTGCCTTAGGCGGGGAGGACGCGCTCGTAAGGCATAACTTTGTGAACGGAACGCATACCCTGTCCGTGGCGCTTTTCGGAGTGTTAAGACCGGGGGACAAGCTTTTGATGCTCACCGGAGCGCCGTACGATACTCTTGAGGAAATAGTCGGAAAGCGCGGCGAAAAGGGAAACGGCTCGCTTCGTGACTTTGGTGTCCTGTATGAGGAGATTCCGCTTTTAAGCGACGGTATGCCCGACCTTGAGAAAATAAGAGAGCTTTCAGCCGGGGCAAAGGTGGCTTATATCCAGCGCTCAAGAGGGTATTCGACAAGACCGTCGTACACAGTCTCTGAAATAGAGAAGATGGTCAGGGCTGCGAAGGAAGGCAACCTTGACGTGATAGTCATGGTGGACAACTGCTACGGCGAGTTTGTTGAAAAGAAGGAGCCTCTTGATGTCGGAGCAGACCTCATGATGGGCTCGCTCATAAAAAATCCGGGCGGAGGAATAGCCTCTACAGGCGGGTATATAGCCGGCAGGGCTGACCTTACCGAGCTGTGCGCGAATAGGCTTACCTGTGTAGGAATGGGCAAGGAGATAGGAGCTACGCTTCATCAGAACAGGGAAATGTTCCTTGGCTTCTTCTTAGCGCCTCAGACTGTAGCAAACGCTGTAAAGACCTCGGAGTTTGCGTGCAGGCTTTTGAGTATGCTCGGCTATGAGACTCTTCCAAAGGCAGGAGAGGAGAGATCTGATATCATAGCTTCAATACTCCTGAAAAACGAAAAAGCTCTCACCTCGTTTATAAAGGGAATACAGAAGGGAGCCCCTGTTGACAGCTTCGTTGTTCCTGAGGCGTGGGACATGCCCGGCTATGAGAGCAGGGTGATCATGGCTGCGGGAACATTTACAAGCGGAGCCTCGATAGAGCTTTCCGCCGACGCGCCGATAAGAGAGCCTTACGCCGCGTGGCTTCAGGGAGGAATTACCTATCCTTCCGGAAAGCTCGGAGTGATGACAGCGGTTCAGAATATGCTTGATGAGGGAGAGATCTCCCTTTGATATACGGCAAAATATAATTTACGAAAGGATGAAAGAAAATGGCTGAGGAATATACCGTGTCCTTGGACAAGCTTATAGACGATGTAAAGCTTGAGGTTATTTACACTCCGAGAGATACAAAGGAGATTATTATTTCCAATAACGACATCAACAGACCCGGCTTGCAGCTTACCGGCTTTTACGCATACTTCAACACCGAGAAAATCCAGATTTTAGGCAACACTGAATTTGCGTATCTCGGAGGTCTAAGCTCAGAGGAGAGAAAAACCGCGCTGGCGACCCTTTTCTCCCATAAAATTCCCGCGGTAATCATAACAAGAGGGCACACCCCTTTCCACGAGCTTATAGAAGCCGCGAAGGAATATGAGATTCCGGTGCTCGCGACTCCGCTCGACACCTCCGAGGTTATGGCGAGCGTAATAGCGTACCTGAATCTTTGTCTTGCGCAGAGAATCACCCGCCACGGAGTTCTTATCGAGATCTACGGCGAGGGTGTTCTGATAGTGGGAGAGAGCGGAGTAGGTAAGTCTGAGACCGCTATTGAGCTTGTAAAGAGAGGTCATAGGCTCGTCGCGGACGATGCTGTCGAGATCAAGAAGGTATCAGCTATATCATTGGTGGGCTCGTCTCCGGACAACATCCGTCATTTCATCGAGCTCAGGGGTATAGGAATAGTAAACGCCATGAGACTGTTCGGTATGGGCGCCATAAAGACCACCGAGCGGATAGATCTTGTCGTAAAGCTTGAGCCGTGGGACTCTGACAAGGTATATGACAGAATGGGCGTTGACAGCGAGTATACGAATATTCTCGGAGTAAACGTTCCCAGTATGACTATTCCTGTAAAGCCGGGACGAAATCTTGCTGTTATCTTAGAGGTTGCAGCCATGAACAATCGTCAGAAGAAGCTCGGCTACAATGCTGCTCAGGAGCTTTTGTCCAACCTCGGACTTGAGATGCAGGGCAATGAGACCTACCAGAGCTGGACGGATTTATAATACAAAAGTGAGGTAATAACTTTGCTTATTCAGGCTGATCTTCACACCCATACCGTGGCTTCAACTCATGCGTATTCTACAATAACGGAAAACTGTAAGGCTGCCTCCGATGCCGGCATAAAAGCGATAGCCATGACGGATCATTATATCATGATGCCGGACGCTCCGCATTTTTGGCATTTTGAGAACCTTCGCGTTTTGCCGAGAAGCATTTTCGGCGTCACTGTTCTTAAGGGTGCTGAGGTGAATATATATAGCTATGACGGGGATGTCGATATGGACGCCAAAAACCTATCAAAGCTTGAGTGGGTAGTCGCGTCATTCCACAAGTACACCTTTGAGAAGGACAGTCCGGACGGTAATTTTGTTCCGGCGTCTCCTGAGAAGGTGACAGACGCATACATAAAGCTTTGTCGAAATCCATATATCGACGTCATTGGTCATCCTACCACAGACTTTTTTCCGTTTGAGTATGAGCGGGCTGTAAAGGCGTTCAAGGAATACGAGAAGCTTGTTGAGATAAACGAGAGCTCGATAAGGCTTAAAAAAGGCTCCGCCACAAACGCAGTTCCTCTTTTGCAGGCATGCAAGAAATACAAGGTGCCGATAGTGGTAAACACCGACGCTCATTTTTGGGACGCGATAGGCGTTACGACCGTATCAGAAAAAATACTTTCAGATATTGATTTTCCCGTGGAGCTGATAATAAATTCAGATTGGGAAAGGGTTCGTGAAAGAGTATTGAAAAAGCACCCTCAATTATCCCTTTGAAAGGATCAACGCTTTGATGATGACTTATTCCGACAAGATTAAGAGCATATCGCTTCTGGCCAAGGATTACGGCTGCCGGTATTATATGGATGAGCCTCTCAGCGCTCACACCACGTTCCGGGTTGGCGGCAGATGCGACATCATGGTTTGCCCGAACTCGGCTGAGTCGCTGGCTAAGCTGGCAAAGCTTGCGCGGGAGCTTGAGCTTAAGTATTTCATACTCGGAAACGGCTCTAATGTCCTGTTTTCTGACAGCGGATACCGCGGAGTTATCATATCTGTCGGTGAGGATATGTCGCAGGTCAGCGTGTCGGGAGGAACGGTGACAGCCGGCGCCGGAGCGCTGCTTTCGAAAGCTTGCAGGGCTGCCTTGGACGCAGGACTGAGCGGCATGGAATTCGCGTGGGGAATACCCGGAACCGTCGGCGGCGCGGTATATATGAACGCCGGGGCGTACGGCGGCGAGATGAAGGATATTGTCAGCAGCGTGACCTGCGTTGATGAAGACGGAAATCTGAAAACCTATGGCGGCGGCTCACTTAAGTTTGACTACCGCCGAAGCAGGTTCACAGGCAGCAATGAGATGATAGTAAGCGCAAGCTTTGAGCTCACTACCGGCGATCCTGACGAGATACGCTCAAAAATGGATGAGCTTATGGCGAGGAGAAAGTCGCGGCAGCCGCTCGAATATCCGAGCGCCGGCTCGACATTTAAGCGTCCTGAGGGAAGCTATGCAGGTCTTGTGATAGAAAACTCTGGGCTGAAGGGCTGTACGGTCGGAGGGGCTCAGGTATCCGAAAAGCACGCGAACTTTATTATTAACCGTGGGGGGGCTACCGCCTCGGACATATTGGAGCTTATCGAAAAGGTTCGCAGGGAAGTAAAGGAGAAAACAGGTTACTCGCTTGAATGCGAGATAAAGATTGTTGAGGAATAAGGGAGTATAAAGCTATGCATCTTGTCATTATAACCGGAGTGTCGGGAGCGGGAAAATCCACAGCATCAAGGTTTTTTGAAGACATAGGCTATTATTGCATAGACAATATGCCGCCCGAGCTGCTGCTAAGCGTAGCGGAGTTTGTAATAAAGTCGGAAAGCTCTGTAGACAAAATGGCGGTGGCTGTAGATATTCGCTCAGGAGATCTGTTTTCCAAATTTGAAAACTGCGTAAACTCACTGAGAAGTCATGGAATAGACGTAAGCGTGCTCTTTGTGGACGCGGACGACGATACGCTTGTAAAGAGATATAAGGAAACGAGAAGAAAGCACCCTCTTGACAAAGAGGCGAAGGGAAGCCTGTATAAGGCTATTGAGCTTGAAAGAAAGGTGACCCTTGACGCAAAGTCGATTGCGGACTTTTACATAGATACGTCTACGATGGGCACTGCGGAGTTTAAGCACAGGCTTAAGGAGCTTTTCTGCGGCGCTGAGGGAGGAATTATAGTCAACGTCATATCATTTGGCTTTAAGTTTGGACTTCCAAAGGACGCAGACCTTGTTTTTGACGTAAGATGCCTGCCCAACCCGTTTTATGTAGACGAATTGAAGCATAAGACCGGTCTCGACGATGACGTATATAACTATGTTATGAATAATCCAGACGCCGAGGCTGTATTTACAAAGTTAAAGTATCTTATTGACTGCCTGATACCTTTGTATATAAAGGAGGGCAAGCTCAACCTGGTGATAGCCTTTGGCTGCACGGGAGGACAGCACCGTTCGGTGAGCTTTGCAAGGAGAATGTCTATGTATCTTGAGTCGAAGGGCATACAGGTGAGAACAGAGCACCGAAATATAAACAGATAAAACCGGTTTGGTCGTGTCACATAAGCCGAAAAAATATAAAGTCATACAAATATAGATGAGAAAAGCCGAAAAACAGACATTTTCATACGCCGTAAAATCCGAGGCCGCCCAGAGCGTTACCGGAAGGAAGAGATCGGACGCGTGCCTTTTGGCATTTCTTCTGGTAGCCGATTTGGTGTCCCGGGACAGGATAGAATTTCTTGCCGACAATGATGTCACAAAAGACATGTTCAGTCGGCTTGTTTGCCATGCAAGCGAAAACCCGGATGCCGTATCAATGCAAGTGATACATTCGCGCGGAAGGTCTCCGCGGTATCTTATGAGGGTATGCTCTTACAATGACATATGCGCGGTATGCTCAAGGCTCGGCATAGAATCTTTTGAGCGTATGCAGCTTGCCGGCAAGGCGGACAGCCTCACGGAAAAGTATTTCGGGGCATTTGTCACCGGGCTCTTTTTGTCCTGCGGAGGAATTTCATCCCCCGACAAGGAGTATCACTTGCAGTTTGCGCTTCCTGATGATAAACTTAGCGAGTGGTTTGCAGGCGTTATTGAGGAAAGGATGGGCATAAGCTTGAAAAGCACCTGCCGGCAGTCACAGCGGATATTGTATATCAAGGGCAGCGAGGGGATAGAGGATATATTGACGCTGATGGGCGCGCAGATGTCCAGCCTCGAGGTCATGAATGTCAAGGTGTTCAAGGATATACGCAACCGGGCAAACCGCGCCACAAACTGCGATACAGCCAACGCCGAGAGGCAGAACCTGTCGTCATCGCGTCAGATAATTGCTATACGGGAGATAGAGGCGTCGCAGGGAGGGCTTTCCCAGCTTCCGGACGAGCTTATTGAAATAGCCAAAATGCGGCTTAGGTTTCCGGAGCACAGCTTGAGCGAGCTGTCCGAGGAGTTTGACCCTCCTATATCCAAGTCTGGGGTCAATCATCGCCTTGCAAGGATAGTGCAGATAGCAAACGAGCTAAGAGCACAAAAGCAAAAACCCGGGGAGTAAAAACAGTATGGAAGACTTCGTTCATTTGCATGTTCATTCCGAATATTCGCTGCTTGACGGCGCTTGCCGCCTCAAGCAGCTTGTTTTGCGTGTGAAGGAAATGGGGATGAAGGCTGTTGCCGTTACCGATCACGGAAACGTTTTCGCTGCGGTGGAATTTTATAATGAGTGCAAGCGTGAGGGTATAAAGCCGATAATAGGCTGCGAGGTGTATGTAGCTCCGAGAACGAGGTTTGACCGTCAGGGCAGGCAGGACTCGCCGTACCATTTGATACTCCTTTGTAAAAACGAAAAGGGGTATAAGAATCTTTGCAAGCTTGTATCCCTGTCATACACCGAGGGGTTTTACAGCAAGCCCAGAGTTGACTACGAGCTTTTGAGCAGGTATTGCGATGGACTTGTCTGTCTGTCAGGATGCCTTGCTGGAGAGGTGTCGAGGAGGCTCTCTGAGGGCGACTACCAATCCGCGAAAGATACAGTCCTTAGATACAGGGCGATATTTGGTGAGGATTATTATATAGAGATTCAGAATCATAAGTTTTCGGATGAAACCGATATACTTCCGTATCTGTATAAGCTTGCAGGTGAGACGGGAGTGCGCCTCGTCGCTACTAACGACGCTCACTATATCAACGCCGAGGACGCTCCGGCTCAGAAAATCCTTATGTGTATCTCGACATATACCACCGTTGACGACCCCGACGGCATGAGCTTCCCTACAAACGAGTTTTATCTCAAGTCGTATGACGAGATGAAGGAGCTTTTTCCGGGACGGGAGGACGCTCTTGCCGCGACTGTAGAGATAGCGGATAAATGCAGCCTTGAATTTGAGTTCGGAGTGACTAAGCTTCCGGCGTTCAAGATGGAAGGAGTCCCGGACAACGAAAAGTTTCTAAGAGAAATGAGCTATGACGGACTGAAAAAGAGATATCAGGATATTACCCCTGAGCTCAAGTCAAGGCTTGATTATGAGCTCGGAGTGATTTCCGGCATGGGCTATGTCAACTACTACCTCATAGTTTGGGACTTTATACATTATGCCAAGACACATGGAATCCCCGTAGGTCCGGGAAGAGGCTCGGGAGCGGGCAGCCTTGTGGCGTACTGCATAGGCATCACAGGCATCGACCCGATGAGATACAATCTTCTGTTCGAGAGATTTCTCAATCCCGAGAGAGTCTCCATGCCTGACTTTGACATCGACTTTTGCATTGAGGGCAGGCAGGAGGTAATAGACTATGTAAAGCGAAGGTACGGGGAGGATCATGTTGCGCAGATAGTGACGTTCGGAACTATGGCGGCTAAGAACGCTGTAAGAGACTGTGCGAGGGCAATGGCTCTGCCGTACAGCCTTGCCGATAAGGTCGCAAAGGCGATACCGTTCGGCATGAGCATAGACGAGGCAAAGGAAAAAAGTCAGGAGTTCAGAGAGCTTTATTACGGCTCAGCGCAGATTCACGAGCTTTTGGACATGGCTGTGCGTGTGGAAGGAATGCCAAGGCATTGCTCTACTCACGCGGCAGGAGTGGTGATAACCTCAGGACCTGTGTCGGATTATGTACCGCTCATGACAAACGATGGTCAGCTTGTCACACAGTACACCATGACGGTTTTGGAGAGCCTCGGGCTGCTGAAAATAGATTTCCTTGGGCTTAGAAACCTCACCGTCATACGGGACGCGGTGAGAAATATCCGCAGAACCGAGCCTGAGTTTGATATAGAAAAAATCCCGATAGACGACCCTATGGTTTACAAGATGCTCGCCGACGGGGACACTGTGGGAGTATTCCAGTTTGAATCAGCCGGGATGACGAGCGCCATTATGCGGCTTGTCCCGGAGAATATCGAAGATCTGATCGCTGTGATATCTCTGTACCGCCCGGGACCCATGGACTCGATACCGACCTATATCAAAAACCGTCATAACAAGCAGAGCGTCACATATAAAACGCCTCAGCTCAAGCCTATTCTCGATGTGACCTATGGCTGCATAGTTTATCAGGAGCAGGTAATGCAGATATTCAGAGAGCTTGCCGGCTACTCCTACGGCAGGGCGGACATAGTCCGAAGGGCGATGGCGAAAAAGAAGCACAGCGTCCTCGAAAACGAGAGAAAGGCGTTTATCTACGGTGAGAAAAATCCGGACGGCTCGGTTAACTGCACAGGGTGCGTAGCCAACGGAATATCTGAAAAAATCGCAAACGAGCTATTTGACGACATGTCAAGCTTTGCCTCCTA
Source organism: uncultured Ruminococcus sp. (assembly GCA_949283135.1). Classification (GTDB taxonomy): domain Bacteria; phylum Bacillota; class Clostridia; order Oscillospirales; family Ruminococcaceae; genus Faeciplasma. The sequence goes on from CASDRM010000078.1 coordinate 9,743, forward strand.
CGCTTTCAACAAGTCTCACGCGGCTGCATACGCGACGCTGTCCTACCAGACCGCTTACCTCAAGTGTCACTACTTCAAGGAGTATATGGCGGCTTTGATAACCAGCGTGCTCGACAGCAGCACAAAGGTTGGAGAATATGTCTCTGAATGCGAGACAAAGGGCGTCAGGGTGTTCGGTCCTGATATAAATGTCAGCGAAGAGGGCTTTGTCTCGAACGACAAAGGCATTCGTTTCGGGCTATTGGCTGTCAAGAGTCTCGGCAGAGGAATGATAAGGGATATAACAGAGGAAAGAAAGCGCGGCGGCAGGTTCAGCTCGCTTCAGGACTTTATCCTGAGGATGTACGGCAAGGAAATAACCAGCCGGGCGATAGAGTGTCTTATCATGTCGGGAGCATTTGACTCATTCCCGACAAACCGCCGCCAGATGCTTACAAACTATGATCTGATTATGAACGCCGTTTCAGAGCGTCAAAGAGATAACATGGAGGGTCAGCTTGACCTTTTCGGCGGCTCTTCGGACAGCTCCGAGTCAGAGAATCTTCCCATCCCGTATGCCGAGGAGTATCCGAAATCAAAGCTTCTTGAGATGGAAAAGGAAACGCTTGGCACATATGTGTCAGGTCACCCTCTTTCGGTGTACTCAGCATGGCTTGCCGTGTGCGGAGCCTCTGCGATCAAGAAGATTTTGGACGGCTGCGCGGAGCTGCCGGCGAAATATACCGACGGCTCTGAGGTCTCGATATTCGCGATACTTCGCTCCAAGCGAATGATTACCACAAAGAAAAACCAGCAGATGTGCTTTGCACGCTTGGAGGATGTCTCAGCGGATATGGAGGTTATAGTATTTCCCAAGGCATATGAGAGCGCAAGAGACGTGCTCAGCGAGAACGCGGCGCTTTTTGTCAGCGGAAAGATATCTATTAAAGAAGAGGAAGAGCCTAAAATCCTCGCGGACAGGATAATACCTGCGCAGGAGTATATTTCTCAGCTTGGCTCTACTCCAATATGCGTCAGACTTTCATCCAATGATAAGGACAAGGTTGAGAGCCTTCGCAGGCTCTGCTCTGAGCACGCTGGACTTCAGGCGTCCAAGCTCTATGCGTACCTGACAGACCTCGGTAAGCTGACGCTGATAAAGGGAGCCTCATCGTTGGTCGTAGACCCTGACAGCCTGTCTCAGCTTTATAAAATCTGTGGGGCGGAAAATGTCAGGTTGAAGCCTGAGAAAAAGTAATGCGGCAGGGAAAAAGCGATATTATGAAAAGAACCCGGGTTGACTTAATATGTCAGCCCGGGCTTGCATTTTAATAAATATTGATAAATTACACCTTATTCCTTCGCATTGTCAGGAATACTTTAATATGGTCAGTTATTTTCAGCTATAGCCTTAATTCCGGCTGCAAGACCGGCGATACCCTGGATTTCAGAGGGGATGATTATCTTTGTAGCCTTTCCGTCGGCAGCCTTCTCGAACGCTTCAAGGCTCTTGAGCGTAAGAACCTTTTCGCTCGGGTTGGAAGCGGTGAGCTTTACAAGAGCCTCCGCGAGCGCGCCCTGTACCTTTTCAATAGCCTGAGCTTCGCCCTCCGCCTCAAGTATCTTCTGATCCTTTACGGCGGACGCTCTGAGGATCATAGCTTCCTTTTCTGCCTCAGCCTTAAGTATCTCAGCCTGCTTGTCTGCCTCGGCTCTTAGTATCTTGGACTCCTTTTCGCCCTCTGCTACAAGGATCTGGGACTTCTTTTCACCCTCAGCCTGAAGTATCTTCTCACGGCGCTCACGCTCAGCCTTCATCTGCTTTTCCATTGCGTCCTGGATTTCCTTTGGCGGTATGATGTTCTTAAGCTCAACTCTGTTGACCTTAATGCCCCAGCGATCAGTTGCCTCATCGAGTATAGCCGTGATCTTGTTGTTGATAGTGTCGCGGGATGTGAGCGTAGCATCAAGCTCAAGCTCGCCTATGATGTTACGAAGAGTAGTAGCGGTAAGGTTCTCTATTGCGGCGATTGGACGCTCGACGCCATAGGTGTAAAGCTTAGCGTTGGTTATCTGGAAGAATACTACCGTGTCTATCTGCATGGTGACGTTGTCCTTGGTGATGACCGGCTGAGGCTTGAAGTCCGCGACCTGCTCCTTGATGGACACCTTCTTTGCGACCTTATCGATAAACGGGATAATAATGTGAGGTCCGGTGTGCATTTCGCGGTTAAAGGTTCCGAGTCGCTCGATTACATAAACCTGAGCCTGAGGAACGATTTTGAAGTTCGCTACTATCAGCACAAATATTACTATGAGTATGATGCCTATAACGTATTCCATAACTTTACCTCCTGTTATTTGGATACTATCAGTTTAGCGCCGTCTATATCTATCACCTTGACGACCTCGCCTTTTTCAATAACGCTTCCGTCAGAGCTGACCGCTTTCCAGGACACACCTCCTACGGTTGCTCTGCCTTTGGAATGTTCGTTATGTATCGCTTCGGTGACGACAGCGTCTTTGCCAATGTTGATGTCAACATTAGTTTTCTCGGGAGCTTTTTTGATTTTTTTCACCAGCGGCATAGTCAGAATCAGCAGCAGAGCGGTGACCGCCACGAAAACGCTGAACTGAATCCATCTCGGAGCGTTTACGCCCGCAAGGATCATGCAGACCGCTGAGGCGCAGGTGAACCAGATTGAAACCATCTGAGCCGTCAAAATCTCCGCGACAAGGGTTATGGCAAAAATGACGAGCCAGAAAAACAGCATGCCGTAATCCATAATGCTACTCCTTTGCCCCGGCGTTTATGCCGGAAACGGTATCTCCTTTCAAATTATTTGACCTGCCGTCCTAAAAATCTGATGGAAGCAGCCGGCAGGTTAACTGCTGTAAGATTATAATACCATAATCTTTTGAATTATTCAACTGTAAATTTATAAGTTTTATTATAATTTTGCACATATTTTACTGCATACTGCCTGTCCGGAGCCAAAGAACGGTCAGGGTAAAACCAAAGCTTGAAAAAACGCTTCGCGCGTGTTATAATAAAATTTAATTTGAATTATAGTCTTTCCGGGGTAAACACTAAAAGCATCGCAGCCCGGAACGCGGGAGAAGCATATGAAAAAGTGGACGGTTCTGCAATCAAATCCGGAGTGCGTGAAGAAAATACTCTCTTCCTGCGACCTCATGCCGCTGACTGCGCATGTAATGTCAGCGAGGGGGTATAACGATATTGAGAGCCTTCGTGAGTTCTTTGACATAGGCGAGCTGTGCGATAATCATGAGCTTAAGGATATGCAAAAAGCTGTCGACGCGATTAATCAAGCGGTGGAGAACGGCGAACTGATATATGTGTACGGCGACTACGACTGCGACGGAGTCACGGCTTCCTCCATTTTATACGATTACCTTAGAAATATGGGTGCTGATGTAAGGTGCTATATTCCGGAGCGGGCTGAGGGCTACGGATTGAATGCTTCGGCTATCGACAGGATATATCGCGAGGGAGCTTCGCTTATCGTCACGGTTGATAACGGGATATCGGCGGTATCTGAGGCTGAATACATATACTCGCTCGGCATGAAGCTTGTTATAACCGACCATCATCAGCCCTCGGAGGCGCTTCCGAGAGCGGAGGCGGTAGTTGATCCGCACAGGTCTGACTGTCCCTCGAGCTTTAAGGAACTCGCCGGGGTGGGAGTGGCGCTCAAGCTTTTAGCGGCCTTGGATGACGGAAATTACGACATAGTCACCGAGCAGTATGCGGATATTGCAGCAATAGGAACGATAGCGGATGTAGTCCCTCTCGTATCGGAAAACAGAATAATAGTTACAAGAGGGCTTGAGCTTCTCAGGAATACCGAGAACGCCGGTCTTATTAGCTTAATAACCGAGAGCGGGCTGTCGCCAGAGAATATAGATTCAGGCTCAGTGGCGTTTGTGGTTGCTCCCAGGATTAACGCTTCCGGCAGGTTTGGTTCAGCTATGACAGCATTCAATATGCTCACCGGCGAGGACGAGAGCGTAACTGAGTGTGCCCGCGAGCTTATCAGGCTGAATACCCTGCGCAAGGAGACCGAGGCGCAAATAGAGCAGGAGATAGCGGGCATTATAGGAAATGACCCAAAAATAGCGGAAAAGCGGGTGATAGTTCTAAGCGGCAGTGGGTGGCACCATGGAGTTATAGGTATAGTCGCCGCAAGAATGGTTGAGATGTACGAAAAGCCGGTGATAGTTATCTCCGAGGACTCGGACGGCTTTGCGAGGGGCTCGGCGAGAAGCGTCAAGGGGTTCAATATTTTCAAGTGCTTTGAGTATTGCAAGGAGCTTCTTGTGAAATTCGGAGGACACGAGGGAGCGGGTGGGCTTACCATTAAAGCCTCTGACATACCCGCCTTTGACGAAATGGTTCAGCGCTACGCAATGGAGGCTCACCCTCAGATGCCGAGGTACACTATAACCATTGACAAGCTTGCGTCGGGAAGCGACTTGAGCTTTGAGAATATCTCTGATCTCAAACGGCTTCAGCCGTATGGGACAGGGAACGCCGAGCCGGTGTTCGGCTTCTCGGGAGCGCTGGTAAACGCGGTGGTTCCGCTCAAGAACGGAGAGCACACAAGACTTGACATAGAATACGACGGAGTCAGCTTACAGGCGCTTTTATTCAGACACCACACCGCCTCGCTGGATATTCGCCAGGGCGACAGGATAGACCTTGCTGGAACGCTCAGCGTCAACAGCTTCAAGGGGACAAAAAGGATATCTCTGACGGTCTGTGATTATCGCCTCCACGGCATAAGGCAGGATAAGTATCTCGCGGCGTACGAGGCATATGAGATGTTCAGGCGCGGTGAGAGACTCGACAAGGCAGTTCTGATGAAGGCTTTGCCGTCAAGAGAGGAAATGGTAGCGGTTTATAAGGCTGTAAAAGAGCTTAAAGCCGCCGCTGACTCGGAAACGCTTTATGCCAGACTCGGGCTGAACGCATTCAAGCTGAATGTAATACTTGACTCGTTCAGGGATGCGGGGCTAATAAGCATAGGCGGGCACCGCAGGAGCATACGACTGATTAAGCAGGATGGGAAGGTCGATATAGCTGCGTCCGAAACAATGACTAGACTGAAACAGCTTACCAAAGATTAGAGGCTGACGATTTATATTTAGATGCGGGAAGTGATGAGCATGGCAGAAATCGTAAAAACCTTTGAAGAGCTTATGGATGTCATAACGGCGTCCAAGAAAAACTATAACATCAAGAAAATAACGGCTGCCTACGAGTATGCAGCCACCATGCACAGCGGTCAGAAGAGGGAGTCAGGCGAGCCGTATATAACGCATCCTATAGCGGTGGCCCAGATTCTTGTCGAGCTTGGAATGGACACCGATACTATATGCGCGGCGCTTTTGCATGACGTTGTCGAGGACACAGGAGCTTCGCTTGATATCCTAAAGAAAAATTTCGGACAGGACGTTGCTAACCTCGTAGACGGCGTCACGAAGCTGAATCAGGTCGCTCTGTTCTCAAGAGAGGAGCAGCAGGCTGAGAATATACGCAAGATGCTGCTGTTTATGTCAAAGGATATAAGAGTAATCATAATCAAGCTGAGCGACAGGCTTCACAATATGCGAACTCTCGGCTACAGAAGCGAGGCAAAGAGGCGGGACGTCTCGCTTGAGACGATGAATATCTTTGTACCTCTGGCTAACCGCCTTGGAATAAGGAGGCTCAAGGAGGAGCTTGAGGACACCGCTTTTTCCTACCTTGACCCTTACGCCTACAATGAGATAGAGCAGCTTCTCGAGAAATCAAAGGCTGAGCGGGAAGAATTTATAGAGCAGATCAAGGCAAAACTGACAAAGAGGCTTGCCGCCGACTTTGACCCGCTACCTGTGATCGAGGGCAGGGTAAAGAGCGCTTACGGCATTTATAAAAAGGTGTATGAGCAGGGAAGACTGTTCGATGAGATTTACGATAAGTACGCGGTAAGAGTAATAGTTAACACTGTCACTGAGTGCTACTATGTCTTGGGAATAGTGCACGACATGTTCCAGCCGATACCCAATCGTTTCAAGGATTATATTTCCACACCCAAAGCCAACATGTATCAGAGTCTTCACACCACAGTCGTCGGCAGGGAGGGAATTCCGTTTGAGGTTCAGATAAGGACCCATGAGATGCACCATACGGCAGAGTACGGAATCGCCGCTCATTGGAAATATAAGGAGGGCGTCAAGGGCAAGTATAAGTTGGATAACCGTCTGAACTGGGTAAGACAGATACTCGATACCCAGCAGGAGTCAAATGACGTAGAGGACATAGTAAGAGCGATCAAGGAGGATCTTGCGCCCGAGGATGTATTCGCCATGACTCCAAAGGGAGATGTGATATCTCTTCCGCTCGGCTCAACGGTAATAGACTTTGCCTACGCCATTCACACTCAGGTGGGACACAGGATGGTCGGCGCTAAGGCGGATAAAAAGCTTGTACCTCTCGACTATGTCATAAAAACAGGCGAAATAATCGAAATCATAACCTCAAAAGACCCGCATCACGGTCCGAACAGAGCGTGGCTCAACATTTGTCAGACCAACGAGGCAAAGTCTAAAATACGTTCGTGGTTCAAAAAAGAACGCCGAGAGGAAAATATTCAGGAGGGCAGGGAAGAGCTTGAGCGTGAGTTCCGCAGGAACCTCATGAGAGTGCCCCCGGAGGAAATGGAGGACTTCATGTCCTTTGACATGAAGAGGCACAACTGTGAGACTCTTGACGACTTTTACGCCGCGGTGGGTTACGGAGGAATAATCCTGTCCAAAATAATGCCGAGGCTCAAGGACGAGTATACAAAGAAGTACATTCAGAACGAGTCTGACCACGATCCGTCCTCGCTTATGGATTTGAGTTTGCAGCAGAACAAAAAGCCGAGCTCAGGAATAATAGTTGACGGAATAGATAATTGCGTTGTAAAGCTGTCTCAATGCTGCTCGCCGCTTCCGGGTGACGACATAATAGGCTTTATAACGAGAGGTCACGGAGTATCGATACACAAAAAGGACTGCATCAACTACACCTCGCAAAAGGATAGCTGTCCAGAAAGGTGGGTAAACGTACGGTGGGCAGGCAAGGAGCAGCATTCCGCCTACTATAGAGTTGTGCTCGATGTTTTCGGGTACAATCGAACCGGCATACTTGTGGATGTAATGTCGGTATTGCAGGAGTCGAGAATACCTGCGCATGAGGCGTCGGCAAGAGAGCTTAAAAACGGAAATGTCAGCATACTGCTGACAATCAGTATTGCAGGCACAAGCGAGCTTCAGGGAATCATAAACAAGATAAAAAAAGTTGACGGAGTTATAGATGTCTCCAGAAGCAGCAAATAAGACGATTTGTATGCGAGAATTAAGCATAGGTCAACAAAGCGGAGAATAAAAATATGCAAATCAAAACAATACCAGAAATATCAGATTTTAAGTCAAACGCCTATATCGTCTCAAACGGTGACAAAGCGGTTCTGATAGACGCGCCGTTTGAGGCGCCGAGGATACTTAAAGAACTCGGAGAACTGAAGCTGGAGGCAGTACTTCTGACCCATGGTCATGTAGACCACATTTCAGCTCTTCGCGAGATAGTAGCTGCCACCGGCTGTGATTTTTATATCTCAGACGACGACGATATCATGCTCAAGGATCCGGTTCCGTCGCTTTCAAAGTATTTTGGAATGCCTTTTTCACCTTTTGAGGGTGAAAAGAATTTTACTGACGGCGATGTTTTGCACCTTGCCGGAATGGACTTTCGGATTATTTCGACACCGGGTCACACCGACGGCAGCGTCTGCATTCAGTGCGAGGACGTGGTCTTTACCGGTGATACGCTTTTTAAGGGCAGCATAGGCAGGAACTTCGGCAGCAGAACATACCGCAAAATCGTAGATTACTCGATAAGAAGGCTTTATGAGGAGCTTTGCTCAAACGGCAGGAACTATAAAATATGCCCGGGTCACGGCGAGACCTCCGATCTTCGTGCCGAGCTTGAGACCAACCCGTTTTTGGCAAATCTCAAGGACACAATAAAGCTAAATTAAAAAAATCGGAGCAGCCTTATGACACTCATTTTTTCGGGAAATAACTTCAAATACCAGCTAGAGGCAACATGTAAGCTGTTTTTGCCGGTCGAGGGATTTGATTTTATATTTTTGGACGAAGCGTCTCAAAACTGGGAGAAGCCTGAGGGAGACTATTGCTTTATCTGCCGCATTACAGGCACAAAGACAAGTATGCTCAGCGTGTATGTCCGCATGGGAAGCAGCTCAGCCATGGAAAAGGACAGGCTTTCTAATGAAACGAAGGACTATGACGACAGGTGCGAGTTTATTCTTGCGCGCCTGCTTTTTAAGTGCATGGTCAAGCTCACCGGAAAGTCTCCGGAGTGGGGAGTATTGACCGGCGTTCGACCGGTAAAGCTTATAAATAAGCTCAGAGCTTCGGGACTGAGCTATCCGGAGATATCAGAGCGGCTTTCAGGCGAGTATCTTCTGACTGACGAGAAGATAAGACTCGGCTATGAGACGGCTCTTAATCAGGACTCGGTCATTTCGGCTATGCCCGAAAAGTCGTATAGCCTATATGTATCCATACCGTTTTGCCCGACAAGGTGCTCATATTGCTCTTTTATTTCGCAAACTGTTTCCGGCTTCAAAAAACTTATGCCGGATTATGTAAGACTTTTGTGTGAGGAAATAAAATATACCGCGCAAAAGCTTCGCGGAACTGGTTATATTCTCGATACGGTTTATTTTGGGGGAGGAACGCCTACCTCGATTGAGGCTTCAGAGCTCGAGAAGATAATGAAGACAATATCCTCCGAGTTTGATTTATCGTCGCTAAGGGAGTATACCGTCGAGGCGGGAAGACCTGACACGGTAACTAAGGAAAAGCTGACGGTGATAAAGGACAACGGCGCAGACAGGATAAGCGTCAACCCTCAGACGATTCACGACAGCGTGCTTGAGGCAATAGGGCGCAGACATACCGCAAGTCAGTTTTTCTCAAGCTATGATCTTGCCAAGAGCTTTGGCTTCAAGGCGGTTAATGTAGATCTGATAGCGGGTCTCCCGACAGATACCAATGCCGGCTTTAACGAAAGCCTGGAAAGCGTTATAGCCTTACAGCCTGAGAATATAACGGTTCACGCTCTATCGATCAAGCGCGCGTCCGACCTTATGCACAGTTATGTTAATTCCGAGTCGGCGAATGTACACGACATGATTTCATATGCCAATCGCAGACTGTTTGAGGCGGGTTATCAGCCTTACTATCTCTACAGGCAGAAAAATCAGCTTGATAATCAGGAGAACGTGGGCTGGACAAAGCCCGGATTATCCGGAGTTTATAACATCAATATCATGGAGGAGGTTCAGACCATAATCGCTGTCGGCGCCGGAGGTACTACAAAGATAGTTGACGGCGGGTTTGAGCGCTATTTTAATCCTAAATATCCTTTGGAGTACATAAAGCATTTTGACACGGTTTTGCATAGAAAGGATGAGGCGTGCAAGCAGCTTCTTAGGGTAAGCGTATGAAGAAAAACGATGTTGTCCGCCTTGAAATAACAGCGTTGACGTCTGATGGGAGCGGAATCGGCAGATATGATGGTATGGCAGTGTTTGTACCGAATACCGCGGTGGGCGATGTGATAGAATGCAAGCTTTTAAAGCTCAAATCAAGCTACGCTTATGGCAAAATCGAGAAGATTATCAGTGCGTCTTCGGATAGAGTTGAGGTGGATTGTCCTGTTTACAGTCGATGCGGAGGCTGCTGCTTCAGGCATATCAGCTATAAGGCTGAACTGAGTGCGAAGGAAGGCTTTGTAAGGGACTCATTCCAGAGGATTGGCGGATTTGGGCTTGAACCGGAGCAGATACTTGGCTGTAAAGATATTTATAATTACAGAAATAAGGCACAGTTTCCTGTAGCTAAAGGAGAAAACGGCAGCATTTACGGCTTCTTTTCGCCTCGTTCGCACAATGTCATAGGAATTCAAGGCTGTCTTATTCAGCCTGAGATTTTTTCTGAGATTGCAGAATATATTGTAAAGTATATAGACTTTTCAGGAATACAGCCATACGATGAGGAGTTCGGCAGTGGACTACTTCGGCACATATATCTTCGCATCGGTGCTTACACCAAAGAAATCATGGTGACGCTGGTTGTTACTGCCAAGACCCATTCTTTTGATAGTCTTGTAGCCGGGCTGACAGCCTCTTTCCCGCAGATAAAGACGGTCGTATTCAACATAAACCCGGAAAGAACAAATGTTATACTCGGTAAAAGCGAAGTCGTTCTTTTTGGTAGCGGCAGGATCACTGACCATATGTGCGGTCTGGAGGTTGATATATCCTCTCATTCTTTTTATCAGGTCAATACCTTCGCTGCCGAAAATGTTTATGCTTTAGCAAGGGAATACGCGGGTTTAAGCGGAAGCGAAACGCTTCTTGACCTGTACTGCGGCATAGGCACTGTAGGTTTGTTCATGAGGGATAGAGTTGCTAAACTGATTGGAGTTGAGGTTATACCTGAGGCTGTCTTGGACGCAAGGCACAACGCGGAGCGTAACGGCGTAAAGAATGCCGAGTTTATCTGCGGAGACGCGGGAAAAGTCTCGCAGGAGCTTTCAAGAAGTGATACTAAGCTTGATGTTATCATAGTTGACCCGCCGAGAAAGGGCTGCGATAAGGCGACCTTGGACGCCATGCTAAGCATGTCTCCCAAGAAAATTGTGTATATTTCCTGCAACCATGCCACGGCTGCCCGCGACTCGAAGTACCTGTGTGAAAACGGCTACAATCTAATAAAATACCGCCCCTGCGACATGTTCCCGAGAACGGGGCATGTGGAGACGGTTGTTTTACTTTCCAAGGGAGAAATCGACTCGAAGAAAGTGCGTGTGGAGTTCTCATTGGAGGATATGGATATGTCCGGGTTCCAGAAAGGTGCAACCTATGAGCAAATTAAGACGTATGTGCTGGAGCATACCGGTCTGAAGGTATCTTCCCTGTATATCTCCCAAGTCAAGCAGAAATATGGCATTATTGAGCGTGAGAACTATAACAAGCCAAAGTCTGAAAATTCCAGACAGCCACAGTGCCCACCGGAAAAAGAGAAAGCAATCCGAGAAGCATTCAAATATTTTGGGATGATCTAACATCCCGCAGAATGGAGGTTTCTTATGGA
>CASDRM010000079.1 GCA_949283135.1 uncultured Ruminococcus sp.
CGCTGGTATACCTGATCTACGGGCTTGTGAGGAGAAGAAGAAAAGATCAGGAGAGAGGGCATCGAGGCAAGTATGCCATGCTGGCGTTTGTCATATTGGTAACGCCGCCTGTCGGCGTCTGTTTCCTTGCTTTTTCCCACATTTTATATAAGCTCGGCTCCAGAAAAGAGGTGGACATGAGCGACGTCTCCTTCAGCCGCGAAAGGGTCAAGGTTGATGTCGCCGCGGATATAGGAAGCGAGATAAACATCGTGCCTATGAAGGAGGCTCTCAACGTCAGCGATACCGCGCTGCGCCGCAGGATGCTCCTCGATGTTCTGAAAAGGGACACCGAAAAGGCTATGGCGACTCTTTCGGTTGCGATAGAAAATCCCGACTCGGAGACCTCGCACTACGCGGCGTCGGTAATGACAGACGCGCTTTCAGAGTTCAGGGGGACGGTCCAGAATATGGCGGAGGCTCTGAAAAAGGATCCTGAGGATATGGATCTTGCCGTCTCGCTTTTGTCGAGTCTTCTTGAGGTACTTGGAAAGGGAATGCTTATAGGCACGGAGAAAAGCACATATACCCACATGGCGAACGATACCGCTCAGTCGATATACGATAATGACGTAAGCCTTCTCAAGGGCGCGGATTACAAAAGGCTTGCCGGGCTTTTGACGGATATAGGTATAATGAGCACAGCGGAGGAATGGGTAAGAAGGGGAATGGAGCAGCGCCCGGAGAGCCTTGATGTGTACGTCGGCGCCATGAAATATTATTACACGATAAAAAACAGGGACAGATTTTTCGAGTGCCTTGACAGGCTCAAGAGCTCAAGCGTCGTCCTTGACAACGAGGCCATGCAGTACATGAGACTGTTCAGGCGATGACCGGGAGATAGTAGAGTATGTCGTTTGCATTGGAAACCTTGTGGTGGATGATAAAGCTGTTCGTGGTTTACGGACTGCTTATCGTTGCCGTACCCGCAGTAGCCCTGCGTCCTATTCTAAGGGGAAAGACCCTGTCACAGGGATATATTATCTGCGTAGTTTTCAGCTCATTCTACTATATAAATGTAGTGCTTGTTTTCGGACTGCTTGGTCTGACGCAGCGGATAGTTATGATAGGCGTTACGCTTCTTACCGTCGCCATAATCATAGCTGTCAGGTGGAAGCGGATCAGGAGCGTATATTTTCCCAAGATAAAGCAGGGCTGGGAGACGACCGTCAGGATATTCAAGCGTGAGGTGCCGCTGGGGCTCGCTATTCGCCAAAGCGTAAAAAGAGCCGGAAGCAGGCTCAAGAAGACCGATAGGATGCTCCGCATTACACGTTTTGAAAACGTGCTGGAGATTGTCATACTCAGCTTCTGCATCCTAATGACGCTGGTGCTGTTCGGATACACCTATACCCAGCACTACAGCTATTTTGCCTCAGACATAGTAACGCATCAGGGCTGGATAAATACCATTTCCAGCGACAATAAGATCTTCGGAGCGGGAGTGTATCCCTTCGGGATGCACGCGATGGTGTACTATATCCACGCGGTATTTGATATTCCGACGGTGCTGCTTCTCAGACTTCTGCCGCCTATACACGGATTTTTCTCATTTATGGTGGTGCTTGCGGTCACCAAGCAGATATGCAGGACAAGATTCGCGCCGTATATCGGATATTTTTTGTATATCGGCGCGTCGTTTACACTCGAGTCAAAGCTTGCAAGGTTTCTGTCAATGCTCCCTCAGGAGTACGGACTTATCTACTGTCTGCCCTGTCTTGCCGCCGCCGTTATGTTCTTCAGGGAGAGAAAGGCTGAGGTCGCAGCAGAAAAGGCGCTCAAGGATCAGGACATGTATTATGTCCGCAGGGGCAAGCTCAGGAAGAGGAGGGAGTCAACGCTTTGGCTCTGGCTGCTGATAATCAGCTTCGGTCTTACCATGGCGGTTCATTTCTACGTCACTCTTCTTGCCGGAGTCCTGATAGTCGCTATCGCGGTGGGATATCTGCCGTACATATTCCGCAGGCAGTATTTCGGCAGACTTGTCGCAGCCGCTTTGATAGCGGTCATAATACCCGTAACGCCTATGGCGGCGGCGTTTGCCTCCGGCACGCCGCTTCAGGGCTCGCTGTACTGGGCGACCTCGGTAATGGGAATAGATCTCGGCGAGGTGCTCAACGAGGATACCGACAACACCGCGGATGACGAAGCTGCCGGCGACCGGACCGAGGAAGCCGAAAACGACGGCGGAGCGGCCGAGGACGGCGAGGAGCCCGACGGCAGCGCTGCCGCAGCCGGAGAGGAAGACCCCCAAGAGCAGCTTTCACTGAGCGAAAAGCTAAAGCAGGCAGTTGTAAAGCTCCCTAACGCGGCCAGATCATTTTTCCAAAATTACACTTTCGGCGCTGATTACTTCCCGTACATCGTCGCGGCGGCAATACTGCCGTTGGTATGCGCGTTTATACTGCTCTTCTTCAAGGAGTGGGAGTATGTCTCGATAGTAGTGACAGTGGTAGTTAACCTCGTGCTAACTACGTTTGTTTCGATAACCGGACAGCTCGGTCTGCCGGTCATAATAGACCCGGACAGAATGTCAAACTTCCAGTGCTATGAGATGCCCCTTATTATCGCGATCGCGGTGGACGCACCGCTTGTTGTGCTCAGCAAAATAATCAAAAAGGTGAGGCTGACAGATATCCTTTCCTTTGGGCTTGCGGCGGCATGTATAATAAGCTGCTTCGCCTTCGGAAAGGTCAGGGGACTGATGAGAGCGGGAGAGAGCAGTCTTCAGTCCGACGAGGCTGCTATCTGCCTGTATGAGATAATGAACAGGTATCCCCAGAAGGTGTGGACGATAGTCTCGTGCAACGAGGAAAGAGCGATGATGGACTCCGCCGGCTGGCACTACGAGGTAATCGACTTCCTCAGGGACATAGAGCATTACGACAATGATACCCAGATGCTCATTCCCACGCACTACGTTTTCTTCTTCATCGAAAAGGAAAGCCTGAATTACGCCATAGGCGCATGGTCATCGGATATCGACCCAACGGTCAGCGAGGAGTGGGCTTCAATGCCGCTGCCGCCAAAATCCGGGCTCTCTCAGTATAACGGCACGAACAGAATCATACTCAACTCGAGGATGTACTACTGGGCGCAGGAGTTCATGCTCAGATATCCGAACGAGCTCAAGGTATTCTATGAGAACGACGAATTCGTCTGCTACTTCCTTGAGCAGAACGATTACTATCTTTACAATCTGGCAATAGACTACGGCTTTAACGAGGATAATCCGAATGGTAACCAAATCTAACTTTCTGGTAATCACTATAATAATGCTTGTAGTGCTGATAATGTTCCAGTCTACCAGCATCTCCGAGGAGATAGCCCTGAGCAGCGGAGAAAACCTCAGTCTCGAACTCGGCGCGGGTATGGACGCTCAGCTTCAGATGCGCAAGGAGTATGACGAGATTTCTGGTGAGCTCTCCTCAGGCGATGCGGCGGACTGTCAGGTCGGACTTGTCGGCAGCGACGAGCCCTGCCTTCGATATGCCCGGGAGTGGTGCGTCAACCAGAAAAAGAGCTATTGCGGCTATTTGAACCTTGAAGACGCGGCGAACGATTCCGACTGTCCGGATATGCTTATCGTCGATTCAAGCCTGATTACCCCGGAGAGCGGAGACGCTTTGAGAGCTCTCGGAAGCAGGGACAAAACTGTGGTGATTTCGGGGCTGCCCTCCGTGAGCGTCCTTGAGAGCTCTGACGCGGTCATGGACTGTCTCGGTATAGAGACAGTACGGGAGGACGAGGTTGAGCTGGACGGCTTCAAGATGTTTGCCAACTTTATCCTCGGCGGGGAGGTTATATATGACGATTATGCGATGAGTCTCCCGTTTGTGCAGCTCGACTCCTCCGTCAGGGTGTTTATAGTGGGGCAGTCGGACGAGAGCTGGTTTGAGGAGCTTGAAAATGAGGAGCTTCCGCCGCTTTTATGGAGAAACTATAACTATACAGGAAGCGTGTATGTAGTAAACGCCGATTTTCTTGACGGGCATATTGCCGCCGGAATACTTACCGGCATAGCCTCTGACGACGCCGCGGAGTATGTATACCCGGTCGTAAACGCCCAGATATCGGTAGTGAACGCCTTCCCGCTTCTGGCTGATGAAAACACAGAGACGGTGTACAACAACTACGGTCAGGGCTCGATCGGCGTATTCAGAGACATCATCTGGCCCGCCATTGCCGCGGTTTACTATGATACAGACGAGCAGATGACCACTATATGCTCCCCAAAGCTGGACTATGTCAACTATGAGCAAACGTCCTACGAGACGCTTGAGTATCTTTATCAGGAGATATCCAAGATGAGAGGAGAAATGGGGCTTTCCGGCTATCAGGTGTCTGACATACCGTTAGAGGAAAAGCTGATTGAGGACTCCGAGGTGTTTGGGGAGCAGCTTCCTAACTATAAAATACAGACCTTCTACTCGGGAGGGCTTAAGCTTGACGAGTACGAGAGTCTTTTTGATACCGGCGAGGTACTCGAGGATATCAGGACTGTTTTAGCTCCATACGAAGAGCAGGGAAGCGACTTGTTCTTTGACTATGTGGGAAGCGACAGCGTTCTCAGGCTCAGCATATATATGGACAGCACCGTGCATGAGGTCGAGGATGACTTCAGGCTGTGCTGTCTTCAGACCGCGTACGGCTATTATTCCACCATGGTCGATCTTTCAAAGGTCGTGTATCCCGAGGAACCAAACGACCTGTTCAACATCATGAGTGAGGACTGGGCGAAGTACTACCGTCCGTATAGAATAAGATTCAGCTATTTCGACAAGCTTACCGCCACTGCCGCCGATGCAAGAGTGAGGAGCTATCTTGCCGTAGACTACGACTATTTCCGCGAGGGCGATGAGATAACGATAGCTCCGGTAACGGATTCCGAGGAGAGCTATTTTATCCTCAGGCTGCACGGCGAGGAGATAACCGGTATCACCGGCGGAAGCTATACCGAGCTGGAGACGGACTGGTATTTGATAAACATAACCGATGAAAGCGCGGTAGTTACCGTCAAGCAGACGAACAAGACCGAGTATACGGGCGGGTGAAAGTGAGAAGATGAAGGTTTGCATAATCGCCGAGGGCTGCTACCCTTATGTTGTAGGAGGGGTTTCGAGCTGGGTACACAGCTTGATCCAGCAGTTCCCGAATATAGAATTCATAGTGACCTCGATAGTGGCGAACCGCAGCCAGCGCGCGAAGTTTGCCTACAAGCTGCCTGACAATGTCTCAGAGGTCAACGAGATTTACCTCATGGACGATGAATTTGAGACGGGCAGAAGAAACAAAAAGGCAAAGCTCAGGCTCAGTACCGCTGAATTCGAGGCGATAAGAGGGCTTGTTATCGGAGAGCGGGTCGACTGGAAAACGATATTCGACATGTTTCAGCACCGGCGCTTTCACCTGAACGACCTTCTGATGAGCGAGGATTTCCTCAGGGTAGCCGAGGAGGTCTATGAGCTCAGATATCCGAGCATCGTGTTCTCCGACTTTTTGTGGACGCTGCGCTCAATATATCTTCCGCTCGGCTTTGCTCTCAAGCACACGCCGGCTAAGGCGGATCTGTACCACTGCGTAGCTACCGGCTACTCGGGAATAGTAGGAAGCGTGGGCAAAGAATTGTACGGCTCGCCGCTTTTGATATCAGAGCACGGAATATACACCCGTGAGCGCGAGGAGGAGATAATCAAGGCGAAGTGGGTAACGGGAGTATATAAGGACTTCTGGATAGAGCAGTTTAAGAAGATGTCGATGTGCGCATACGACTATGCGGACATAGTCACATCGCTTTTTGAGGACGCCCGCTCGCTCCAGATAGAGCTCGGCTGCCCCAAGGAAAAGACGAGGGTCACACCCAACGGAGTAAGCATCTCGGATTTCGAAAACATACCTCAAAAGGCTCCCGACGACAGCATGATAAACATCGGCGCTGCCATAAGGGTAACGCCTATCAAGGATGTAAAGACGATGATACAGGCTTTTTACTACGCCAAGCAGAAAAACCCGAAGCTCAAGCTATGGATAATGGGCTCCTGGGAGGAGGACGAGGAGTACGCCAAGGAGTGCTTTGAGCTGGTCAGGTCGATGAACATACCTGACGTCGAGTTCACGGGAAGAATCGACGTAAAGGACTACCTCGGCAGGATGGATATGCTTCTTCTGACCAGTATAAGCGAGGGACAGCCGCTTAGTATACTTGAGGGCTTCGCCGCAAAAAGACCGCATATAGCTACAAACGTAGGAAACTGCCGGGGGCTGATATACGGAGAGGGAGACGGACTCGGAGCGGCGGGAATCGTAGTTCCGGTAATGAACATAGAAAAAATCAGCCGGGCGATATGCGAAATGGCGGAAGACCTTGAAAAGACCAAGGAAATGGGCGAGATAGGCTACCGCCGCGTCTGCGCGAAATACAGAATAGAGGACATGAAAAGGGTGTATACCGACACATATAAGGAGCTGGCTGAGAAAGCCGGCGTAAAGTGGCCGGAAAAGAACGTAGTCATAGAGAAAGAAGAGGTGGGCAAGTCCGGTGGCAGGCATAGGCATAAAGCTAAATAGAATATTCAACGAGGGCGGCAAGTCTATAAGCAGGACAATATACGGTTCCGTCTACAGCACCCTCGCCACCATAGCCCCGATGCTCCTGGTCATAGGCACCATGCTTCTTATGTACATTTTTCTCAATTTTGAGTCGGTGGGCTACTGGGACAGGGAGCTGTTTTCCTGCTCGATACTGTATGTATTCATTTTTGCGCTCCTGACGGCGGCGCCCTTTAACTCGGTGCTGTCAAAGTATGTTGGAGACAGGATCTTTGAGGAAAGGTATCAGGACATACTCCCGTGCAACTATGTCGGGCTGTTTTTGAACATGGGCTTGGCGGCTCTGGTAGGCATCCCGTTCTGCGTCTGGGCGGTAGTTGTCGGGCATATACCCGTCTACTATGTCGCGACGACCTTCTTCTGCTACATAAGTCTTGGTCTGTGCTTCCACGAGATGCTTTACCTGTCAATACTCAAGCAGTACAGGCGGGTGTCTGTGTTCTTCGCTGTCGGGATGCTTGTGACGTTTGTTCTGTCGCTTGTTCTGCACTATATTTTCGGCGTAAGCATAACCTACAGCATGCTGTTTTCGATGTTTGTCGGCTTCTTTTTGATAGCCTGCTTCGAGTTTTCCTTCGTCAAGAGGTACTTCCACTCAAACAGCCATCACTACAGGGAGGTATTCGGATATTTCAGGCTCTACTGGAAGCTGATTTTGACCAACTTTTTCTATGTGCTGGGGCTTTATGTACACAACTTTGTTTTCTGGACAAAGGAGGACATGAGGCTTGTGCTTGCAGACACCTATGTGTGCAACCAGCCGTATGACATGGCGAGCTGTATCGCCATGTTTACAAACATTTCCGCGAGTGTTATATTTATAGCGTATGTTGAAATGTACTTCCGCAAGAGATATCAGGATTACAACGAAGCGGTTATCGGAGGACGGCTAAAGGACATAATGAAGGCCAAGGGCAGGATGTTCAGGCTGTTCTCAGATCAGATAGTTAGAATAGTGAATATCCAGTTTATAATATCTGTCGTGCTTTTCCTTGTCTGCCTGATCGTTCTGCCGAGACTGGGAATGAGCGGACTGGTAATGTCAATATACCCGTGTATGGCTGCGGGCTATTTCGTTTTATTCATAACCTACACGGTGATACTTTACCTGCAATACTTCAACGACCTGACCGGCTCCATGCTGACCGGCATAGCATTCTGCGTGTCGGTATTTATTTTCAGCCTGCTCTCCATGAATCTGCCGGAGGACTGGTACGCTCTCGGCGTTTTCGCGGGAAGCATAGTCGGCTGGACGGTGGCGTATTTCCGTGTCAGGTGGGTGGAACGGCATCTGAACGAGCATATTTTCTGCCGCGGCTCTATTGTCGAGGAGCTAAACAGACCCATGCCGTCGCCAAAGGTATATGATCGAAGACTTGGGGGATTCATAGATGATGAAGAAGGGCTTGATGCTGAGCAGTAACCGTTCGGACAGAAAAAAGGTGCTCTTTGTCATGAATACCATGGGAAGAGCAGGCGCCGAGAGGGCACTGATAGAGCTGATGAAGGCAATAGACACGGACAATGCGGATATTTATCTTTATGTGATTATCCCGAGGGGAGAGCTGTTCGACGAATTGCCGGAAAAAGTCAGGATCCTTAACAAAAGCTATGACAACCGGTCTGTGCTGTCCAGGGGCGGAAGCTTATTTATCCTAAGGGAGCTTATCAGGTACGTTTTTAAGCCTCGCTGCTTTACAAGGCTGGTCAGGAGGATGTGCGCCGTGCTGTTCAGCAGGTCGGATGTTTCCCGCCGGGTGAGGCTTGAGAAGACGATCAGACGGCTTTTTGCCGACGGCGCGCCTGATATGGATATGGAGTTCGACCTTGCAACGGCGTATCTTGAAGGACCTGCAACGTGGTACGTTGCCGAAAAGGTAAACGCCAAGAAAAAGGCGGCGTTTTTACATATCGATTATCGCAAGGCGGGTTATGACCGTACAATGGACAACGGCTGCTACGAGAAGATCGACCGCATATTCGCCGTTTCCGAGAACGTAAAAGAGGGCTTTTTGAGCGTCTATCCCGAGTATGAGAGCAAAACCGAGCTGTTCATGAATATAATCAACACCGACAGAATAAACGCGCTTGCCGCGCAGGAGGGCTTTACCGACGGGTTTGACGGCGTAAGGCTGCTGACGGTCGGAAGACTTCACTATCAGAAGGGCTATGATATCGCCGTTGAGACAGCAAGGCTTTTAAAGGACGCAGGAAAGAGATTCAAGTGGTGCGTTATCGGCGAGGGAGCGGAAGAAAAGAAGCTGAGAGCCTTGATAAAGGAAAAGGGAGTCGAGGACGAGTTCGTTCTTATGGGCGCGAAGTCGAATCCATATCCTTATTTCAGGCAGTCTGATATTTATGTGTGTACCTCAAGATTTGAGGGCAAGAGCATAGTGATAGAGGAAGCCCAGACCCTTGGACTCCCGATAGTTTCCGCCCAGACAACAGGAATACGGGAGCAGGTGAATGACGGGGAGGACGGAATAATTGTTCCTGGAGAGCCTGACGAGCTTTCGCGGGCGATAAGCCGCCTGATAGACGACGAAGAGCTTCGCGTGAGATTGGGACATGCCGCAAGCCTGAAAATACAGACCTCGACAGGCGAGGCAAAGCGGTTTGTGCAGCTCATGGAATCATAACAGTAAGTATAATATAGATAAAATATTACAAAATTACAGGGTGAGATAATGGAAAATCCGTTGCTGAGCATAGTAGTGCTGTCATATAGGAACACCTCGCTTGTTTTGAGAAGGTCGCTCAGGAGCATAAGGGAGCAGACAGAAAAAAATTTAGAGGTTATCCTCGTGAACGCCAACGCCAAGGACGACGAGTACAGCGTATCCCTTGAGGAGGACGTGCATTTGTGCGACGAGTTCGAAGCGGTGAGCACCTTGCTCAGCTGTCCCTCAAGGAAAGAATTCGCAAGGGTGATAAATAACGGTGCGAGCTATGCCAAGGGCAAGTATATAACCTTTCTGTTCGCGGAAAGCGCCATCCATCCCGAGTTTGCCGCCAAGTGCACAAGAGCGCTTGGGGAGCATCCGGAGGCTGACGTGGCAGTCTGTCAGGCATGGGGAGCGTTCGACGACGCGTTTTCAAATGAGTTTCGCAACCCTCCCGAGGGAAACAGTCAGGGAGATGTAAGTTTGGGCGAGCACTATCTCGGCGAGTCAATATACGACCCGAGCCAGCTTGTCTTCCGAAGGGATGTTTTCGTCAGGCTGGGCGGCTTTGACCAGCATGTCGAGTGCCTTTACGACTATGACATGTGGCTGAGGACGGTGGGAGTTTCGGGAAAAAAGGTGGTAAGGCTTCCCGACAAGCTCCTTTGCAGCTATCAGCCGGAGTCTCAATCGCATACCAAGCGTCCGTCTGACAAGGCGATAGGCTATTTGCAGCTGTATGACAAGCATAAGAGCTACTTCAAGAGCAATCCCGATATGAAGGTAGAGCTGTTTGCAAGGGTGGAAAGCAACTACCGCAAGTCCAAGCACTTTACGGAATGGCTCAGATATCTTTTTAAGTATTGGCTTATACGCATTCTGTACAGCGTGAGCCCTCGGGCACGAAAGGCAAGTAAACTTCGTGCGCAGGAAAAGGAAAGAAAGCTGTTTGGCAGCTCTGGAGGCAGGAGTTAATTGGGAATCAGGTGGGAAAAGTTTGAGTTTGCGGACTCGGGCAAACTGCTTAAAAACCCGGGCTGCGGCTTCTATCAGATGAAGAAGTATATGCTCACCGATTCTGAAGCCGATGTCGAGCGTTTTTTTAAAAGCTATCCCATACGCGATGGGACGACCCTTGAGATGCTCGAGATAAATATCAGCAGGTATTTTTGCACCGAGCTGACTGATAAGGCGAAGGAGAACCTGAGGGCGCTCCTTGCCGTATACAAAAAAGCGGGAGTCACCCTTATCATTCGCATACTATACGACTGGGACGGGAAAGGAAAGCTGTACGAGCCAAAGGATTTGGACACGGTTATCTGGCACATGAGCCAGATAAAGTCGGTGCTCGCAGACTTTCCGGGAACGGTCTATATAACGCAGGGCGTTTTCATAGGAAGCTGGGGCGAGATGCACAGCTCGGCGTATCTTGACAATGAAAGCGTAACTATCCTTGTGAAAAAGGCGGCGGGAATGCTTCCGCCGGGAGCGTATTCCGCTGTGAGGACCCCCGCGATATGGAGACTTGCCGCCGGCAGGACAGAACCGCTCACCAAGCAGGAGGCGTCCGAGGGCAGGAAAATGTCGAGGGTGTCGCTTTTTAACGATGCGATAACAGCCTCAGAAACGGATTTCGGCAGCTACGGCGAGATGTCAAGGCGGGATCCGCTCAGTATACACGCAAAGTGGCGGCGTGAAGAGGAGCTCAGGTTCCAGAATAGGCTCTGCCTGTATGTCCCGAACGGGGGAGAGGTGCTTGTATCAAACCCTCTCAACGACTTTGAGCAGGCGGACAGGACGCTAAGACGGATGCGAGTGTCATACCTTAATTCAGACTATGACAGGTTGGTGCTGGACAAGTGGGAAAGCCATGTGTATCACAGGAAGGGCAGCGCGTTTGACGGCAGGAGCGGGCTGGATTATATAGCCTCAAGGCTGGGCTACCGGTTCCTTATAACAGGTGCTGAGTTCCGAGGCGGAGTGCTGGGGATCCCTGAAACCTTAGAGGTGAAAATGAACAACCTCGGCTATTCTCCGATATATATCGAATGCGGCGCCGAGCTCAGGTTTCATGACGACATCACCGGTCGGAACGAGAGCATAGAATTTGACGCTGAGCTGCGATACAGGACGCCGCTCAAGCCGTTTGGCCTTGAAATACGCATGCCCGGGCTGGAGGATGGGATATACACTCTTTCCTTGAGGCTTTACGGCAGGCAGGGGGACTGGAGCCGCACTATCCATACCGCAAACAAAAACGCCGGCGAGGACGGCTTCGTCCCGCTGGGCAGGCTGCATTATATAAAATCCTTAACTTTGGAGGAACTGATATGAAGATCAAGGAAGGATTCGTCCTGAGGAAGGTCGCAGGCTCGTTCATGGTAGTACCCATCGGCGAGAACGCGGCTAAGATAGGAGGGCTGATGTCTCTTAACGAGACCGCGGCGGACATCTGGAGGCTCGTTGAAAAAGAGGACCGCTCTGAGGAAGAGATAGCGCAGATACTCTCAAATGAGTATGACGCTCCGGTCGAGGAAATCAGGGAGGCTGTTCAAAGGTTCTCGGCTGAGCTGCAAAGCAAAGGGATAGCACAAAAGTGAGCGGGGATTTTAAGCCTCAAGAGCTGAATATTTCCGAGCTTACGGAGCTTCTCAAGCGAAACTTTGAGGCGGGCGCCGGCGTAACTCTCACGGTGACGGGATTCAGCATGGGACCATACCTAAAAAATCTTAGAGACAGCGTCGTACTTGTATCTCCTGAGGTCAGACCTCCGAAAAGGCTGGATATAGTGCTTTTTCGGAGGGACGACGGCAAACCGGTGCTTCATAGGGTGATAGGCGCAAAGCCGGACGAGCTTACAATCAACGGAGACGCTCAGACATGGTGCGAAAAAATCCGCCCCGGTCAGGTTATGGCCGTGGCGGACGGATTGATAAGAAAAAACAGGTATGTTTCCTGCGACAGCCTGAGCTACCGGTTTTATTCAGGGCTGTGGGTATCGCTGAAGCCGCTGCGCCCAGCGGCGATATGGGCATACGCGAGGCTTAAAGGGCGTCAAGCCAAGCCTTAGCCGTCATCAAAGGCTGTCAATAAGCCTTATCCACTTCTTTGTTATTTCAGCGGAGTCGAATTTGCCGATGTTGTCCCAGGAATTGGCTGAAAACTCCTCGCGGAGCTTCTCGCTTTTCATAAGCCTTGCAAGGCTTATGGCGAAGGCGTCAACATTTTCCGGCTCGACGAGGTAGCCGTTTACCCCGTTTAAAATTATCTCGGACGGACCGGTAAGAATGTCGTAGCTTACGCTCGGCAGCTTCATTAGCTTTGCCTCGAGCAAAACCATCGGCAGTCCCTCGCTGCGTGAGGTCATGGCGAATATTGAAGCCTTGGAAAGCTCCGCGGCGAGATTTCCGGTAAAGCCGGGGAGCTCGAACACCCCGTTAAGTCCTTTGTCTTGGATGAGCTTTTCGAGCATTTCGCGCTCCTCTCCGTCGCCGTATATTTTAAATTTCCAATCCGGAAAATCGGGATGCAGTATAGCTGCCGCCTCAACGAGGTCTGAGTACCCTTTTATCTGTGTCAGATGCCCCGCTGATACTATCAGCTTTTCCCGTTCGCTCATCGGAGGAACGGTATCTGATGAGAAGCGGTCTATCGGGTTGTAAATAGGCACGACACGGCACCTTGGCTTGCCCTCGCGGATATATGTCGAGGCGTCGATTTCGGTGAGGGTAACTATGCAGTCTGAGAAGCGGCAGGTCAGCTTGCGTATCAGCTTGCGGTAGGACGAGCCGAGCGTTTGGGCGTAGTGAAAATGCTCCCAGGAGATCACCTTAACGCCGGTAAGCGGCTTTAAGGGCAGGGTGAGGACATCCAAAACGACATCCACGTCTATGATGACCGAGAATTTACCCCTTTTGAGGTAGCTGTACAGTCTTTTCATTACTACGAGGTACCCCGGTCCCGGATTGACCCAGCTTTTGCACAGAGGAGTTATTTTCAC
Source organism: uncultured Ruminococcus sp. (assembly GCA_949283135.1). Taxonomy (GTDB): domain Bacteria; phylum Bacillota; class Clostridia; order Oscillospirales; family Ruminococcaceae; genus Faeciplasma. The sequence goes on from CASDRM010000079.1 coordinate 13,312, forward strand.
CCTCGGGTCGAGTTTGAATTTCGGCGCGCCGCCGCTTTGGCAGATGCAGACTATCTCGACCTCGAATTTTCCGGAGCTGCAAAGGGCGTTTGCCAGAAATATCGCCATTTTTTCGGTTCCGCCGCCTCTGGATATGTCTCCGGAGAAGATGCAGACCTTATTTTTTGCTTTGCCTGTTTTTCTCATTCGCATTACCTCACTTGACGCAGGTGCATAAGGTGCATAAATATTTTTATACCTTGGTCAAGTATAACATATTGGAACGTAAAAGGGAACAGCTTATGGACATAAAAAATTACAAAATTGTCGGAGTTTCGGTAGAAGTACGTCTTTTTGGGACGAAGCTGCCGGAGCTTTTTAAAGGCTTTGAGATGGAGCGCGCCCAAAAGCCGGAATTTGTCGCCGAGCTTTATTCCGGAGAGAGGCTTTATCAGTCCTGCTACGGAATAGAGTACACCGTGGCTCAGGGCTATGTTTTTGGCAGCAGGCAGCAGCCGAGAACAAGGATGCTTTGCAGCCCCGAGTGGGATAAAATATATATAGAAAACTGCTCCTGCGGCGAGGACGGAGTGATGGAGCTGTTCTTGGCAGGGTTTTATACATATATGGCTGGCAGGGGCGGGATACTGATGCACGCTTCGCTTGTGGAGCACATGGGAAGCTGTATCGCGTTTACAGCCGACTCGGGAGTGGGAAAGACCACCCAGGCAAGGCTGTGGGAGCAGTACATGGACGCAGCCATACTAAACGGCGACAAGGCGTATGTCCAGACGCTCGAGTCGGAAGGGAAGATACTTGCGTGGGGCTCTCCGTGGAAGGGTTCGTCTCCCTATGCCGTGAACCGCTGCGCTCCGCTCAAGGCGATAATAGTGCTTGAGCAGGCGAAAAGCAACGCTATAAGGCGTCTTGAGCCAGGCGAGGCGGTGACAAAGACGCTCAGGCATATATTCTACCCGTCGTGGTGCGAGGAAAGGACGAGGAGTATGCTGGATAGCGCCGACAGACTGCTTGCAGACGTGCCGGTATATCTTCTCAGTTGCCTTCCGGACGAAGAGGCGGTGAAAATTACCAAAAAAGCGGTTTGGGGTTGCTTAGAGTGATTGGAAGAATAAAAAAGTTTATTGAAAAGCTTCACGGAGACTCCTTCAAGGCGTTTATGGAGGAGGTCAGGTGGATATACGGCTATACCCTGAGGAATAAAGGCGCGGTGACATGGTATATATTTACCGGAGTGCTGAGCACGGTTTTGGGGCTTGCCGCTGGCTACTCCTCAAAGCTGATAATTGACGCGGTGACAGGCAAGCAGACCGACCTTATACTTGTGGCTGCGATATCCTATGTCGGAATGCAGGTGTTCCAGATAATAGTCAACGCTCTTACCGGAAGGGTGTCCCTCAAAATCAAGCTGAGGGTAAACCTTGAGCTCAGGCGTGAGGTCTTTGACAAAATAATGCTTGCCGACTGGGAGAACGTCTCCGCCTTTCACTCAGGAGACCTGCTGAACAGGCTCAACGGCGACGTCGACGCGGTGTCCGGCAGCGTTGTAAATCTCATGCCGAGCTTTATTACCAGCGCGGTGCAGTTTATCGGCGCGTTCGCGATGATATTCTACTATGACCCGGTGCTGGCGTTTTTGTCCCTGATGAGCGCGCCGTTTATGTTTTTGGTGTCGAGAGTGATGATGACCAAGATGAGGTCGTTCAGTCTGAAGATAAGGCAGGCGAGCTCCGATATGATGGCGTATAACGAAGAGGCTTTCCAGAACATACAATATATCAAGTCGTTTGGTCTTATAAACAGGTTCAGCGATGGCTTCTCCAAGGAGCAGGATAAGTACCGGGACGTGCAGCTCGAGTACAATAAGTTTTCGATAGCAGCCACCGTATCTCTCTCGTTTGTGGGACTATTTGTGTCAGGCTTGACCTTTGGCTGGGGAGCATACCGTCTCTGGACGGACGCAATAACCTACGGTACTCTGATGCTCTTCATGCAGATGAGCGGCTCCTTGAGCGGAGCGTTTTCCGGCATGGTGAGATTCTTCCCGAATCTTATTTACGCCACAGCCTCGGCTGGCAGGATAATAGAGGTTACCAAGATCCCCGCAGAGCAGGATGTTTCCACCGAAGAGGCGCAAAGGTTTGCCAAAGAGGCCGGCTCGGACGGCGTAGCGGTAATTTTGGATAATGTGAGCTTTGCCTATGGCGGCGGGGACGAGGTACTTGAGTCGGCGTCGCTGAGCGCATATCCCAATAAGATAACTGCGCTTGTCGGATCGTCCGGAGAGGGAAAGACGACCGTGTTCAGGATACTTCTCGGGCTTGTCGGCGTAAGCTTCGGGAGCGCGAGGTTAGAGTCAAAGCATGGGAAAATCGATATATCTACCGCTACAAGACGGCTTTTTGCGCTTGTGCCTCAGGGCAACACAATGATGAGCGGAACCGTTGCGGAAAACCTTCGCCTTATCAACGACAAGGCAACTGATGAGGAAATATGGGAGGCACTGAGGACAGCGTGCGCAGATGAGTTTGTAAGGGCGCTTCCCGAGGGAATAGACACTTATCTCAGGGAGCGGGGAGTAGGTCTGTCGGAAGGTCAGCTTCAGCGGCTCGCGATAGCAAGAGCGCTTCTTTGCGACGCTCCGATACTTTTGCTGGACGAATCCACCTCCGCGCTCGACCTTGATACCGAAAAGCGTCTTATGGAAAATATATCAAGGATGAAAAGAAAGCGCACCTGCATAATAATCACTCACCGCGAAGGGATTTTATCTATCTGCGACGGCGTTTACAGAGCGGTAGACAGAAAACTGGTAAAAGAAGAGCCGAATGACGTCCTGCCGCCGGCAAGCCAAAGCTGATATTTTAGGAAATATTTAGCAGTTATTCACATAATATTATCTAAAAACAGTCAAATAATTAGAAGCCTCGGCGCAAATATCATTTGTATAACTATTGACATTTCTGCTAAAATGATATAGACTTAAAGTGTCAGAGTGACTTCGCGCACTATTTAACCGCGATTTGTTTACCGCCGTGGTGAGATAAAGGCGCAGTGGATGATGGTAAATTATTTATAACAGCTGCCGGGGCTGAATCGAACTTTGTGAGGAGAGTGAATCGAATGAAAAGATGGATCCAACCTGAAGCGAAAGTGATGAGTATCAAGCTGAGCGAAAATATCGCTGCAAGCGTCCCCTCGGTACCGGTTAATGATCAAGGACAGGTGTATCTGTACACTAAAGGAGTTTACAACGATGCAAACGAAATGTGGAACATCCAAACCTACAAGCAGGCATATTACCACTATGACAGCAGCATGGGCATTCAGGATACCGGTCTTCAGCCGGTTTCGTCCAAGGGTCTGTGGGTAGTTCCGGGCTCAGGTTCAGCCTTCAGCGGCTGCCTTGCCTAAACGCGGGCAATCGATTGTATTTCGGACGCCGGCTGAGCGTGAGAATACGCGTGCCGGATGTTTGCCTCGAGCTTACAAATACAGCTTATTTATGTAATTCTGATATCCGTCGGCTTAAAAACCGGCGGATAAAAAGTCTATTCGCAAAAACAAATATAAGACAAATTTGGGAGGATATATTAAATGAAAAAATGGGAAAGCCCTGTTATTAAGGTTATGAGCGTCAAGCTCAGTGAAAACATTGCTTCAAGCAATGGATCAGACGGCTACGAGGTAGGATATGTGTTCCTTACAGATGGCGTAATAACCCATGGCGGGTACAACTATAGGTATAATGCCAGCGGTATTCAGGACACTTCAGTTCAGTGGTACAGTTTAGGAAATGATAAATATGTTGACAAAGCATATGAAGGCTCTATTTCCGGCTGCCTCGCATAACTTTGCACAGAAAAGCATGCGGGTGTGTCGCCATGTCTGCTCGACCCCACAAAATGTGAAATGGTAATAAATGATGAGTGGTTTATGTAAAAGTCCTCTTCTGGTGGTGATTCCCGCGTATAATGAGGAAGCAAGCATCAGAAATACCGTTGAGGGGCTGAAGAAAATCTGCCCTGAGTATGACTATATCGTGATAAACGACGGCTCAACCGATTCAACTCTTGAGGTGTGCCTCGAAAACGGTTATCCTACCCTTAATCTGCCTATGAATCTTGGCTTGTACGGGGCATTTCAGGCGGGCGTCAGGTACGCGTATCAGGAGGGCTACAGCTGGGTCTTGCAGTTTGACGGAGACGGTCAGCACCCTGCGGAGTCAATTCCCGAAATGATGGAGCGGGCAAGCGTAGGCGACTGCGACATTGTCATAGGCTCAAGGTATGTGGACGATAAGATCGGCTGGACGCCGAGGCAGATAGGCGGCAGGCTCATAAGCCTGTGCATTTTCATTGTCACGGGCAGGAAAATACATGATCCCACCTCGGGAATGAGACTTTTCGGAAGGAAGATAATAAAAAAGATAGCGTCCCAGATGAATGTCAACCCCGAGCCTGACACGCTCGCCGCTCTTATGAAGGACGGCTTCAGGGTCGCGGAGGTCCCGGTCGTTATGAAAGAGAGACAGGCGGGAAAGAGCTATATAGGAGGTCTTACCTCGATTACATATATGCTTAGGACATGTATGTCGATTCTTCTTATACACTGGTTCAGGTAGGTGAAGATATGAGTCAAGTGTTCAGGGCGATCCTCATTATCGTCTCGGTAATAACCTTCTTTTACATAGCGAGAAAGCTTAAAAAGTCGCAGGTCGAGGGATATGACGCTATTTTCTGGCTTGTTTTTTCGGCGGTATTGATACTTCTGAGCGTGCTTCCCGGAATCGCGGGAACGGCAGCCAGACTTATGGGCATCCAGAGCACCGAAAACGCCGTATTCCTTATAATCATTTTTACGCTCCTTATGCGTTCCTTCCTTATGTCGATAAGAGTTTCTCAGCTGAACCATAAGATAAGGCTATTAGCTGAGCAGACAGCTATCCTCGAGAAAAAGCTTCACGACCTTGACGGCGGAATGACTGAGCCGGACAAGGCGTATGAGAGAACATACATAGAAAACAGCGAAAGCGCCGAGGAAAGCGAGCGGGAAAAGGAAGCTGTCGAGGAAGTTGTGGCAGTGTAGCCTATAATATGAAATTTTCAGTCCACCTTTGCCTAAAGGTGGACTGTTTGATATCACACAGATATGTTTGGGCAGGTCTTGAGGGCAAATTGCAAGTTGCAAAGAGCGAAAAAGGAGGTAATAAGGGTATGAAGGACTGCGAGAGCATCCTTACGGGCGATATGGCGGAGTACTATGCTATGATTCAAAAGGCGGCTTACGAGAGGATGGAGCCTGTAAAAGCGGTATTTGAGCTTACTCCGAGGTGCAATTTCAGGTGCGGCATGTGTTATGTAAGGCTCGACGCCTGTGACCTTCCGTTCATAGGCAGGGAGAGAAGCCTGAAAGAGTGGCTTGACTACGGCGAGCAGGCAAAGGAGCTCGGCGTGCTCGAGCTTTCGATAACGGGCGGCGAGCCGTTTATCCTTCCGTATTTCAGGGAGCTTTACGAAAGGCTTTACTCGATGGGCTTTCTGATACAGCTCTATACCAACGGCTATCTGATAGATGAGGATACGGTCGATTGGCTCAGGCGATTTCCTCCGCACGCCATCAGAATAACCCTTTACGGCATCACTGACGAGACCTACAGCCGGGTATGCGGAATACCTGACGGGTTCACAAAGGTAAGCCGGGCGGTCATGCTGCTGAAAAACGCGGGAATGCCGCTCTATCTGGTATCTACGGTGACAAACGAAAACGCCGGGGATTTTCCGGATATTTATCGCTTTGCCCAAAGCTTAGGTCTTCCTTTCATTCATTCCTCCGACCTGTCAGAGCCGGTAAGGGGAGCGAAATCCGACCCGAACAGCCACAGGCTCAAGCAGGAGCTTCCCGACATAGATACGATACTTGAACTGAGGCGGAAAAACACCCGCTATCCCAGAGCGCGCTGCGAGGATTACCTTTTGGTATGCGGCAATTACCGCAGGGGCTTTTGGGTAACATGGAACGGCAAAATGCAGATGTGCGCGTTTTTGACCGAGCCGAGCGTCGATACGACGGACAGCCCCTTGTGCGAGTGCTGGAAGGAGCTCAACGACAGGGTAAGCCTTCTCAGGCAGCCCGAGATGTGCCTTAGCTGCGAGTACGAGGGCTACTGCGAAAGGTGTCCGGGGCTGCTGTATTTTCAGCTTGAGCCGGACGGGAGCGTAAAGAAGAGCTTCTGCGAGAGGGCAAGGCAAAGGTATCTTTTGTACGGCGCTCCGATAGAAGAGCTGGATAATGGGAACTGAGAAATGAGCGAAACCCTGCGAACGCCTCCAAGGTTTGGGCTTTTGGTATTGACTTTTCGACAGTATTTGGCTATACTATTTGAGTGAATGTCATTTTGGTGAGTTTTGTCGGCGCTATGGTGCCGGTCGGCTGCCCGGAGTGGCGTACTAAAATTAAGGAGGCAAAAAAGTGCGACACATAAAAAAACCAGTTTTCTTTATTGTTGTTGTGTTTATAGCTGTTTTTGCTTTTCTGACCTTTCACGGCATCAGCACTACCTACGGAGACATCGAAACAAAGATAATCAAGTCCACTGACGACATTCGTTGGGGCATTGATATCAGCGGCGGTGTCGATGTAACGTTTGCTCCGCCGGAGGGTGTGGAAGCAACTGCCGAGCAGATGGACGCGGCTCAGGCTGCGCTTGAAATGCGTTTGGTCAATCTCGGTATCACAGACTATGAGCTTTTCGTTGACTACTCTAACTACGACATTATCGTAAGGTTCCCGTGGCAGGCGGGCGAAGAGGATTTTGATCCCGAAGCCGCCGTACAGGAGCTTGGCGAGATGGCTGAGCTGACCTTCAGAGAGGGCTATGAGACCGACGAGTACGGACTTCCCACCGGAGTTACCGCCGAGAACATAATCGTAACCGGCGATCAGGTGGTTTCCGCCGAGGCTATTGCCTGGGAAGAAAACGGTGAGTATAAGTTCGGCGTGTCACTCGAGTTTGATGAGGAAGGCACAGCCGCCTTTGCCGAGGCGACTCAGGAGCTTGCCGGCACAGGAGGAGTTATCTCCATCTGGATGGATAACACCTGCATCTCCTACCCGACCGTTGAGAACGCCATCACCGACGGACGCAGCCAGATCACCGGTAACTTCGACTACGAGTCCGCCAAGGATCTTGCCGACAAGATAAGCGCAGGAGCGCTTCCCTATAAGCTTGAGACCTCCAACTTCAGGACGATCTCCGCTTCGATGGGTACCGGCGCGAGAAACGCCATGCTTATTGCCGGCGTTATAGCCTTTGTGCTTATCGCTTTGTACATGATAATAGTTTACAGGCTTCCCGGAGCCGTGGCTTCCATTGCTCTTGTCGGACAGGTTGTCGGTACCATTGCCTGCATAACCGGCTTCTTCGGCAATATCCCCAGCTTTACCCTTACGATACCAGGTATCGCCGGTATCATATTGGCGATAGGTATGGGTGTTGACGCTAACGTAGTGACCTTCGAGAGAATCAAGGAGGAGCTTTCAAAGGGCAAGACCCTCAACTCCGCTCTTGAGCTCGGCTACTCGAGAGCGTGGGCAGCTATTTTCGACGGAAATATCACCATCGTGTTCGTGGCTATCATACTTATGGGCGCGTTCGGACCTCCGGACAGCCTCTTCGCGAAGCTCATGGGCTTCCTGTACTTCATGTTCCCCGCGACCATCGAGGGAACCATCTACTCCTTCGGTTATACTCTTCTTGTCGGCGTAATACTCAACTTTGTATTCGGAGTGTTCGCTTCAAGACTTATGCTCGCCTCCCTTTCAAGGTTCAAGGCTCTGAGAAATCCTAAGCTATACGGAGGTGCTGTCAATGAAAACGAATAAGATCTTTGATGTTGTCGGAAAAAGAAAGATCTTCTACACCTTCTCGATAGCGGCAATAGTTCTTTCTATCGTTCTGAGCTTCGTCTTGGGTATGAATGTCGCGATAGAGTTCCGAGGAGGAACCATTATAACCTACTCCTACACCGGCGATATCAGCGACAGCGAGGTTGCCGCTGCTGCCGCTGAGGTGACCGGTCACACCTGTAACGTGTCCTTGGGAGAGAGTATTGCAGACAGCGCTCAGACGGTGTCCCTGTCCTTCCCGACCTCTTCCGGCTTGACGGCGGAGGTGCAGTCGCAGCTTACCGACGCTCTGACCTCAGAGTTTGCGGATAATCAGCTTTTGCTTTACAATTCCCAGGATGTAAACCCCACCACCGGTGCGGGCTTCTTGGGCAAATGCATTGTGGCGGTAGCCTTCTCGGCGGTAGTAATGATAGTTTACATCGGCTTCCGCTTCAGAAAGATAGGCGGCTGGATAGCCGGTACCTGCTCGGTAATAGCGCTTATCCATGATATGTTCTTCGTGTATGCCTGCTGCGTAGTTTGCAGATTTGACATCGACTCCAACTTCATGGCGGTGCTGCTCACTATCTTGGGCTACTCGATCAACGCGACCATCATCATCTACGACAGAATAAGAGAGAACAGAAGGCTTTACGGCGACTCCAAGACGCTTGACGAATATGTCAACATGAGCGTAACTCAGTCGCTCGGAAGATCGGTTCACACTACCGTCACCACGGTAATCGCTATGCTTACCGTTTGTGTTGTCGGCTTGGTATCCGGAGTTGAGTCGATTCTCAGCTTCGCCTTCCCGCTGGTAATCGGACTGATTGCCGGCGTCTACTCGTCAAACTGCATCGCGCCTACGCTTTGGACGCTTTGGCAGGGCGCCGTAGACCGTAAAAAGGCTGCTAAGAACAACTGAACCAACGCGGCTAAGCGGCGTGGAGATTTGCTCTGCGCCGCTTTATTGTATCCGATTCAGCATGCGCCACAGGCTCAAAGGAGGAATAAAAATGGAATCCGGAAAGATATCCGTCGGGGTGTCGACCTCCTGCGGTTACCCGGAGGTGCCGGAAAAGACGCTTGCCTCTTTATGTGAAAAAGGAGTAAGACGGCTTGAGATATTTGTCAACACCCACTCTGAGACCGACCCGGGGTACATTAGGGAGCTTGCCGGGATTCTCAGGGCGAACGGCTCGGAGTGCGTCTCCCTGCACCCGTTTACCTGCGGAATAGACACATATATGCTCTATACCGGATATGAGCGCAGAATAAGGGACTACCTTGAGTACCACAAGAGATACTTTGAGGCAATGAATATTCTGGGCGCGAAGTATTTTATTTTGCACGGAAACAAGAACCCATGCCCGATAGAAACGGTGGTCGATGGGTACGCAAGGCTCAATGAGGTCGCGTCAGGCTTCGGCGTGACGGTGCTTCAGGAGAACGTATGCCGCTGCACAACAGGGGAGCTCAGCGAGCTGCTTGAGATGAAGAGGCTTTTAGGAGACGGCGTGAGCTTTGTCCTTGACACCAAGCAGGCGATACGCAAGGGGCTTGACCCTTATGACTTTATACCTGCTCTCGGCAAAAGCATCAAGCATGTGCATTTTTCCGACCACGGAGCCAAGGGAGACTGCCTGCTGCCCGGAATGGGGGATATAGACACCCATAGGTTTGTAAGAGCGCTTGGTTCTGTGGGCTTCAGCGGCACGATCATGCTCGAACTGTACCGAAGCGGGTTTAATTCCTATGACGATTTGGTTAAATCAATGAATTTTATACAAAGTGTAATTGATTCTGAGCAGGCATAGGCGTAAGCTGCCGCGCGAACGGCTTTCTGGATCTGCGAACGGACAAAACAAAATCGGGATGCTTTCCCTATCCTGGGAAGGCGTCCCGATTTTTTATTTAAAAAGCCGCACGTTACTTATTCAGCTCGGTGATGATATTGATAAAGCTCTCCAGGTCGTTAAAGTCCTTGTAGACTGAGGCGAAGCGGACATAGGAGACAAGGTCTACCTCCTTGAGGGCGGTAAGGACAGCGTCGCCTATCTCGTAGGTGGAGATCTCGGTCTTCATGTCGTTGGCGGCGGTATTTTCAATGTCGTCCACGATTTTTTCTATAAGCTCAGGGTTGACGGTTCTTTTCTTGGTCGCGGTGAGTATTCCCCTGACCAGCTTGTCGCGGTCAAACGGCTCGAAGCTGCCGTCCTTTTTGCGAACCATAAGAGCAGGCTTTTCGACAACCTCGTAGGTGGTGAACCTCTTTCCGCACTGGGTACACTCTCTGCGGCGTCTTTTTTTACCTTCGCTCGGTCTGGAATCAATTACCTTTGTGTCCTCATATCCGCAAAACGGGCATTTCATATACTGTCACTCCTAATCGTATATATCGCTCTTTGAAACTGAGCGTATCCGGTACTTATGCACAAATTATAGCATATTAAAGCCCGCATTGCAACAAAATGTTGAAGCTTTTATAAAATTTTGCTCCATGTCACCTTTTCCGACTCTAAAATCATCCGGGCATACTCTTTTATTTGGGCGCATTCAGCCAAAAATTCATCAGAATCGCTTCGGTACATCGGTCTGAGCCTTGCCGTGGACAGCTCCATTTCTCCAAGGAGCTCATCGTTTACAATCCAGCCGAGGCGTTTTGAGTAGACCGCAACGTAGCGCTCAAGCTCAAATATGTTTTCCTCGACATCCGGACTTTGTGAGCGGTAGCTGTCCGTGACCAGCTCGAGCTTGCCGTACAGACGATCGTTGCCGGAGTCTATCAGGGCGACTGCAGAGTATCCTGCGACCAAAATAAGCGCGATTATGGTGATGCTGATAGCTATTCTTTTCATACTGCTATTTACGCTCCTTTGGAATGATTTTTATCGACTTGTCCGGGTAGCCCAAGCACAAAAGTACATCTTCAGGCGAAACGTTTTGCTTTTTCAGCTCCCGCAGGAGCTCCTTGTGGGTCAGAGTAGGGCTCGGTTCAAGGTTGTTAAGTATATTTCCGTCTGAAATCAGTATCTGAGGAGGATCGGCAGGAGCAGGGGGAGGGGCTGACGAGGTTTCAGGAGTCAGCGGAAGCTTCTGGGGCTTTTGGAGAACGCTTATGCTGCCTGTTGTCTCGACGACCGCGTACTGAACCTCGGTGACGTCGAATATGCCGTTTGCTCTCAGGGACGCGCACAGGTCGTCCACGGTGAACCTGAGCTCGCCGAGCATAGCCTGATCTATCACGCCGTTTGATATTATGACCTTTGGTCTGCCGGTTATCACCTGCCTGAGCCGCCGTGATTTAAGGGCGGCAAAGGAAGCGAGGACGTCTAAACTCACAAGCGTGAGAATAGGCAGCACTCCGGTGACAAGCGGGAGGTTTCGATCCTCCATCGAGAGAGTGGCGATATTTGAGATAAGTATGGTTATGACCAGCTCTGATGGGGAAAGCTCGCCGAGCTGACGCTTTCCCATCACCCTCGTGGCGAAAATGACAAGAAGGTATACGATTATACCTCGGATAAAGATAATGAGCATGAGCCGCAGTCCTTTGCGTAAGATTTGTAATAGTGTTGCACAAAATCGGAAAAATATTATCCCCGGACAGGATAGTTTTACTGCGTATATTTGCCTTAGCCCATGGCAACACTATCCGAGATAGCAAAAGGTGGGATTAAATCATGAACCAAGCCGAAAACTCAGCTAACCCGATATACCGCTCCCTCGGACGCACTATTTCCTCGCTCAAAAGAATGTTCGGCAACTCCGCCGATCTGAGCATAGCCAAACTCAACGTCTGCGGAATAGGCTGCGCGGTAGTGACGCTTGAGGGGATGGTCTCCTCGGCGGATCTATCCGTAATGCTCTTTGAGCCTCTGATGAGCTACAGAAGGCGAAGCCTGTCAAAGCTGTGCACCTTGCCGGAGGATATCTATGCGTTCCTTTCACGGCAGGGCATTTTTTCCACGGGAAAGACAGAGGTTTATACCCTTGACGACATATCTGATAAAATCTGCTCAGGTTTTGCGGTCATACTGGTTGACGGGCTGGCAAAGGGCGTTGCGATAACCGCTCAGGCATTCAAGACGAGCTCCATCTCAGAGCCGGACAGTGAGGTAAACATAAAGGGCACAAAAGAGGCTCTTACCGACAGCTTACGAATAAGCATGTCGCTGATACGCAGAAGGATAAAAAGCCCGCTTCTGCGGTTTGAGCTGATAAAGGCGGGAACGCTTGCCGACATAGAGCTCGCGATAGTCTACATTGAGGGAAAGGCACCTGAAAAGCTGAGGGAGAACGTTAAAAAAAGGCTAAAATCCATCAAGCTTGAGCTCGTCCTAACCAGCGGAAGCATTATGCCGTTTGTTTCAGAGGACAACGGCTCCTTCTTTTCCGGAGCTTCCACAACTCAGCGTCCCGACGTCCTCGCCGCAAAGATAAACGAGGGCAGACTTGCGGTGCTGATAGACGGCGTGCCGTACGCTGTGGTTTTCCCGACTCTTTTTACAGAGAACTTTCAGTCTGTTGACGACTATGAGGAAAAGCCGTATTTTGCAACCTTCCAGCGCTGGGTAAGATATCTCGCGTTCTTTATCGCCGCTTTTTTGCCCGGGGTGTATGTGGCGAGCGCGACATTCCACTCCGAGGCGCTTTCCCGTCAGCTCCTTTTGAGCCTGATAGCGTCTGAAGAAAGTACGCCTCTGCCGCTTGTGACCGAGATGGTTATGGTGATAATCATGTTCGAGATTCTCCGCGAGGCGGGGCTCAGGCTTCCAAGAGCCGTCGGAGGAGCGGTCTCGATAGTAGGCGGTCTTGTGATAGGCGATGCCGCTGTGACGAGCGGACTCATCTCCGCGCCGCTGCTGATAATCATAGGAATAACCGCGACAAGCTCGTTTGTGGTCCCTGGGCTCAATCCGCAGGTGACGATACTCAGGCTGTTAGGGGTGATACTCGGAGGAATGGCAGGCTACTTCGGCATAGCGGTGCTGATAGTCATAACTCTGGTAAATGCCGGAGCCACGGAGGGCTTCGGGGTGCCGTATACCGCTCCTCTCTTCCCGTTTACCCTCAGAGCGATGAGGGACGTCGCTACCCGCGTCGGGTTCAGGAGAATGCAGGAGCGTACCGCAAGTATAGAAAAACTGAACGGCTCGGGAGGAGAAAATGCAAAACAGCCATAGGATAAGCAGCTTGCAGCTCTTTATACTCTTGCTTCTGGCAAGGGTGATGCATACTATGATATACTATCACGGCGATGAGGGAGTAGGGCTGTGGATGATGCCGCCGGTGCTGGCCGTGACCGCCATAGAGGCTGTAATAGCCATACCTGTTGTAAAGCTTGCAAACTCGGGAGAAAGCGTCACAAGCACCCTCGGAAGCAGGCTCGGCAAGGCGGCGGCTATATGCTACTCAGCTTTCTTTATCTATATCTGGAGCGGGACACTTTCCTATTTTGCCGAGTTCATGCACAGCGAGTTCTGGCGGGTAGGCGCTCCGGCCGTAGTCATACTCATCCTTTGCGCGGCCGCCGGGTATTGCGCACACCTTGGTATCGAGCCGGTCGCAAGGGCGGCAAGCGTTGTCGCGGTCGCCTTTTTTGTGTTGATTATAACCGTGGCGCTTGTGAGCGAAGCTGAGGTTGACCCGCTCAATTTTGAGCCGCTGAGCAATTCTGACGTTCCGGACATGCTCAAAATGTTTGTTCAGGATTTGTCCTCAAGCTGGTGGCTTCCGATGCTGGCCGCGCTTTCGCCTCATTTAGGCGGAAACGCCGTAAAGACTGCGGCAAGCTATCTTATTTCAAAGCTGTTGCTGATAGAGCTTCTTATGTTTTTGCTGATAGGAGCGCTCGGCGACTTTGTGCGTGTGATAGGATACCCGATACTCGCTCTCGGCGCGTACGCGAGAACAGACTTTATAAGACACTTTGACGCGGTCAACATGTTTGTCTGGAGCTTAAACTGCGTGATTGTAGGCGCGGTCTATACATTTATAGCCTCAAGGGGAATAAGCCCAAAGACCAAGCCGGGACGAATAACCTCGGTGATAATTGTATCGGTGGTCGCGGCTGCGGGAGGAATAACGTCCTATTACCTGAACGTCGATTATAGAAGCGATACCGCGTATATCATAAAGCTTTTGGGAATAGTTGTTCTTGGGGTTATCCTGCCTGCCGTTTGCCTGCTGGCTAAAAGATTCAGGCTCAAAAAGGAGGAAAGCAAATGCGGGTGCGCTCGCCGATACGAATGCTGAAAAGATGTCTTGCCGCATTGTGCGCGGCGGCAGCCATAGTCCTTTTGAGCGGCTGCACTAAGACGGCGGATATGAACCTCAGGCTGGTAGTCCACGCCGTGGGCATAGACGTCGATGAGGACGGGATATACACAGTGAGCGCTCAGGTGTTTTCCGCACAGCCTCCCGACGGCGGCGGACCTGTGGACGCCACCGGAAATAATATTCTGACGATGGTGGTATACGGAAGGAGCGTGGCGGAGGCGAAAAAGAGCCTCGAGCTTCAGACCGGCAAGGAGGTGCTCGTAGGAAACATAGAGCTGATAGTCCTCGGAAGCAGCATGGCTGATCAGGACATATCAAGAGTGCTGTCCTACTTCTGGGAAAACCGTGAGATATACATGGGAGTAAACGTGGCGTTCTGCAGGGGAATGGCGGTAGACGTCGTAAGCGCGCAGTTTGAGCATGGCACAGCAACCTCAGAGCTGTTGAATCAGATGATATTGTCCGCCGGCGATATGGGCATCACCATACCCGCGAGTCTTATAAGCATCAGCAATCACCTGAATGAGGAATCAAGCGGATTTCTGATGCCGGTGTTTACTGCGGAAAAGGCGGAGCTTCCTATTGAGGATGCCGGCGAAGGGATGTACGACAAGGCGATAGGCGTATTTGACAGCGTACTGGTGGTAAACGGAAAGCTGCAGGAATACCTCAGCTCACGGGAGTCGGTCGGAGTAAGCGTCATGACAAAAAGCGCTAAAAGACTTGAGTGGGTGCTTGAGGTTGACGGCGAGCGGACTGCGGTGGAGGTGAAGATAGGCAGAGTAAAGCGGGAGGTTTCAATAGACGGGAACGGGCTTCCGCAGCTGAACATTATGATCACCGGAACGCTTAAGGTTACCGACAATCCCGCCGCGGTGAGTGAGGAAAAGATAGTCTCGGCAGCTCAGGATGAGCTTTTGGAGTGCTGTCGGGCGGCCTATCTCAAAACCGCTGTGAGCTGTCCGTGCGACGTTCTTGAGATAGGCAGGCTGGTAAGAAGCAGGCTCGGAGGAGATTACGCCGAGGGAGAAAGCATAAGCGACATTATAGCGGACACCACGGTGAGCGTGGATGCTTCGTTCCAGATATACGACAGGTGGTAATTGTGCGCATATATACTTGCAATAGCGCCGGAAGTGTGTTATTATAGCTAAAATAGACTTAGTTTACCCGGCAGACCGGCACAGCAGCCGGAATATTTCCGACCACGAAGAGGGGAGAGGCCGTATGATAAAAATTGACAACCATCTCGGCAGCATAACTATCACAAATTCCTACCTGACAGCCCTCATAGGCTACACAGCGACAAGCTGCTTCGGTGTGGTGAGAATGAATCCTGTCGGCGCGGTACAGGGGGTAAAGACAAACCTCCTCGGAGGCGTATCGATAGATAACGGAGTAAGGGTATATGTCCCCAAGGGGGAGAGCTGCATGGTCATAGAGCTGCATATCTATGTCACATACGGCGTAAATGTCTCCGCTATAGTTGACAGCATCGTCAACAAGGTCAGGTATGTAGTTGAGAGCGAGACAGGAATCGAAGTAAAAAAAATAAATGTCTATGTTGACGGCATGGAATCATAATAAAGGAGACCGGATAAAAAGATGATAACCGGAAAAATTCTTCGTGACGCTTTTATCAGCGCAGCCAACAGCATCTCGAACAACAAAAAGAAGGTAGACGAGCTAAACGTCTTTCCCGTTCCCGACGGCGATACAGGCACAAACATGTCAATGACGCTTGCCAATGCCAAGAAGGAGCTCGAGCTTATGCCGGACAGCACGACTGTTTCCGATGTCGCCAAGGTGATGGCATCCGGGCTTCTTCGCGGCGCGAGGGGCAATTCCGGAGTAATAACCTCGCTCCTTTTCAAGGGGTTCGACAAGGCGCTTGCCGGAAAAGCGGAGGCGGATACCGCGCTTTTGGCGGAGGCTCTTGACATAGGCGTGTCCAAGGCGTACAAGGCTGTGATGAAGCCCACCGAGGGAACGATACTGACTGTCGCGAGGCTTTCGGCTGCGAAAGCCAAGCAGGTGTGCAAGGACGTCACCGATATATCCGAGTTCTGGGAGATAGTCTGCCGCGAGGCGGAGACGGTTCTTGACACCACTCCGGAGCTTCTTCCCACCCTCAAGAAGGCTGGCGTTGTGGACGCAGGCGGAAAGGGTCTTTGCATAATTTTCAGGGCAATGGGAGAGGTGTTTGCCGGCAGGAAAATGGTCGAGGGCGAAAAGAGCGTGAAATCCGCAGAGCCCGTGACGGTGGAGACCTTCTCCTCGGTGGTCGGAGAGTTTGACGAGGAGATACACTTTACCTATTGTACCGAGTACATAGTGAAGAAGGCTCACGGCTGCGACGACGCCATAAAGCTCAGGGCATACCTCGAGACGATAGGCGACTGCGTGGTCGTAGTCGAGGACGACGAGATCATAAAGGTTCATGTCCACACTAACAATCCCGGACTCGCTATAGAAAAGGGACTCGAGTTTGGCTCGATGAACCTCCCGAAAATAGAGAACATGCGCTATCAGCATGAGGAAAAGCTCAAGGAGAGCACCGTAAACGTCTCAAGCTCGAACAAGGCTTACGCCTATGCCGTTCCGGAGAACGAGTACGGCTTTGTCGCCGTGGCAAGCGGAGAGGGCATAGAGGAGATGTTCAAGGACGCCGGAGCCGACTGCATAGTCAAGGGCGGGCAGACGATGAATCCCTCCACCGAGGATATACTCGCTGCGATACAATCCTGCCCCGCGCACACGGTGTTCGTTCTTCCGAACAACAAGAATATAATCATGGCTGCCGAGCAGGCGGTAAAGCTTGCCGACAGGAGGGTATGCGTGCTCCAGACAAGGACTATCCCGCAGGGAATAGCCGCGCTTTTAGCGTTTGACCCGTCCGCCGACTACGCCTCGAACAGCAGCGAGATGACAAGGGCGTTTGAGCGCGTCAAGACAGGACAGATCACCTTTGCTGCCCGTGACAGCGAATTTGACGGACAGAAGATAAAGGAGGGCGAGGTGCTCGCTCTTGACAACGGCAAGCTCGCCTTTGTCGAGGAGGATGTGGGCAAGGCTGCCTACAGGCTCATTAAGAAGCTGGTAAGCTCGGACAGCGAGTTTATAACCATAATATACGGCAGCGGTATTACCGAGGACGAGGCTGAGGAGCTTCGCGCCAAAGTGGAGGAGAAGTTCGGACAGAGGGCGGATGTGAGCCTTCTCAACGGCGGACAGCCGGTATATTACTATATTATCAGCGTTGAATAAATTTTGATGCGGCGTCGCTTATCTTGGCATGTTAGGCGGCGCCGGCGCTTTGACGATATCGGCATGACTGAAAGGAAGAGTTACTTGAAAGAGCTTTTGAAGTATTTTAAGGGATTTCGGATAGAGGCGATATGCGCCCCTTTCTTTAAGATAATAGAGGTAGTCTTCGAGCTTATGGTTCCGCTCGTCGTGGCAAGGATCATAGATGTCGGCATACCCTCGGACGACAAGGGCTATATCGCGGCGATGTGCGGCGTTATGGTGCTTTTGGGAATGGTAGGTCTGGGAAGCACTCTTACCGCGCAGTATTTTGCGGCAAAGAGCTCAGTCAGGTTCACTTCAGCCGTCAGGCAGGTGCTTTTTGACCATATACAGTCGCTGTCGTTTACCGAGCTGGACAATTTGGGACCGTCTACCCTGATAACGAGGCTTACAAACGACCTCAACCAGGTTCAGAACGGCGTGAACCTGACTCTGAGGCTTTTGATGCGCTCGCCTATCATAGTTTTCGGAGCTGTGTTCATGGCGTTTTCCATCGACCCCGGTTCCGCTTGGATATTCGTGGGCGTCATACCCGCGCTTTCGATAGTTATATTCGGAATAATGCTGATAAGTATACCTCTTTACACCAAGGTGCAGCGCAGGCTGGACGGAGTGCTCCTCAAGACGAAGGAGAACCTCGCCGGCGCGAGGGTAATAAGGGCGTTTTGCATGGAGGAGAGCGAGACCCGCGATTTCGTTGAGAAGAACGACATGCTCGCCTCGACCCAGAAGTTTGTCGGCAGGATATCCTCGATAATGAACCCGATGACCTATGTGATAGTCAATCTCGGAATAATTTTTCTTATCTACTCCGGAGCTCTCAGGGTAGAGGCGGGAGCGCTGACACAGGGAATGGTAATAGCGCTCTATAACTACATGTCGCAGATACTCGCCGAGCTTGTAAAGCTTGCCAACCTCATAATAAGCGTCACCAAGAGCCTTGCCTGCGCCAAAAGGGTTTCGGCGGTCCTCGCAGTAAGCTCCTCTATGACCGACGGAACGCTTGAGGATTCGAACAGTAAAAGCGAGTACTCCGTGGAGTTCAACGATGTGTCGTTCAGATATTCGGGAGCGGCGGCTGATTCTGTCGAGCGGGTGAGCGTGAAGATAAAAAAGGGAGAAACGGTTGGAATAATCGGGTCTACCGGCTGCGGAAAGACGACGCTCGTCAGCCTGATCCCGAGATTTTACGATTGCAGCGAGGGAGAGGTGCTCGTTGACGGAGTAAACGTCTCACAGTACCGCTCGGAATCGCTCAGGGACAAGATAGGTATAGTCATGCAGAAGTCGGTGCTCTTTAACGGCTCGATAAGGGAAAACATCAGGTGGGGAAAGCCTGACGCCACCGACGGCGAGATAATGGACGCCGTAAAGGCGGCGCAGGCGGAGAATGTCGTCGCTGCTAAGCCTGAGGGACTCGATTATGTCATCGAGCAGGGAGGAAAGAACCTGTCCGGCGGACAGATGCAGAGGCTGTGCATAGCCCGCGCGCTTGTAAAGAAGCCGGAAATACTTATACTTGACGACAGCTCCTCCGCGCTCGACTACGCCACCGACGCGGCGCTCAGGAAGTCGATAGCCTCACTTGAGTATAATCCGACCGTCCTGACTGTGTCCCAGAGGGTATCGACCGTCATGCACGCAGACAGGATAATAGTTTTAGAGGACGGACGCACAGTCGGAATAGGCACGCATGACGAGCTCTTGAGCGAATGCCCTGAGTATAAGGAACTGTACGAGTCGCAGGTAAAGAGCAGCAGCGGAGGTGTCAGGTAATGAGAAGAGCGGGCTCAGGAACACAGACGGAGACGATAAAGAAGCTTGTCCACATGCTAAGGAAATACCGCGTGCTGATGGTGATGTCCATAATTTTCGCGGCGGCGTACGTCATTATGACTCTTTACGTCCCGATAATCTTCGGCAAGGCGATAGACAACATCGCCGACGAGGGAGTAAACCTTGGAATGGTGGTGGAGTATCTTGTCAAGGCGGGAATAATCGTCGCGGCAGCTTCCGTGCTCCAATGGATAATGAACCTTATCAACAACCGCATCACGTTTGAGACGGTGAGGGATATAAGGGACAGGGCGTTCAAAAAAATCGAGGCTCTGCCGCTGAAGTATATAGACTCCCACGCCCACGGCGACCTTGTCAGCAGAGTAATAGCTGATGTCGACCAGCTCGCCGACGGACTCTTGCTCGGTTTTTCGCAGTTCTTCACCGGAGTCGTGACGATAGTCGCCACGCTCTGCTTCATGTTTTCAATAAGCTGGAAGATAAGCCTTATAACCGTTGTGCTCACGCCGCTTTCGCTTTTTGTCGCGAGATTCCTTGCAAAATCCACCTACGACCTCTTCAAGAGGCAGTCCCAGACAAGGGGCAGGCAGACCGCGCTCATAGACGAGATGATAGGCTCGCAGAAGGTGGTCAAGGCGTACAACTACACCGGCAGGAGCCATAAGCGCTTTTGCGAGATTAACGATGAACTGACAAAGGTATCGGTCAAGGCGATATTCCTTTCCTCGCTTGTAAATCCGTCCACAAGGTTTGTAAACGCCATAGTATACGCCGCCGTGGGGCTTTCGGGAGCCTTTTCGGTGGTCGCGGGGACGGTCACGGTGGGCGGGCTCACCTGCATACTCAACTATGCCAACCAGTACACCAAGCCGTTCAACGAGATAAGCGGCGTAGTGACCGAGCTTCAGAACGCGCTTGCCTGCGCGGCGAGAATATTCGAGCTTATCGAGGCTGAGGAGCAGCCCTCTGACGCCGGCAACGAGGAGCTGCGCGACATAACCGGTCATGTCCAGCTTGACAACGTATGCTTCTCATATGTTCCCGGAAGAAAGCTCATCGAGAATTTCAACCTAACGGTCGAGCCGGGTCAGCGCATAGCTATCGTGGGACCCACCGGCTGCGGAAAGACTACTCTTATAAACCTGCTTATGAGGTTTTACGATGTCGATTCGGGAAGCATCAGGGTAGAGGGCAAGGACATACGCGAGGTCACAAGAAAGAGCCTGCGCTCCGGCTACGGAATGGTTTTGCAGGAGACATGGCTCAAGTCGGGGACTATCCGTGAAAATATCAAGATGGGCTGTCCGGACGCCTCCGACGAGGAGATGATAGAGGCGGCGAAGGCTACCCACGCCCACAGCTTCATAAAGCGTCTGCCTCAGGGCTATGACACCGTTATAGGCGAGGACGGAGGAAGCATTTCAGCGGGGCAGAAGCAGCTCCTTTGCATCACGAGGGTCATGCTCGCGAAGCCTCCTGTGCTTATCCTTGACGAGGCGACCTCCTCCATAGATACAAAGACGGAGATAAGGGTGCAGCGTGCGTTTGAGAAGCTGATGCAGGGAAAAACCAGCTTTGTCGTGGCGCACAGGCTGTCAACGATAATGAGCTCCGACCTTATACTCGTCATGAAGGACGGAAACGTCATTGAAAAGGGCACTCACGACCAGCTAATGGCAGCCGGTGGCTTCTACTGCGAGCTGTATAACAGCCAGTTTGCCCACTGACATTAGCTGATGTCCCGCCGTTTTAAGACAGGCGTGGCAGGCAGTACTATTTCATTACAGCCAAGCATATATTTCACCAAGACCGAATAAAGCGCTTGACGGACGCTTTGGCATAGGCTGAAATACTTTATCGAGGTATGGTGAATTTTATGTTTGTAAAAACTATTAAGCTCAAAAAAGCCGCAAAAACCCTTGTTATCCTGCTCATAGCGCTTGCAGTCCTGTTTTTGGCGCTCTACTCGCTCAACAGGCTGATTTCTCCTAAGGGCATAACCCTTGAGTCGCAGTCAGAGCAGATTGAATTTCTTTCCGGTCTCGGCTGGGAGATTTCTCCCGAGCCGATAGACTGCCGCACTGTGATGATACCCGAGGAGTGGAACGAGGTATATACTCAGTATAACAGCCTTCAGCTCCAGCAGGGCTTTGATCTCGACAGCCACAGGGGAAAGTACGCGGAGATCTATACATATGAGATCTACAACTATCCCGACGGCGACGATCCGAAGCAGAATATCGTGGCTCACCTGATGATCTGCGACGGCAGGCTGATAGCGGGAGACGTTTGCAGCACCGAGCTCGGAGGCTTCATGCAGGGACTCATGAAAACGGAATAGCACTAAATAGCGCGGCGATATGACCGCGCGGGAGGTCAAAATGCCGCTTATAAGGCTTGACAGGTTTATCTGCTCCCAGCTCCCCGAGGTTTCAAGGACGGGAGTAAAAGAGCTGTGCAAAAAAGGGCAGGTATCTGTAAACGGGGAAACAGAAAAGTCTCCTGAACGAAAAATAGACCCTTATACTGCCGAGGTAGCCGTCCTTGGCAGGAGGGTAGCGTATAAAGAGCATCTGTATATCATGCTCAACAAGCCGGCGGGCGTGGTTTGCGCCACTCGCGACGGGCTTTCACAGACTGTGATAGAGCTTCTTCCGCCCGAGCTGCGGCGGCAGGGGCTTTTTCCTGCGGGAAGGCTGGACAAGGACACCGTCGGGTTTGTACTTATAACCGATGACGGTGAGCTTGCGCACAGGATGCTCTCCCCAAGGAGCCATGTCCCAAAGACCTATTTTGTACGCCTTGAGAAGCCGATTTGCCCCGGCGCGCGGGAGGCCTTTGCTGCGGGACTTACCCTTTTGGACGGAACCGAATGCCTTCCGGCGGAGCTGATTTGCTCTCAAAAGCCGGACGAATGCACTGTAATTTTGCATGAGGGAATGTTCCATCAGATCAAAAGAATGTTTGAAGCCTTGGACAATAATGTGATTTTCTTAAAGAGAATCGCCATCGGAGGAGTAAAACTCGATAATAATTTGCAATACGGCGGCGTAAGAGAGCTCAAATCCGATGAGGTAAAAGCATTGACGAGTGTCGGATAAAGTCGTTGTGAAAAGCTACCGTCAAATTAGATAAAGTAAGGGTGATAACTTTAGTTAAAAAAACACTTGTGATATATTTACCAAACGGTTATAATAATAACCATGTAAAGCTGTATTAGTATCATGGTATGGCGGCAAAAGAAAATATATCGTCAAGGAGGCCTTCCAATGGCAAGCTTATCACTCAAGCACATCTATAAAAAGTATCCCGGCGGCGTAGTTGCGGTATCCGACTTCTGCCTGGAAGTGAAGGACAAGGAGTTTATTATATTTGTAGGTCCTTCCGGCTGCGGAAAATCCACTACACTTCGTATGATCGCAGGTCTTGAGGAAATCACCGACGGCGAGTTGTACATAGGCAACAGACTGGTTAACGATATCGCCCCTAAGGACAGAGATATCGCAATGGTTTTCCAGAACTATGCTTTGTATCCTCATATGACGGTATTCGAGAACATGGCATTCGGTCTTAAGCTCAGAAAGACCCCGAAGGATCAGATTGCGCGCAAGGTTGAGGAAGCCGCCAGAATACTCGATATCCAGCACCTTCTCGACAGAAAGCCGAAGGCTTTGTCAGGCGGTCAGAGACAGCGTGTCGCTTTGGGACGTGCTCTTGTTCGTGAGCCTCAGGTGTTCTTGCTCGACGAGCCTCTTTCCAACCTCGACGCCAAGCTGCGTGCTCAGATGAGAACCGAGATCGCTCTTCTCCACAAGAGACTCGGAACAACCTTCATCTATGTAACCCACGACCAGACCGAGGCTATGACCATGGCTGACAGAATCGTTGTTATGAAGGACGGCTTCATTCAGCAGGTCGATACTCCTCAGAATCTGTACTCCAAACCTGTCAATATGTTTGTTGCAGGCTTCATCGGCTCTCCTCAGATGAACTTCATCGATGCTACCTTGGCAAACAAAGATGGCCGTTTTGTCA
>CASDRM010000080.1 GCA_949283135.1 uncultured Ruminococcus sp.
CAGAATGTCGCTGAGATTTATCATGTCTTATCTCTCCCCAAGCCCTATATATGGTGCATAGTGTTGAATATGTCCTCGTGCATGACATATATCGAGAGCCCCATGGATTTTCCGAGCTCGCTCATCCTGTCTGAAAGCTCGCTCAAAGGTGTGGAGAGCCTTGTTATATCCACCAGCATTACCATCGCAAAGACGTCCTGCAAAACAGACTGCGTCACCTCGGTGACGTTGGCGTTGTACTCGGCGCAGACCGCCGAGACCTTCGCGAGTATTCCTACCGCGTCCTTGCCGATTACAGATATTACCGCTTTCATGTGCATATCCTCCCGTATCGCCGCGACGAAGACCTTGTGTTTAAGTATATTCTCCACGCGGCATAGATTTTACCGATAAGCGTATTGTATCACAGAATTGCAGCTTTGCCAAGTGATTATCAAAATAAATTCGCCGTTTTTTGACTTCTATTCCTCATACTCAAGCAGCAGCTCAGCCAAGCTCATCCCTAAAAGCCTTCCGCTGTACAACGCTTCCCCGAGCGAATTTGAGCTTGAACCCATCTCTATCAAAATAGACGCCGGAGTAAGCTCCTGATTGTAATTCCTCTCGGCAAAAAGTATGGGGCGTGTAAACCCGGGATAATCGCTCTCCAACTTAGACTGGAGCTGAGAGGCGAACCGCAGGTTGTACCTGTACCGGGGGACGTTCATGCTGCCGCAGATTATCATCACCTGGGCGGCGGTCTGGGAATCCACCTCGCAGACGGGAGCGTACCTCACTCCGTCTGACTCGATTGCGTCACGGTGTATGTCCAGAACCACCTTTATGCTCGGATATTCCCGCAGGAGCTCCTCTACCCTCTCGCAGCTCCGGTCATACGCTCCGGTATATTTTGGATAATCGTGGACGGTTTGGTCGTGTATCACACCTATTCCCGCCGCCTCAAGCTGAGCTGCTATCTCCTCTCCCACGGCTACGATGCTTTTTGTCAGGTCTGTCGTCCTTGAAGAAAACTCGCTGTCATAGCTGTCCCTTGGGTAGGGCTCATAGCATTCGGTGGTATGGGTGTGCATAATAAGCACCTGCGGGCTTCCGTCCGTCTCAATGCTCAGATACGGCTTGATGCTTGCCTGCTCGAGAAGGTATTCGGTATCTATGTCTGTACTGTTGCGGAGCATTCCCCCGCCGGGCAGCGTCACAAAGGTAGACGACTCGTCATACGAGTAGGTCTTTCTTATTATTTGACCGCCATCGCTGTCAAATTCGGTGGGATATGGCAGCTCGCCGGGGTGCTCCTCATTTTGGTCCTCGGGCTCCTCCGTCTCCTCCGGAGCTTCCTCTATGCCCCAGCTCTGAGGCTGGATAAGTCCCATCAGCTTATCTGAAAGCTTGGAATAGTCCGAATCCTCGCCCTGCGGCACAGTCGGTATATTTGGCAGATCGGCGTCCGAGGTGTCCTCCGAGGCGTCCTGAGCAGACTCCTGCATATCGGCAAGGGACAGCTTAGCTGAAGCAGCTGTAAGCGCGGAGAAAAATCCCGACGGACTGTCCGCAGAAACGGCGAATATAAGCGCGCTCGTCACCGAAAACACCGCGAAGGCAAAAATGCCTCCCGCCATAAACTCAGTTACCTTTTCCCTTAATTCATTATTTTTCACCAAAAATTCATCCTTTCTGTAACTTACGCGTAATTTTTTGTAATATATATAATGTAGACTTTGATTATCCAATGTGCTAAAATTATATAGAGATAAATATTATCTGAATGAGGTTTACATAATGAAAAAAAGCATACTTTCCGTTCTTATTCTCTGCGGCGTGCTGCTTGCCGGCTGCGTCTCCATAGATGTCGGAAGCGATAAAGAACAGCCTACCCAGCCACCTACTGAGTCGGTCGTCACAGCAACCGAGGCTGTTACTTCAGTTGACGCAACCACAGAGCCAGATATAGCTGCCACAGAACCAACAATTACCGCAGCCGTGTCGGAAATCACAACCGAAGAGCCGGCAACCACGGTCACGGAAGCTGAAACTACCGTTACCGATCAAACTACCTTAGAGTCGCTGACTGAAACAGCAACGGAAACGCAGGAGCCTCAGAAAGAGGATGATGATTTGCCCGAGCTTCCGAACGACTACTACTTCCAGACCGAGGACGACTACTTCTTCATAGTGAATAAGGAAATGTTCCTGCCCGACGACTATGAAATCGAAACCGAAACGGTTCAGGGAAGCTATGAAATGGAAATAACCGCCGCTTACTACTGCCGCAAGATGATAGAGGCAGCCGCGCAGGACGGTATCGGACTCAAGGTCATCTCAGCATATCGCTCGGTGTCCTATCAGGAGGGACTGTTTGATAGAAATGTCCGCTCGAGAATGGAGGACTACGGCATGAGCTATGAGGAGGCGTACTACGACACCTCTATAAACATAGCTCCGCCCGGAGGAAGCGAGCACAACGCAGGTCTTGCGGCGGACATAGTCACCGAGGACGACTGGGACACCTACACCGGCTTTGAGGATACCGAGGAATTCAAATGGCTTCAGGAGCACGCCGCCGAATATGGGTTCATCATGAGATACCCCCGCGGCAAGGAGGAGATAACCGGATATATATACGAACCGTGGCACTATAGATATGTAGGGGTGAAATACGCCAAGGATGTGGCTCAAAGCGGCCTTTGCCTTGAGGAATACTTTGAGAAGTATGTGTGGAACACCCCTGACAGCAACACAGACACCGATACCTAAGACCTCTGAAAGGAAACTTCATGAATATAGCATTCTTTCTCACACTTAAAAACGACGTCGCATATTTATACGACGACTCATCTTTGCGGCAGGCGCTTGAAAAGATGAGATATCACGGCTACTCGTCCATACCGGTAATTTCCCGCACCGGAAAATATGTTTCAACGGTAACCGAGGGTGACTTTCTCTGGTATATGCTCGACAGAAGTACCGATGACACAGACGGAGTGTCAATATACGACGCCGAGGACATAAAGCTCAGGGACATAATCAAAAACGACAGAGCAACGGCGGTTCGTATAACCGCGACAATGGATGAACTGTACGAGCTCGCGATGAACCAGAATTTTGTTCCGGTTACAGACGACGAGGGTATTTTTATCGGAATAGTTACCAGAAAAAATATCATCAAATATTTTGTCGCGAGCAGGACCGGGAAAAAGTTTACTGTTCCCCTCAAATCCAAG
Organism: uncultured Ruminococcus sp.; assembly: GCA_949283135.1. Taxonomy (GTDB): domain Bacteria; phylum Bacillota; class Clostridia; order Oscillospirales; family Ruminococcaceae; genus Faeciplasma. The sequence continues at coordinate 3,219 of CASDRM010000080.1, forward strand.
TTTATCTCCGGAAAGCCAAAATCGGTGTCGGAATAGGTTGTTTGCCATAAATAGGGCGGTTTTTTGTGATTTCACCTCCGGCTGACGCCTGAAAGCCCAAAAAAGCTTTCGGTGATTTATACAAAATTTTGCATTTGAAATGTACAATTATGACAATGTTAAGTCTACATGCCATATATAATGTTGACAACCGCCATGCTTGGGTTTATAATTGATTTACCATTCGGTAGTCGGCGCTGTTTTTGAGTAACATGGACAGCGACAGCTACTCGAGCACAAATATAAATTATAGGGGGATTTATTCCAATGAAGAAAGTAGTTTGCTTGGCGATTGTCGTTGCTATGGTTCTCGTCACTTTTGTTTCCTGCGGCGTTGTTATTCCTGTAGGAACGTATACTGACGGAACAGGTACATCAATAATCGAGCTTGGAGAGTATGACACCGGCGCGAAGAGCGGAACAATGAAGATCTCTAACACAATTAACACCAATCTTGTATATGAGGGAACCTACACCCTTACTGAAAATGAAGCTGATGTGTCCAGCCTTCTTACCTTCACCACCTCTGACGGCGAGGTAATGGAGTTTGTATACGATATAACTCTTGATGTTATCCAGGATCTTGATTCTCTTATCGTTTACTTCGGCGCTAACTATGTAGATCCTACCGCTACTACCGTCGCTGAGTAACATTCGCATTCTGCACAGATAATTTAAGGCTGTCCCAAGCGGGCAGCCCTTTTTATTTTGCGTTTTACTTTTTGGTTTTTACTTTTTATTTGCGATTTGCGCCCACGCGTCAAAAAAGCCGTGAGAATTTATACTCACGGCTTTTCATATACGCTGTTATGCTGTTTTTCAAAGCTTTGCGCGATCCTTTGCCCTCTGGACATTTGAAAGCGTAATCTTGCGAAGTCTTATGGACTTAGGAGTTACCTCAACAAGCTCGTCGTCGCCGATAAACTCAAGGCTGTCCTCAAGGCTTAAGATCTTCGGAGGTATAAGCCTGAGCGCGTCGTCGCTTCCGCTTGCACGGGTGTTGGTAAGGTGCTTTTTCTTGCACACATTTACCACTATGTCGCCGGATTTAGGAGACTCTCCGACTATCATGCCCTCATATACATTGACTCCCGCTCCGATAAAGAGAGTTCCCCTCTCCTGGGCGTTGTAAAGTCCGTAGGTGACCGCTTCTCCTGTCTCAAAGGCGACAAGCGAGCCTGTCGAGCGCCTCGGGATATCCCCCTTGTACTGCTCGTAATCGTAGAACACCGAGCTCATTATTCCCTCGCCCTTTGTATCTGTGAGGAATTCGTTCCTGTAGCCGAAAAGACCTCTTGCCGGGACATGGAATACGACCCTCATTCTCGAGCCCACCGGAGTCATCGAAACCATCTCCGCCTTCCTTGAGCCCATCTTCTCTATGACCGATCCCACACAGCCCTCGGGAACATCGACCACCAGCTCCTCGATAGGTTCGCAAAGCTTGCCGTCTATCTCTTTATAGAGGACTCTCGGGGTGGATACTCCGAGCTCATAGCCCTCTCGACGCATATTCTCTATGAGAATGGAAAGATGCATCTCTCCTCTGCCCGCGACCTTGAAGGAATCTGTAGAATCTGTCTCGGTCACCCTTAGCGACACGTCCTTGAGAAGCTCCTTAAACAGTCTGTCCCTGATATGCCTCGAGGTGACAAACTTGCCCTCGCGTCCGGCAAACGGAGAATCGTTTACCGAGAAGGTCATCTCAACTGTCGGCTCGCTTATCTTTACGAAAGGCAGCGGCTCATAGGCGTTGACATCGCAGATAGTATCTCCTATCGAGATGCTCTCAATTCCGCTTATGCACACTATGTCTCCGACGGTAGCGGTATCTACAGGCACTCTGTTAAGCCCCGCTATCTGATAAAGGGTGACTATCTTGCCGCGATATTCCTTCTTGGAATGGTGATAATCGCCGATTATGACCTCCTGATTTACCTTGATTGAGCCGCGCTCTATCTTTCCTATAGCTATTCTTCCGACATACTCGTTGTAGTCTATGGATGAAACAAGGAGCTGGAGCGGCTCATCAGGCTCTCCCTCGGGAGCGGGAATATACTCAAGTATCTTGTCAAAGAGCGGCACAAGATCTGTTCCGGGAACATCCTCTGAAAGCGAAGCGGTTCCGTCACGACCCGAGCAGAAAAGTATAGGTGAATCGAGCTGTTCGTCAGAAGCGTCAAGGTCCATCAAGAGCTCGTAGCACTCGTCTATTACCTCTTTTATTCTGGCGTCGGGACGGTCTATCTTATTTATAACTATGATTACCCTGTGACCAAGCTCCAAAGCATGCTGCAATACAAATCTTGTCTGCGGCATAGGTCCCTCGGCTGCATCGACAAGGAGTATGACTCCGTCGACCATCTTGAGTATTCTCTCGACCTCTCCGCCGAAATCGGCGTGACCGGGGGTGTCTATAATATTTATCTTGACATCCTTATACATTACCGAGGTGTTCTTGGCGAGGATAGTTATTCCTCTCTCCCTCTCTATCGCGTTGGAGTCCATTACTCTCTCGTTTACCGTCTGGTTTGCTCTGAAGGTTCCGCTCTGCTTGAGCATACCGTCGACCAGAGTTGTCTTTCCGTGGTCAACATGAGCTATTATCGCAACATTTCTTAAGTCGTTCCTTACCAAAATATTTCCTCTTTTCTCTCTTCGGCATACAAATATACGGCTTTATCTAGTGCATTTACCCTAATTTAATCCACCCTGTATTATATACTCTGTCTTTTCAAAAATCAATAAGCCAATTCTACAAACTTCCCGCTCCATGAGTGTTAAAATATAGGCTTTTGTGCGCAAAAGCTCACCGCGTCAGGCGGTTTCAAGCCCGGAAATATCGCATACTATCAGCTTTGCAATCATTATTCCCATCGCAGCCGGAACAAATACCGCGGAGGCTGGGGCGTGACGCCCGTTGGAGTTATCCGCCGTGAGCCGAAGCGGCTCTTCCCTTGAATATACCACCCTGAGCTCCTTTATCCCGCGAAGCCTCAGCTCCCGCCTCAGCGTTCTCGCCAGCGGACATACCGAGGTCTTGTAGATATCAGTCGCCTCGAGCCGAGTAGGGTCGAGCTTGTTTCCCGCTCCCATCGCGCTTATTATAGGCACTCCTGCCGCCTTTGCCCTTGATATTAGCTCTATCTTTGAGCTCATTGTGTCGATGCAGTCCGCGATATATGTATATCCCTCCAAGGGGTACTTATCCGCGTTGTCAGAGGTGTAAAATGCGTTTACGCACTCAACCTGCGCCAAGGGATTTATGTCCAAAATTCTTTTTGCCATCGCCTCGGTCTTAAGCATCCCTTCAGTGCTTTCAAGCGCTATTATCTGCCGGTTGCGGTTAGTCTCACTGACGGTGTCGCTGTCAAAAATGGTGATATGCCCTACTCCGCTGCGGGCGAGCATCTCCGCGACATACCCTCCTACCCCGCCTATGCCGAATACCGCAACGCTTGCCTCGCCGAGACTTTTCATCCCGTCTTTTCCAAATATCTGCTCGGCTCTTGAAAATATACCCATAGCTAAACTCCTGCCACAAAAAATTATCATTATAAATTTTACGCCTAATTATAGCACGCCCGCAAGCCTTTTGCAAAAAAAATCCGGGACAAAGCCCGGATCATGCCTGTTATTTAATTCAGACTCAGCCTTGGTACATGCCGTTCGCGTTCATATAAGCGTAGAGCTTCTCGCCGTGCTGCTGCTCCTCAGCCTGGATATGGTTAAGCACCTTGCGCATATTGGTATCAGAAAACTCGAATACGCTGGTGTCATAAAGAGAGGAAACATGCTTCTCCATGGCAAGGCAGTCCATCAGCAAAAACTTGTCTATCTCCTCAGAGCGTCTGTCGGCATATCCGACGTTCTTGCACCAGCGATTGTTCTCGCCCGTGAGACCGCCGCTTGGGATCTGTGGGGCAGTTCCGCCTATCATCGAGCTTACCGTGTCAAAGTGCTTTTTCTCACAGCCGGCTATCTCGCTGAACAGGTTTTTAAGCTCTGTCGAACACGCAGACTGAGAATACTTTGTATACTTGTCCATACACAGCTTTTCCTGCTCTCTGAGTTCCTTTAAGAGTCCGGTTTCCTTCTGGGTCAGTGTCATAACAACATCTCCTTTATATAAGATGTCGTTATTATCTGCACATTTTCCCGCAATATTCCCTTTGCGCTATCCTATCTTTGCCACATCATAGGGAGTGGTCTGATATACGAAGTAGTTCAGCCAGTTTGAATACAAAAGGTTGGCGTGCGCCCTCCATGTGACAAGCGGGGGCTTTGTCTCGTCGTCGTTCGGGAAGTAGTTCTCGGGGACGCTGATATCCAGTCCCTTTGCCTTGTCCCTGAAGTACTCCCTTGCAAGAGTATCCGGATCGTACTCGGCGTGACCGGTGATAAATATCTGCTTGCCCTCGTTGGTCATGCAGGCAAACACTCCCGCCTGTTTGCTTGTAGCCAATACCTTGAGCTCGGGGCAGCTCTCGACATCCGCCAAGTCTACCGTCGAGTTTCTTGAGTGAGGCACATAGAACACGTCGTCAAACCCTCGGAAAAGTATCGGGTTTTTGTAGTCCACCGTGTGCGGGAAAACACCGAAAAGCTTCTTAGGCAAAAGGTGCTTTTTGATGCCGAAGTGATAATACAGCCCCGCCTGCGCTCCCCAGCATATATGGAAGGTGGAGTGCACATGAGTCTTGCTCCACTCGAATATCTCGCACAGCTCCTGCCAGTACTCGACCTCCTCAAACTCAAGATGCTCGACAGGCGCTCCGGTGACTATCATTCCGTCAAAGCGCTGATCCTTCACCTCGTCAAAGGTCTTGTAAAAGCTGAACAGATGCTCTGCGGAGGTGTTTTTGGACATATGGCTCGCGGTGTGCATAAGCTCTATCTCGACCTGCAAAGGCGTGTTTCCCAAAAGCCTTGCGAGCTGCGTTTCCGTTTCCACCTTCGTGGGCATCAGATTGAGTATCAGTATCCTCAGCGGTCTTATGTCCTGAGTCAACGCTCTTGTCTCGGTCATAACGAAAATATTTTCAGAGGCGAGCGTTTTTGCCGCAGGCAGGGTATTAGGTATTTTAATCGGCATTAACCGTGGTTCCTTTCTATAATCATGACAAAATACGGCAGTTATCCGGGTCAGACACGCCGCCGTATTCATTCGCTGATTTCGTTATCGCTTTGATTATCTGATTATCAGACCGACTCAAGAGCCTGTCTGATATCGTCTATGAGGTCCTCGGCGCTCTCGATTCCGCAGGAAAGCCTTACAAGATCAGGCGATACTCCGGCGGCCTTGAGTTCCTCGTCGTTCATCTGTCTGTGCGTCGCGCTCGCAGGGTGGAGGCAGCAGGTCCTTGCGTCCGCTACATGCGTCTCGATGGCGCAGAGCTTAAGATGCTTCATGAAGTTTTCCGCAGCCTTTCTTCCGCCCTTTACTCCGAAGCTTACAACTCCGCAGGAGCCGTTAGGAAGATACTTTTTGCACAGTCCGTTATCCACATTTCCCTCAAGGTCGGGATAGAACACCCAGCTTATCTTGTCGCTCGACTCAAGGAATTTCGCTACAGCCATGGCGTTCTCACAGTGGCGCGCCATTCTCACATGCAGGCTCTCAAGCCCGAGGTTGAGTAAATACGCGCTCTGGGGAGAGGGCGTGCAGCCGAAATCTCTCATGAGCTGAGCGGTCGCCTTGGTAATATAAGCGCCAGCCTGACCGAAGCGCTCGGCGTAGGTGATGCCGTGATAGCTCTCATCGGGAGTGGTAAGACCGGGGAACTTGTCGGCATGAGCCATCCAGTCAAATTTTCCGGAATCGACTATGCAGCCGCCGACAGCGGAGCCGTGACCGTCCATATACTTGGTTGTGGAATGAGTGACTATATCCGCTCCCCACTCGAAGGGACGGCAGTTTACCGGCGTAGCAAAGGTGTTGTCTACGATAAGCGGAACCCCGTGCCTGTGAGCGGCGTTGGCAAAGCGCTCTATATCAAGCACTCTGAGAGCGGGGTTCGCGATTGTCTCACCGAATACCGCCTTTGTATTAGGCTTGAACGCCGCCTCGAGCTCCTCGTCGGAGCAGTCGGGAGAGACAAAGGTAAAGTCTATTCCCATCTTCTTCATTGTGACGGCGAAAAGATTGAAGGTTCCTCCGTAAATAGAGGACTCCGCCACGACGTGGTCGCCCTCGTTCGCTATGTTGAACACCGCGAAGAAGTTGGCTGCCTGTCCGGATGAAGTGAGCATAGCTGCCGTTCCGCCCTCAAGCTCGCAGATCTTTCTTGCGACCATGTCGCAGGTGGGGTTCTGGAGTCTTGAGTAGAAGTAGCCCTCGGCCTCAAGGTCGAAAAGCTTGCCCATGTCCTCGCTGGTAGCGTACTTAAAGGTAGTAGACTGGATAATAGGTATCTGTCTCGGCTCGCCGTTGCCGGGAGTATAGCTTCCCTGTACGCACTTTGTTTCAATTCTCTGATTGCTCATATCTATAAGCCTTTCGTATAGTTTTATCAGACTGTCTGTCTCCAGCCTCTTGTGTCGGGACGCTTGCCCCACTGTATTCCGGTAAGCTCGTCGTAAAGCTTCTGGGTGAGCTCGCCTATCTTGCCTCCGCCTATCTCGAATACCTCGTTCTTATAGCGAAGCTTTCCTACGGGAGACACTACGGCGGCTGTTCCTGTGCCGAATACCTCCTCAAGAGTTCCGTTGTGCGCGGCTTCAATAAGCTCGTCAACAGAAATCTTTCTCTCCTCGACTTCATAGCCCCAGTCGCGGCAGAGGGTCAGAACGGAATCTCTTGTGATTCCGGGGAGGATAGAGCCGTTGAGCATCGGAGTGACTATCTTGCCGGAGATCTTGAACACGATGTTCATCGCGCCGACTTCCTCAATATACTTTCTCTCGACACCGTCAAGCCACAGAACCTGAGAATAGCCGTCGTCGTGCGCCTTTACCTGAGCAGCCAGAGACGCAGCGTAGTTTCCGCCCGTCTTTGCAAAGCCTATTCCGCCTCTTACCGCTCTTACATAGTCGTCCTCTATCCAAATGCCGACAGGTGCGAGCCCGCTCTCATAGTAGGCTCCGGAAGGAGACAGTATGACCATGAAGAGGTAGCTCTTTGAGGGAGCGACTCCGAGATGATCATCGGTAGAGATGACAAAGGGTCTTATATAGAGCGAGGTTCCCGGCTCGTCGGGTATCCAGTCGCGGTCTATGTCGACTACAGCCTTGACAGCCTGCACAAAGTCCTCCTCGGGAATGCTCGGAATGCAGAGCCTCTTGTTTGAGTTGTTGGCGCGCTTTGCGTTCATGTCAGGTCTGAACAGATACACCTCGCCGTTGTCGCCCTTATACGCCTTGAGTCCCTCGAACATGGTCTGTCCGTAGTGGAACACCATTGCGGCAGGAGAAAGGGTGATGTTCTGGAATGGTACTATTCTCGCGTCATGCCAGCCCTGTCCCTCGTCATAGTTCATCATAAACATATGGTCGGTGAAAATATGTCCGAAGCCGAGCTTGTCGCCCTTCGCGGGCTTTTTCTTTGGGTTCTGGGTCTTTTCTACTCTGATGTTAAGCATTGTTATCAGCTCCTAAACTTATTTATAGTTATATCCGGTCTCAAGTGCCTTGAGATTGTAGCCAAGCATATCGGCGTGCTTGGCGGAAACTACCTTTTCAAGCGCTCTCTTTACGTCGTCAAAGCTGACGACTCCGGTCTCCCTTATCATCTTGCCCATAATTATCATGTTGGCAAGCGTGGGTATTCCCTCGTCCGCGGCAAGCTTTGTCGCGGGGATGTAGTACGCCTTGACGTCCTCGCGAGTGACCTTTCTGTCAATAAGGGTCGAATCGACAAATATCGACGCTCCCGGGACGGCGGCGTTCTCGTACTTATCCAGCGACGGCAGGTTCATGACAGCAAGTATGTCCGGATTGGATACTATCGGGGAGCCGACCGGCGTGTCCGAGACTATTACCGAGCAGTTAGCCGTTCCGCCTCTCATTTCGGGCCCGTAGGACGGGAGCCAGCTTATCTCCTTGCCCTCAAGAAGTCCCTTATACGCCAAAAACTTTCCGGCAAACAGTATTCCCTGTCCGCCGAACCCGGCTATGAGAATCTGAGTATAAGCCATGTCACTTGCCCTCCTTGTTCGCCGATCTGTCCTTATAAACGCCGAGCGGATAATAGGGGATCATGTTCGTGTCTATCCATTCAAGTGCCTTTGAGGGCGTCATTCCCCAGTTAGTGGGGCAGGAGGAGAGGACCTCGACAAGTGAGAAGCCCTTGCCGTTTATCTGGTTCTCGAACGCCTTCTTTATCGCCTTCTTGGCGCTCATGACGTTCTTGACGTTGTTGACAGCGACCCTCTCGATATACTCCGGTCCGTCAAGAGAGGACAAGAGCTCGCAAACCTTTATGGGATACCCCACAGTGTTCACATCTCTGCCGTAGGGCGAGGTCTGGGTGACCTGTCCGGGGAGCGAGGTAGGAGCCATCTGTCCGCCGGTCATTCCGTAGATCGCGTTGTTTATGAATATAACCGTTATATTTTCATTTCTTGTCGCCGCGTGAACCGTCTCAGCCATACCTATAGAGGCGAGGTCTCCGTCTCCCTGATAGGTAAAGATGATGTTATTGGGCATCGCCCTCTTGAGTCCGGTCGCAACTGCGGGCGCTCTGCCGTGAGCCGCCTCCACCATGTCACAGGAGAAGTAGTTATACGCCATGACAGCACAGCCTACCGGAGCTACTCCGACGGTATCGCCGAGTATTCCGAGCTCGTCTATAGCCTGAGCCACAAGACGGTGAACTATGCCGTGAGTACAGCCGGGGCAGTAGTGAAGAGGCGCGTCTGTAAGAGCCTTCGGCTTTTCAAATACTACCATCAGTTGTTCCCTCCTATCAATTCATCAAGTGTTTTAAGTATCTCTTCCGGAGCGGGTATCATTCCGCCCACTCTCGAGCAAAGGACAACCGGTCTTAGGCATTCCTCGGCAAGCTTGATATCCTCTATCATCTGTCCCATCGAAAGCTCCACCGAGACAAACGCTTTGACCTTCTCGGCAGCCGCCGCTATAGCCTTCTTCGGGAAGGGCCACAGGGTGATAGGTCTTATCATTCCGACCTTGACGCCCTTTGCGCGCGCCGCAGTTATCGCATTCTTTGCGACTCTTGCCGCTATTCCGAAGGCGACGATGCAGTACTCGGCGTCCTCCATCATGTACTCCTCGTACATGACCTCGTTCTCCTCCACCAGCTTGTAGCGCTCAAATCTCTCGAGGTTCTTTCTTTCCAGCTCCTCGGGGACGAGGTAGAGCGAGTTTACTATGTTGTGCTCCCTGACGCCCTTGGTTCCGGTCACAGCCCAGGGCTTGTTCGGCTTATACTCAACAGGCTCAGGCAGAACGACCGGCTCCATCATCTGTCCCATTGTTCCGTCCGCAAGTATCATCGCGGGTATGAGATACTTGTCTGAAAGATCAAACGCCTTTGCGGTCAGGTCAGCCATTTCCTGAACCGACGCGGGGGCTATTACTATAAGGTGATAGTCTCCGTGTCCGCCGCCCTTTGTAGCCTGGAAGTAATCCGACTGGGAGGGCTGTATGCCGCCGAGTCCGGGACCTCCTCTTTGCACATTGAGTATCAGCGCGGGAAGGTCTGAGCCGGCAAGATAGGATATGCCCTCCTGCTTGAGCGAAACTCCCGGGCTTGACGATGAGGTCATCGCCCTGAGTCCTGCGCTCGCAACGCCGTAGATCATGTTTATAGCGGCTATTTCGCTCTCAGCCTGCAAGAATGTTCCGCCTATTTTAGGCATCCTCTTCGCCATGTAGGCGGCAACCTCGGTCTGAGGAGTGATCGGGTATCCGAAATAGTGGCGGCAGCCTGCTCTTATCGCCGCCTCGGCAATAGCCTCGTTTCCCTTCATTAGTACCTTTTCTGACATAGCTTTATTCCTTTCCGCTGACTCTATTTTTCAACCGTTATGACGCAGTCGGGGCACATCGTAGCGCAGAAGGCGCAGCCTATGCACTTTGACTGATCGGTCATCTGAGCGGGATAGTGACCCTTTTTGTTGATCTTGTCCTTGGCGAGAACGAGTATTTTCTTGGGGCATGCCTCAACGCAAAGTCCGCAGCCCTTGCAGACGTCCTCCTTGAATGTTACCTTTGGCATCAGAACATCTCCTTAATTTTATCAATTTATATCAAAATATCTCTTCTGAAGCGTCATCGGGAAGACGTCCGGCAGCTTCAAATACCTTGCCACCCTGTCCTCCGCGCTTGTAAACAGTACCGGAAGTCCGGAAAGCTCGGAAAGCCTTCCCGCCTCATGGACGCTTTCAAGCACCGTCTCAGCGGTTGTTTCCCGCCCTAAGTTCGTGTTGTTTACAATGGCGGTAAAGCCTATTCCTCCCGCTGTCTCTATCTCCCGCATCACCTCGAGAGCCTCCTCGGCTCTTCTTGTCAGAGGGCGGCAGAAGTTGGCGACAAAAACCATCTCGTAGTCGTTTTCCTCAAGTATATACGGAGCGAAGCGCCCTAAGGCATACGCTCCCCTGTCGTCCCCGCCTATATCGAGAACGGCGTACCTCGAGCGGTTCTCCACAGCTCCGTAAAGCTCGGATGGAAGCGCCGGCAGGTCGACATTAGAATTGGCAAATTCCGAGGATATTATCTGTATCCCCTCGCTCTCGAGCAGCTCGGTGCTGTCCTTAGTGCGAAAATACGGGTTGACTATATCGAGGTCGGCTATGACCACCTGCCTGCCGCCGGCTCTGAGCATCTGCGCGTAGTTTACCGCTATATTCGTCTTGCCGCTCCCGTAATGCCCGGCAAAAAGCGTTACTCTTCTTATTCTCGTATCCATGCACCTCCTGCCGTCGTCAGGTCGAAGCTCCTATGCTAAAACAATCCGCCCCAAAGACGCTTATCCTTGAGGCGTTAGAAAAATCCTTGACCTTTGCTCAAACCATACGCGCTCTGCAAGCCTTGTTCAGTCTTCTCGCGCTTTTATGATTTACCGCGATTATTCTATCACACCTTAGCGGGAATGTCAACAATTACAGCCTGCCATATTTGTATAAAATGACGCTGTGCCGCAGGATTTTCCGCAAACAGCCGCTTCCGAGCCTAAAATGTATGCATCATTTACCAGCCGTTATCATCAAAGGGCGTTTCTTCTTATCTTGCCGCTGATGGTCTTGGGCAGCTCGTCCTTGAATTCGATTATTCTGGGATACTTGTAGGGAGCGGTGTGATTCTTGACATAGTTCTGGATCTCCTTCTTGAGCTCCTCGCTCGGAACCGTGCCCTTTGTCAGAATTATGCTCGCCTTGACGACCTGACCTCTTACCTCGTCGGGAACGCCGGATACTCCGCACTCAAGCACATAAGGCAGCTCCATGAGAACGCTCTCGATTTCGAAGGGACCGATGCGGTATCCGGAGGATTTGATAACATCGTCGATCCTCGATACATAGTAGAAATAGCCGTCCTCGTCGCGCCATGCCGTATCGCAGGTGTGATACATTCCGTCGTGCCATACGTCGTCGGTCTTTTCCTGATCCCTGTAGTAGCCCTTGAAGAGTCCGCAGGGGTTGCCCTTGTCGGTGCGGATAACTATCTCGCCGACCTCGCCGGGTCCACAGGGATTGCCGTCCGGGTCTACTATATCGACGTCATACTGAGGCGTGGGCTTGCCCATAGAGCCGAGCTTTGGCGTCATTCCGCAAAGATTCGCTATGATAAGGGTGGTCTCTGTCTGACCGAAGCCCTCCATTATCTCAAGACCGGTGGCTTCCTTGAATCTCTTGGATACCTCGGGGTTAAGAGCCTCGCCCGCTGTGGTCATGTGCTTTATTGATGAGAGGTCGTACTTCGAGATATCCTCCTTGATGAGCATTCTGAGCATTGTCGGAGGAGCGCAGAAGGTGGTTATCTGGTACTTGGCGAAGAGCGGGAGGATGTCATGCGCGTCAAACTTGTCGAAGTCATAGACAAACACCGCGCCCTCGCAGAGCCACTGTCCGTAGAGCTTGCCCCAGAGCGACTTGCCCCAGCCGGTATCCGAGATCGTCAGGTGGAGTCCGTCGCGCTCGCAGCAGTGCCAATATCTGGCGGTCACATAGTGACCGAGAGCGTAGGTGTGAGCGTGCTGAGCCATCTTGGGGTTGCCGGTGGTTCCAGATGTGAAGAACATCAGAGCCGGCTCGCTGCCTGCCGGGCAGTCGTCAGGACGGTCAAGCTTCTCGCTGTAAAGCTGGTATTCGCTGTTGAAGTTTCTCCAGCCTTCCCTCTCTCCGTTGACCATGATGAGGTGCTTTACGCTCGGGCACTGCTTAGCCGCTGTCTCCGCGATCTCGGCGGTGTCTCCGTCTGCCGTGCAGACAAGAGCGGAAACTCCGGCGGAGTTGAATCTGTATACAAAATCATGCTCCTTGAGCTGATTGGTGGCGGGGATAGCGATAGCGCCCAGCTTGTGGAGCGCGACCATGCAGAACCAGAACTGATAATGCCTCTTGAGAACAAGCATCACCTTGTCTCCTCTGCCGATGCCGAGGGACTTGAAGTAGTTTGCGACCTGATTTGACGCGCGCTTTATGTCCCTGAAGGTAAATCTGCGCTCGTTGTGGTGCTTATCTACATGAAGCATCGCGAGCTTATCCGGGTACTTGTCTGCTATCGCGTCGACAATGTCAAAGCCGAAGTTGAAGCTCTCGGTGTTCTTGAAGTGGATGCCCTTGAGCGCGCCGTACTCGTCCTCCACGGTGTCGATAAATCTCTGGCAGATGAGCTGCTCGGACTTTCCCGCCTGGATTACCTTCTCGCGAACCTGCTCCTCCTTTTCCTCCTCTCCGGGAAGAACCACAGCTAAGAACACGCAGTCCTTGCCGTCTACTGCGATCATACCGTGAGGCGTGGAGGAATTGTAGTAGATGCTGTCTCCCTCGTGGAGAACCTCGACATGCTTTCCTACCTGAACCTTCAGGCTTCCGCTTATGATAAGGTCAAATTCCTGACCGTTATGCGTAGTCAGATTGATAGGCTGGTGCTGCTGGGCGGCGGAATACTCATACTTTACCCAGTAGGGCTCGGCGATCTTGCCCTTGAACATAGGCGCGAGGTTGGAGATGTCTATGCCGGGCTCCTCCGCGGTCTTCTGACCCTGTCCCTTTCTTGTTACAGTATAGGATGTCAGCCTCTCGGCGTTGTGTCCTTCGATAAGATCTGTAAGGTCGATATCGAAGGCAAGCGCGCACTTGTGTATGAACGTAAACGGAAGATCCTCCTCGGCAGCCTCGTATTTGAGGTATTCTTCCTCGGTTACCTCCGTCTTCTCGGCCATCTCGGCGGCGGTCCAGCCCATGATATCCCTCATGCCCCTGATACGAGCGGCGATATCCATAAGTCTTGTCTGAGAATTTGTCGGCATAAGTTTTTCTCCTTTCAGAAAATAACAGATGAATTTTTATTGAGACGCAAAAAAGCCCGTCTCAAATTTCTTTGAGACGAGAAGCAAATACTGATATCATTGCTTTTGCCCGCGGTACCACTCAAATTGCGCTCAAACAAGCGCCACTCAGGCTCTGACAAGCCGTATACATTAACGCAGTAGTAACGAAAGACGCCTACCCGCATAATCGCGCTCGGGTCTTCTGCTCGGAAGTGATGGGATAAGACGCTGCACCTGCCGGCTCACACCACTCCCGGCTCGCTTTAAGCGCATCCTGCGAACTCTCCGTCTTCGTCATCGCATTTATTGCCTCATATTTTATCACCTGAATTTTGAGTTGTCAATCTGGCGTTTTGCACAATTATTTATTTGCGTATATATGCAATATCCACAATGCTATTCTTCCAACCCAAGCTTAAACAGCCTGTTAGCGTTTTTCCAGAGGATATTTTCAAGCTCCTCCTCGTCAAGCCCGACAGCGTAAAGCCGCTCCAGCTCGACCGATGGATTCCACATCGGAAAATCCGTTCCGAAAAGCACCCTGTCCGCGCCGTAGCTTCTTATTATCCTCGCGCCCTCCTCAGGAGGCATTGCGTAAAGGCTTGAGGAGCAGTCGACGTACAGATTCTCGAACCCGCTGAGCTCCCTGCACGCCTCCTTCCAGACAGAATACCCTCCGAGGTGCGCGCCGATCATCGTCAACCCTGTAAATATCTCGAGCACCGGTTTGAGCCTGTTCGGGTTCGAGAAGTCAAACCTTGAATCGCCGGTGTGCATGAGTATCGGGAGCGACATTTCCTCACATATCTCATATATCTTAAGGCACCTGTAATCATCTATCTTGAAGCCCTGAGTGTCCGGGTGGAGCTTTACGCCCCTGAGCCCGAGGCTTACAAGGTGTTCTATGTCGGCGCGCATATCCTCGCTGTCAGGATGCGCGGTTCCGAAACCCACAAATCTGCCTCCGCTCTGAGAGACGGCAGAAGCTATAAATTCATTGATAGCCCTTGTCTGAGTCGGCTTTGTAGCGACAGAAAAGACTATGGATTTTGTTATTCCCGCCTCGTCCGCAAGCCTCCTTACGTTTCCTACGCTGCCTACATACCTCACCGGCATGTCGTAGAACATGCTTATCCCCTGCGATGCCTTTTCAGCGATCTTGTCGGGGTAGATGTGGCAGTGACAGTCAACTATTTTTCTCATCCTTGATTATCTCCTTAAAAACAAGCGCCGGGCATCAAGCTTAAAGAACCCGGCGCTGAAAATTTGCCAGCCAAATATCAGCAGTTGACAATGAGCCTAATAGCTTTTTTCTGAGTCGGCTCTCCCATCGAACTGTCATAGGTCTTCATGGGACCTATAAGCGACTTCTCAAGCGTCACTCCCGGCGCAAGAAGCACCAGCTTCTGCAAAACGGCGTTCTGATCCATTCCCCAGACGCGCAGCCTGTGCTCGCCCCGACTGAGTGATATAGGCAGCTTGGCTATCCTTCCTCCCTGCTCTATTGTGGCGAACCATTGCCAGCTCACTCCCGAAACGTAGCCCTCGCCCTGGATGTTGAGCGGCGTTATGTCCCCGCCGTCGAGCTGCACGCCTATATTGAGGTGCGTGCCGTCGTCAAAGGAGACGTTGTTTCCCTGACCCACATAAACAGCGAGAGTGTACTCTCCGTCCGACGGGACGCAAATATTGTATTCAAGCCACGGACCCTTTCCCGCCGGGAAGGAAGGCGTATATGTTGGAAGCATCTTTACCGACACCTGCGTCTTGCCGTAGCCCTCGAGCACAGTCCAGCGCACTTCCTCGCTCGAGCCGCACGCAGCCCAGCCGTCCGCGTATACGCTCATGATTCCGTTTGACATATAGTGAAGCTTCTCGGTTTTCGAGCTTATATCCACTAACCGCGCGTCCACCCTTATTGACACGCTCTCATTCTCCGAGCTGACGGTAATGCTGCCGGTCCTGTCAGAGCTTAGCTTAGACCAGTCTATGCTGACGGCAAAGCTATGCGACACCTCATATTCTCCGCTCATTCCGCCGTCTATGAGTATAAAGTCATCCGAAACGCCTATAGTATACCTTACCTTCTTAGCTCCGCCGTTAGTCAGATTTATCATATACGCCTGCTTTTCGCTCGGCTGGAACGCGGGCAAAGCCGCCTCACCGCAGCTATAGCCCTGCTCGGACTCAGGCAGGTCTACTATCAGCTTGGGCTCCGCCTGCGGCTCTACCCTCTCGGGGACTATTTTGATTGCCGACTGTCCGTTCCAGCTCGAGTAGTTCATATGCGCCTGAGCGGTCACCCTGCCAAGAACTGGGTCGACGTACTCCTTGCAATAGTCGGGAGAGGCTATCATGATGCCGTGCCATTTCGCAACGCCGTTCAGATCCTTTCCAAGGACTCCGTACTCGGCGGTAAGCTCCTCATCATAGCTCAAATATTTCTCGATGAGGTCGGCGTAATAGTTTGCCAAGGTCGAGCCGCGCTTTGCATACAGCTTATTCAGCCCGAACATTATCTGGATTCTCACCACATTCGCGGAAGCCACCGCGGGGTAGTATACAAGCTGGTAGAATGGTATGTAGCAATCAGATTCCCTGCTTATCTTACTCTTCAGTGCGTCGGCACGCTTGATTATGCTGTCTATCAGCTCAAGACGGCATGCGGCGTCGTCATAGTGGGTCAGGCTGTAGCTGCAATCCCCCTCAGCCTTGAGGGTCTCGGGCTTGCAGACGCCGTTTAACCACGAGTAGTCATAGATAAGCTGCGCCATGACCGAGGTGTCCTCGTCAGATACCTCCGGATAGGCAGCGAACTGCTCTTTGACCCACCTGCGGGCGTATTCGTCGACGTTGTTGGGGTTAGTCGTGCCGTACTTCTCAAAGTCATACGCAAGATCCATGAAATAGCTCAGAGGAAGCTCCATCGGTCTGAGGTCTCCGACATTAACTATCCACGCATCGTCAATTCCGTACTCATAAGCCTGCGTAAGGTTCTCCCATGAGCGCTGGAGCGGCATGGTGTTTATCCACATCGAGGTCTTGGGGCTGCCGACATAGTCGAAGTGGTAGTAAAGACCCCAGTTGAATTTGTCCTTCTGTGAAAGCTCGGGCAGGGTGCGCAGATAGCCGTTGTTGTCCTCGCAGAGCATGACTATGCGGTTGGTGTCCGCGCCGAGGAGACCCGCCACCTCCGGGTCGTCCCTTAAGCCATGTCCCTTTGCCGCCTCGGGGTCATTTCTCGAGCCGCCGTACCAGCAGTTCTCGACCTCCTTATACACAGCGAGCAGCAGCGGTGTGTCCTCGACGCCATGCTCGCCCAAAATCCTGTACTGGGTCTTGAGAACCGCCTTTAAAAGCTCTATGTTTTCCTCGGTTGTGAGCGTCCTGCCGGTGTTATCTATGAGAACCGAGTCGTTTTCTCCCCTCATGCCTATGGTCAAAAGGTTATTGAAGCCGCCGTTGCGGTAAATGGCGTCGCTCCAGAACGCCTCAAGGTTATTCGGGTTCAAAAGGTAGTTCCACACCTTCTGACCCTCGTCTGTCGGGATAGCCGGATCGCGGTAGGTGATATTCTTGCTCCAGTAGCCCTGGAGCATACCCCACTCCCCTCCGCTTCTCGCCATAGGCTCATGGTGGGACGCTCCGACGGTTATGCCGTACCTGTCAGCCAGGACCGCGTTAGCGAGGCTCATCGGGTACTCTCCCGGCTTGATATATGAATTTGAGGTGTTGCGGATATTTGTATCCGGATAGGAATATGGTATATCCTCCCCGGGATGGCTGTCGCAGTACATAAGCCCGCCTAATTTGTAGTGATACTTCTTCTCAAGCTCGG
>CASDRM010000081.1 GCA_949283135.1 uncultured Ruminococcus sp.
ACGATGACAATAACTATAAACTTCGGATCACTACTAAAAAAAACGGCGCGGATGCGGTTTACCCCCCGCCCCCGCCGCTCTGTCTTTGAGGATTAAAAAATCCCGTTATAATCGCGTGCGGCTTTGCCTGCAAAACAAAAGAGCCCGGAGCGCGAATCGGCTCCGGACCCTTGTCTGGTCGAGGTGACGGGATTCGAACCCACGGCCTCCACGTCCCGAACGTGGCGCTCTACCAAACTGAGCCACACCTCGATATTACTCAATATCATTTATGCCATCTGTCTGACAGCTATACATTATATCACAGCCTTAGGCAGATGTCAACCAAAATTATTTGACGCTCGCGTTTTTCGGGCTCTTGTCTTTTTCTTAAAAATATTTGACTATTTTTCCTCTCTGCGCTACAATATAAATGTAAACAACTGTTTTTTCTGTGGTGTAAAACGCCGCAGCCGACCGAGAGGAAGGTATCTATGAGAAGAAATTGTCCTGCGTGCGGAGAAAGATATGAGGGCAGCGTCTGCCCGAAGTGCGGATATACTCCCGCCCCGCGTACACACGGCAGCAAGGATATCCAGGTGCAAAATAAATTTCTGACAGACGAGCAGCGCGCCGTCCAAGCGCGAGTGCTTGAGGAGCGCCGCAAGGATTCAAGGATTCTCATTATCGTTATTGTAATAGCGGTCCTTGCGGCAGCCTTTGTGCTATACCGCAACGGAGCGTTCGGAGGAAACTACAAAAAGCCTATTACAAACTATTTCAACGCTATCTGTGAAAGGGATTTCGAGGCGTATGTGAGCGCCATGCCCGCAAGGATAGGCGAGGATTATATTTCGGAAAGGGAGGAGCTTGGCTACACCGAGTACGAGTACATCGACAAGCTGTACTCCGATCTTTTCGAGCAGTTCGGAGAGGATATGCAGATATCCCTTGAATTCGGCAGCAGAGAGCGCCCGGACGAGCAGCATATCGAAAGCTTCCGCAAGGACTATATCCAGGTCTACGGCGAGACCATCAACACCAACGCGGTGTACGGCGTAAACGTCGTCGCTCACTTTTCCGGAGAGGTTTCCTCCGCAGATGTCGAGCTGACCTGCTACGTTATAAGACTGTCGGGCAGATGGTACATGGTGGGCTGCGATTTTACCAACGAGCTGGAGTAAGCCGGCGGAGCTTCTGTGCGTCTCAGCCGCTTTTATGAGCATTTGACCTGTTTGGTCTGTCCACAAAGCAGCCGCTTCGGGCATAATCATTGCTTCTTGAAGCATGAACGCGTGCCCGGGAGGCAAACGAGGGCTTTTTGGCTGAAAAATAACTGAAATATACCGAAAAAGGGCTTGACAAAGCCCTTTTATTCGTGCTATGATTACTTTACCTCTTTGCGGGGTCTTTTTTTGGTGCGCAAATTTTTGAGCGACCCGGGCTATGCTTCGGGTTCAGACTTGAATTAGGCTCGCGCCTTTGACCCCTGAACCGCAGAAAGACGGAGGCTTATGGGCTGTCCGGATTTTTTCGCGGCGCGAACCGGGAAACGGCGGGCAGTTGCCGCTTGCCTGATTTGTCGGAGGGAGGCAACCCTTTAGAGGGTGTGCCGGGCGGACAAGAGCTCGGCAAGACAGCGTCTTTATAACCCGTAAAGGCGTAAATTTCGTCAGGAGGTGCCGAAAATGAGGGTTAAAATCATGTTGGCATGCACAGAATGCAAGCAAAGAAATTATAACACCAAAAAGAACAAGAAGAATGACCCTGACAGACTTGAAATGATGAAGTATTGCAAGTTTTGCAGGAAGCACACTCTTCACAGAGAGACCAAGTAAGGGAGCGGCAAGATGAAGAAGCCTAATAAACCCAACAAAGCCGTTAAGTTCTTTAAAGACCTCGTTTCAGAGGTCAAGAAGGTCGTCTGGCCCGACAAAAAGCAGGTTGTAAATAACACTGCCGTAGTCCTTACCGTCTGCGTTCTCAGCGGAGTCTTTTTGTTCATCGTAAACTCTGTGTTTGGTTTCATACTCAATAGGGTAATTCTTTAATCACGATTCGCGCAATCGGATTTATCTGACGGCGATTTTCGTATCTTGGTATGACCGTCCGGGGTCAGCCTCCGGGCATAAGAACGCAGAGTGAAAGGAGAACGATCCAATGGAAGACAACGGAGCCGCAAAATGGTATGTTGTTCACACCTATTCCGGTTATGAGAACAAGGTAGCTCAGAACATTGAGAAGGTTGTTGAAAACCGCAAGCTTCAGGACGTTATCCAGGAGGTCAAGATCCCGATAGAAATGATCGAGGAGACCGACACCAAGGGCAACAAAAAAGAAGCGGAAAGCAAATTGTTCCCCAGCTATGTTCTTGTCAAGATGGTCATGACAGACGAGTCGTGGTACATTGTGAGGAACACAAGAGGCGTCACCGGTTTCGTAGGACCCGGATCCAAGCCCGTACCGCTTTCCGACAAGGAAGTCGCGGCGCTCGGAGTAGATGTCAGAAAGGTCGCTACCACCGTAAGCTTCAAGGTCGGAGACGATGTGACCGTCCTTGGCGGACCCTTCAACGGCTGGGTGGGTAACGTCAAGAGCATAAACCTCGAGGAACAGACAGTGGACATCGTAATCTCGATGTTCGGCAGGGAAACCTCCGCTACTCTGTCGGTAACTCAGGTCAAAAAGGCGGAAGACTGATCCGTCTGTCCGCGTAAGCGGAAAAATCAGCAAATTCATTCGCAAATATGCGGGTATTTCCCGTAAAAGTGGGAGAGCGACTACAACGCCGCTCGCCTAATGGACTTAACAAGGTTCATCACCACATTATTGGAGGAAAGTTAATATGGCACAGAAGGTAACAGGCATTATCAAGCTTCAGATACCTGCCGGCAAAGCAACTCCTGCTCCCCCGGTAGGTCCTGCACTCGGTCAGCACGGCGTAAACATCATGGCGTTTACCAAGGATTTCAACGAGAGAACCAAGAACGATATGGGTCTTATCATCCCTGTTGTAATCACCGTTTACGCGGACCGTTCATTTACATTTATCACTAAGACCCCTCCGGCGGCAGTCCTCATCAAGAAGGCCTGCGGCATCGAATCCGGCTCGGGCACGCCTAACAAGACCAAGGTAGCTAGCCTTACCAAGGATCAGCTCAGAGCTATCGCGGAGCAGAAGCTTCCCGACCTCAACGCTGCTTCGGTAGAGGCGGCAATGAGCATGATAGCAGGAACCGCTCGTTCCATGGGCGTAACCATAGCCGACTGATTCAGGTCTTAGAGTGGGAGGAATATCCTTTTCCGCTAACCGGCGCTCAAGACTGCCGGTGCTACCACTATTTTTGAAGGAGATTATATAATGAAACACGGAAAGAAATATGTCGACGCGCTCAAGACGATCGACAAGACCAAGCTTTATGACACAAACGAGGCCGTAGCTCTTTCAAGCGCAAACGCAAAGGCCAAGTTTGACGAGACCATAGAAGTTCACATCCGCCTCGGTGTTGACTCCCGTCACGCCGACCAGCAGGTAAGAGGCGCGGTTGTTCTCCCCAACGGTACCGGTAAGACCGTAAGGACTCTTGTATTCTGCAAGGAGGACAAGTACGAGGCTGCCAAGGAGGCTGGTGCCGATTACGTCGGCGGCATGGACTATGTTGACAAGATCATGAAGGAGAACTGGCTCGACTTCGACGTAGTTATCGCTTCTCCCGACATGATGGGCGTCGTAGGACGCTTGGGTAAGGTTCTGGGTCCCAGAGGACTTATGCCTAACCCAAAGGCGGGAACTGTTTCCCCTGACGTAGCCAAGGCTGTTCAGGAGGCTAAGGCAGGTAAGATAGAGTACCGTCTTGACAAGACCAACATCATCCACTGCCCGATAGGCAAGGCTTCCTTCGGAGCTGAGAAGCTCAACGAGAACCTCGAGGCTCTCCTTGACGCCGTAATCAAGGCTAAGCCCGCCGCCGCCAAGGGACAGTACCTCAAGAGCGTTGTCGTTTCGTCTACGATGGGCGTAGGAGTTAAAGTTAATACCGCGAAGTACGGAGTTTGATTCGTTTTTGAAAAAACTTCGGGTTATCGGTTTTGATTGTATTTGACCACTTTAACTCCAAGTTAAAGTTAATACTGCTAAGTACGGAGTTTGATTCGTTTTTGAAAAAAACTTCGGGTTATCGGTTTTGATTGTATTTGACCACTTTAACTTCAAGTTAAAGTCAACACCGCGAAACGCGGCGTCTGACGCACAAATTGATATCAGTCTTTCGGGAGTTGTCGGGAAAAACACTTGACAACCCCGGGAGAATGTGATATAAGTAATATGCTTCGTTTCTTAAGACAGCAGGTGGCGATATGAAGCCGTAAGTCCTGCCGAGGAAAAAAGTATTAGTTTTATTTGTAACTATGCTCCTTTTTCTCATGTCTTGTGAGAAAAAGGTTTTTCTTTTTACAGAGCCGAGGCATTAAATTTCTATTAAAGAGGTGAAAAAAATGCCAAACGCAAATGTTCTTAACCAGAAGAAGGCGAAGGTTGCTGAAATAGTTGAGCTTCTCAAGGGCTCGGCGGCCGGCGTTCTCGTTGATTACAGCGGTATCACCGTTGAGGACGACACCAAGCTTCGTAAGGAGCTCAGAGAGGCCGGAGTAAGATACTTCGTAGAGAAGAACACCCTTCTCAAGCTCGCCATGAACGAAACCGGCTACGAGGGACTTACCGGCGTACTCAACGGAACCACCGCTATCGCGGTATCCGACGATGAGACAGCAGCCGCAAGAATCCTCGGCAAGTACGCTGAGGATCACGAGAACTTCAAGCTCAAGGCAGGATACATCGGCAACGAGGTATTCGACGCCGCGGGCGTAATGGCTCTTTCCAAGATTCCTTCCAAGAACGACCTTCTCGCTCAGCTCGTTGGTTCTCTTCAGGGACCTATCCAGAAGCTCGCTGCAACTCTCGCAGCAGTCGCAGACTCCAAGGAGGGCGAGGCGGCATAAGTTTGAGAACGGACAGGATTCCGGGCTCAGGCTCATGCGGGCTGCCGCCTGAAGCTTTGGCGGCATAATAAAAGACCGCGGATAATGACGCGGCAGATGTTCCCCTCAGGGGAAAAATAAATTACTTAAAAGGAGATTATAACAATGGCTTCAGAAAAGATTTTAAAGTTTGTTGAAGATATCAAGGGTCTTTCCGTACTCGAGCTCAAGGAGCTTGTTGACGCTATCCAGGAAGAATTCGGCGTAACCGCCGCTATCGCTGCTGCTCCCGCTGCCGGCGGAGCTGCTCCCGCTGCTGCTGAGAAGACTGAGTTCGATGTAGTTCTCGCTTCCTTCGGCGACGCTAAGATGGGCGTTATCAAGGCTGTTAAGGAGCTTCTCGGTCTCGGACTTAAGGAGGCTAAGGAGTTCGTTGAGGCTGCTCCTAAGACCATCAAGGAGGGCGCTTCCAAGGCTGAGGCTGATGAGATCAAGGCTAAGCTCGAAGAGGCAGGAGCTACCGTCGAGATCAAGTAATATCTGTACGGATATAGCTGCGGCGCTGTCTTTTCGGCAGCGCCGTTTTTTTACTCTGACGCCGGGCAGGGGAGCGCCTCATTTTTCAACAGGGCATCGCGGCAATGTTGAATCTTTAAGGGGCACGGCTGGCGGTGTGATTATTTTATACCCGGAGCTGTGACGCCTTTTGCGCTTAACGAACAACTTGACATGAAAAACGCGTTTTTCAACACCGCGCCATAGCGGTGTTGATTTTTTGCCTCCGCTTTTTAAGGGCAAAGCCTGATTTACAATAAAAATCCGCCGGGCGTGACGCCGGCGGAAAATCTGCCGCTATTTTTTCCTCTTGACAGGAGCTTTAAGCCGTGGCAGAATCAGAGCCCTGACCCTGCCGCTGCTCAAAACCAGCCCTATAAGCCCGGCGGCAAAAAGAATCCAGAACGCCCAAACCAACAGCTCCAGGTCGTATTCCTGAACGAAATATTTAAAGCTGTGCCCGGTGAGATCCGCGTTCCAGGTATAGGTCTTGACGCCGTTTTCGACTCTTACCCTCGGCACCGCAACCTCTATAGCGCGGGAAAGGATGTATATTATAAAGTTTCCCAAAAGCCCCATTGCCGCAGCATAGCCGAGTATTATCCGCTTCATCCTCCATTTTGCCGCGGTCTCGGTGCTCCTGACCGCAGGCAGATCCCGGTCGCTCTCATAGTCGTCGTTCAGCAGATAATCCGCCGTCACCCCGAACAGCCTGCTGAGCTGCAATATATTCGAGGCGTCCGGCTGCGCTGAGCCCACCTCCCACCTTGAGACCGCCTGCCTTGACACCTCAAGCTTCTGGGCAAGCTCCTCCTGAGACATTCCGGACTGCTTTCTGAGCCTTAATATTTTTTCTGGCAACGTCATAAGTCGTTCCTCCCTTGCTTTTTATGTACACATGCTAGCATAAACGGCAATAAAAAGCCACCGCGTCGGGGTTACATTGCGGCAACAAGAGTTTACATAAGCGAAAACCGCGGGCTGAAAATCCAACCCGCGGTCTAAAATCAGTTGTTATCAGCCCTTACAGATTACAGCCTGTCGGGATACACCCCTGCGGCGTGGAGAGCCCTGAGCTTGTTCTCAACATCCTCCTTGTCCGCCTTATAGGTGATGCCGAACCACTTGTCGTGGGAGGGAGCGGCAAGCACCGAGAGCTCCTTGGTCTCGAGCAGATCGTTTACCATGATGGGAAGGAGGCATTCCGCCTTGATCTGGTCGGGAGTCAGGCTCTTGAGGAAATCGTTGAAGTACCTTTCCATTCTCGGCAGCACTTCGTTGTGGAAGCCCCAGAAGTTCATCGAGACCTGAGAATTTTCGTCAAGCTCTCCGCTGTCGCTTACCACCTTGCCGTCCTTTGGCATGATGCCGCCCGTCTCGTCCACCCTGACGAGTCTGCCGTTATCCACCGAGCAAACTCCTCTTGTGACTCCGCCGTTTTCGCTGAGGGTGTTCTTGAGGATGTATGTAACCATAGCCGCCTCGCTGCCGTTTTTGAGCTGTCCCAAAAAGTCGTACATCAGCCTGAAGCACTCTGTTCCGTAGTAATCGTCTGCGTTGATGGTGGCGAACGGGTCGGTCAGGTAGTCCTTTGCGACCAAGACCGCGTGAACCGTTCCGAACGGCTTCACCCTGTCCTTGGGTATCTCATAAAAATCGGGGATAGAGGAGTAGTCCTGAACCGCATACTCAAGCTCCACCCTGTCCTTGAATTTCTCTCCGACTGTCGAGCGAACCGTCTCGACCATTTCCTTCTTGAGGACAAATACAACTTTTTTAAACCCCGCCGCAATAGCGTCGTGGATAGAATACTCCATCAGTATCTCTCCGCTTGGACCCACATTCGAGATCTGCTTGTCTCCTCCGAAGCGCGAGCCGAGTCCGGCTGCCAAAACCAGCAATGTTGCCTACATAATAATTTCCTCCATCCTATATATTATCTGAATTGAATACCGTTCTTGCCATTATCGATATATTTTAATATACTTTATTTTTCCCGCCATGTCAATCTGTATTGAGCATGGTTTGAACAGTCTAAATTATATACATATGGTATATTTATTCTGATATATTACTTTTAGTGTTGTCTATATCCTTCTTTTTACGAAATATTACCTTTTTCTGCACAAAGAAATTGAATACGAACATAACAACCTCCGCAATAGGCTTAGCTATTATCGTAGGAAGTCCCGCCACTCTGACAAAAAGCTCGAGCAAAACAAAGGTTTTGAGTGAAAAGCTCACAAGCGCCAAAGCGTAATACCCGCCGAGCTCCGCTAAAAGCCCCTCCCGCTTTTTAAACACCCAGAGCCGATTTATATGAAAGTTTATCTGTGAGCTGACGCAAAAGGATATGACCGCGGCAAGCTCCATCGCGAGCGCGAATCCGGAAAAGAGCCTCTCCAGCGCGAGAAGTATAACATAATCCACCGCGAATGCTATGCAGGAGGAAATAAGATATTTGACGGATTGGACGCCGGTCTCGCTGGTTATTATTTTTTTAACCGGTTCTGCCAGCCTTTTCGGCAGAAGCTTGTCCGCCATTTCGACTAATCTATCGCTCAATCATTTCACTCCTTTGCGCGGCTTGGCGATTAAACAGACTGCAAAAACATAGTCAAGCAGCATACTGAATGTTATTATCTCACAAACCAAGCCTGAATACAACCCCCCATGCGCATGTTATCCAAATTGTAACCGAAACTTAACCTATTTTTCTCGCCGGGGCTTTTGCTTAAATCCTTGACATCCAACCGATATAGCGGTAAAATATCATCGAGTAATTAGTTAGTTAATTAAGAATCTAAATCTTATTTAGATAATTATTAGCTCAAGAAAGGAAGTATAGTATGCTGAAAACACTTGCGGCGAGTGTTCGAGAGTACAAAAAGCCGGCTCTTCTTACACCGGTATATGTAATCTTTGAAGTAATTCTCGACTGCATCATCCCCTATCTGATAGCGGAGTTGGTCAACCGCATCAGCGCAGGTGCTGAGCTGAACGTGATACTCGGCTGCGGCGGAGTATTAGCCGTAATGGCGCTGTTGTCCCTCCTTTTCGGAACGCTGGCGGCATTTTCATGCTCTGACGCCGCGTGCGGACTTGCCAAGAACCTCCGTCACGACATATTCGCGAGAATACAGGGCTTTAGCTTTGAAAATATCGACCGCTTCTCAACCTCATCGCTGGTAACGAGGCTTACAACCGATATTTCAAACATCCAGTTTGCCTACATGATGATAATCAGAACCGCGATCCGCTCGCCTCTGATGCTGATATTCTCCTTTGTCATGGCGTTCATCATGGGCGGAAACATGGCTTGGATATTTGTTTTTGTCATTCCCGTACTCGGAACCGGACTTTATATCGTCTCCAAGAAAGCGATGCCCCGCTTCCGCGCGGTATTCAAAAAATATGATAACCTCAACAACTCCATCCAGGAGAACATCAAGGGCATAAGGGTAGTAAAATCCTTCGTCCGTGAGGATTACGAGCAAAACAAGTTCAACAACGCCGCCGAGGACGTCTGCCGCGACTTCACCGTAGCGGAAAGAATAGTCGCAGTGAACGGACCTTTGATGCAGTTCTGCCTCTACGCGGTAATGGTGTTCACCCTGAGCTTCGGCTCATACATGATAATCAGCTCCTCAGGGCTTGACCTCGACGTGGGACAGCTTTCGGCGATGCTCACCTACAGCTTCATGATGCTCAACAGCCTTATGATGCTTTCGATGATCTTCGTCATGATAACCATGGCTGACGAATCGGCGAAGAGAGTCTGCGAGGTCCTCACCGAAAAAACTACGCTTACCAACCCCGAGAACCCCGTTTACGAGGTCAAGGACGGCTCTGTGGACTTTGACAATGTCAGCTTCAAGTACTCCAAGACCGCCAAGAGAAACTCTCTTGAAAACATCAGCCTGCACATAAAATCCGGCGAGACGATAGGCATAGTCGGCGGAACCGGCTCATCAAAATCCTCGCTTATCCAGCTTATCTCAAGGCTTTACGACGCCACCGAGGGCGTGGTAAAGGTAGGAGGAGTGGACGTAAGAAGCTATGACCTCGATACCCTGAGAAACAACGTCGCGGTAGTTTTGCAAAAGAACCTTTTGTTCTCGGGAACCATCAAGGAAAACCTACGCTGGGGCGATGAGAACGCCACCGACGAGGAGATAGTCGAGGCATGCAGGCTCGCCTGCGCGGATGAGTTTGTAGAGACCTTCCCTCAGAAGTACGACACCTACATAGAGCAGGGAGGAGCCAACGTCTCGGGCGGACAGAAACAGCGTCTATGCATAGCAAGAGCGCTGCTCAAAAAGCCTAAGATACTCATTCTCGACGACTCCACCAGCGCGGTCGATACCAAGACCGACGCCAAGATAAGAGCCGCTCTCAAGAAATACATCCCGCAGACGACCAAGATAATTATCGCGCAGCGCACAGCCTCGGTCGAGGACGCAGACAAGATAATAGTCATGGACGCCGGAAAGATAGTCGCTTTAGGAACTCATGACGAGCTTCTTAAGACAAACGACATCTACCGCGAGATCTACACCTCTCAGAACAAGGCTGAATCTGACAGAAAGGCGGGTGAGGCAAATGCGTAATCCATCTTTGGGCTCGAGCGGAATCTCAAACGGAATGCTCCTTAAAAAGCTGCTCAAGACAATGCTTGGCTTCTATCCCGTGGCGCTGCCTCTCACGATAGCGCTTATCGTGTTCGACTCCGTCGTAAAGAACATTCCGTCCCTGTTCATGCAGCATGTAATAGAGATAATCGAGGACGCCGGCCTTTCCGGCACATGGGCTGACGTCTCGGCGAGAATACTTTCCGCTGTGGCGATACTCGCTTTGATGTATGTCCTCTCGCTGATAGCCGACTTCGCATTCGGTCAGATAATGGCGGTCATCACTCAGGGAACGCTCAAAAAGCTCCGTGAGAAAATGTTCGCCAGTATGCAGAAGCTGCCGATAAAGTATTTTGACACAAACGACCACGGCGATATCATGAGCCGCTATACCAACGATATCGACACCCTTAGGCAGATGATCTCCCAGAGCATCCCGCAGATACTCATGTCGATGATAGGTATTGTCACCCTGTTCTTTATCATGATTTACTTCAGCATCCCGCTTACCATAGTTGTCCTGCTCGGAGTAATACTCATGACCTTCTTCACAAAGAAAATAGCCGGCGGCTCGTCAAGGTTCTTCTTCAGACAGCAGACCTCCTTGGGTAAGGTTGAGGGCTTCGCCGAGGAGCTCATGACCGGACAGAAGGTAGTAAAGGTATTCTGCCACGAGGATCGCTCACAGGCTGACTTCGACAAGCTCAACAACCAGCTCTTCGAGGACTCTAACCGCGCGAACAAGTACGCCAATACCTTAGGACCTCTTCTTTACAACATAGGCAACATCCTCTATGTAATAGTCGCGATAGTCGGAGGAATACTCCTTATCTTTGACGCTCCCAACTGGGGCATCGCCGGAATGTCCATTTCGATAAGCATAGTAGTGCCCTTCCTCAACATCACCAAGGCGTTTACCGGAAACATAAATCAGGTCTCCAACCAGCTCAACCTCGTTGTAATGGGTATCGCGGGTACAAGAAGAATATTCGACCTCATCGACCAGAAGCCCGAGGTCGACAACGGCTATGTCACCCTTGTCAACGCCAAGTACGAAAAGGACGGAAGCGTTACCGAGTGCGAGGAAAGAACCAATATGTGGGCGTGGAAGCATCCCCACTCAGCCGACGGAAGCATAACATACGAGCCTCTCAAGGGCGACGTAAGGCTGTTTGACGTCGATTTCGAGTACGAGGAGAACAAGCCGGTACTGCACAATATCACGCTTTACGCAAAGCCGGGACAAAAGGTCGCGTTCGTGGGAGCTACCGGCGCGGGCAAGACGACAATTACCAACCTTATCAACCGATTCTACGACATCGCGGACGGAAAGATCCGCTATGACGGCATAAACATCAACAAGATCAAAAAGGACGACCTAAGGCGCTCCTTGGGCATAGTGCTTCAGGATACCAACCTGTTCACCGGCACGGTAATGGACAACATCCGCTACGGCAGGCTTGACGCGAGCGACGAGGAATGCAGAGCGGCAGCCCAGCTCGCCGGCGCGGACGACTTTATCGAGAGACTTCCCGACGGCTATGACACAATGCTCACCCAGAACGGAGCTAACCTCTCGCAGGGTCAAAGACAGCTTCTGTCGATAGCGAGAGTCGCTGTAGCCGACCCGCCGGTAATGATACTTGATGAGGCGACAAGCTCGATAGACACAAGAACCGAAGCGATAGTACAGCGCGGCATGGACGCTCTTATGGTCGGAAGAACGGTATTCGTTATAGCGCACAGGCTTTCAACGGTCAAAAACTCAGATGTTATCATAGTTTTAGACCACGGAAGAATAATCGAGCGCGGCAGCCACGAGGAGCTTCTCGCCAAGAAGGGTCAGTATTATCAGCTCTACACCGGCGCGTTCGAGCTTGAATAACGAAATAAAAACTAAGCTATCCCGTGGGGGGGTAAGTCCTCCCGCGGGATATTTTTTCCTGAAACGGCGCTTGTTCCCCGTAGAACATTTTTATTTTTTTAATTTGTATAGGGGCAGGGCTCAGGGGAAAGGGGAAAGGGGAAAGGGGAA
>CASDRM010000082.1 GCA_949283135.1 uncultured Ruminococcus sp.
ACATGGAACATTCTGCTTTTTAGCGCAGATGACGCGATGAAAAACAGCCTCGCTATTTATCCTTTGGCTGATGCGGAATAAATCAGGGACAGCCCGGATTTTCGAGCTGTCCCGCGCAAAATATGACCTATTAGCAGGCTATTATTTTTTCTTGAGAGGTATTCTTATGTGATAGTCAAGATAGTCCTCGGACTGCTTCTTGTCCACATTCACATCCACTCCTGCTATCTGCATCGTCTCAACAGCCTTGTTGACGGTGTTCATAAACAGCCGAAGATCCTTGAATACCACCGAGCCCTTTCTTATCCTCTCCTTGTACTTTTCGTACTCGTTCATGCTGTCGATAAGCTGCTCCGTCCTCTCGACATTGAGCTTTCCCCTGACGATTTTAGACAGCGCCTCCTCCCTTTTTTCGGGGGTATCAAGCTTGAGAAGCGCACGCGCGTGCCTTTCGGTCAGACCGTTTTCGGATATGATCCTGCGTTCGTTGGCTGAAAGCTTCAAAAGCCGGAGCTTGTTGGCAAGGGTCGACTGCGCGTATCCGAGCCGCACCGCCGCGTCCTCCTGGGTCATTCCGTAAATCTCTATCAGCCTCGCTATCGCGTCAGCCTCCTCAAAGAACCCGAGGTCGGCGCGCTGTATGTTTTCCACCAGCGACAAAAGGGCTGCGTTGCGGTCGGTCGCCTCAGCAACTATGCAGGGCACTGTCTCAAGACCGGCAAGCATGGCGGCGCGAAGCCTGCGCTCCCCTGCTATCAGCTCGTAGCCGGACCTTGTCTCCCTGACAACAAGCGGCTGTATCACACCATCTGTCCGTATGCTTGCCGCGAGCGAGGTGAGCTCACCCTGGTCAAAATTCTTTCTCGGCTGATATGGATTGGGCGCGATCTCCTCGCAGGGTATCTCGTATACTCTCTGGGAGGAAGCCGGCTTTTTCGCAGTAAACAGCTTGGGCATTCCCACTGCTCCTATTACACTCATAAATTTCAACTTCCTTCTTCACTGATTTTACTTTTCAACAGTATTTTACCATATTCTGGTTATATTTTCCACAAGAAAATATCGTCTCAATATGACATAAAACCAATTTATAAAACGAAAACCGCGGTTAATCCACGGCTTTCATCAGAAAATTATGAGCGCAAATGTAAAAAAATAAGTAAAAATTATGCTTGATTCATCTCATTAAAGCGGAGCCTTGTTCATCTTTCCCTTAGGTCTCGGGTACTTCGCGGGGGTGTGCGACAGCTTGTCGATTACAATAAGCGTCCTCGAGTCACCGCCGGGAAGAGAGTATCTTTCCACCCGTGAAATTTTGCCGCCGAGCAGTCCGATTCCTCTTGCCGCAGCCTCCGCCTCTGTGTCAGCCTCCGCAGGGCTGCCTTTAAGAGCCAAAAAGCTTCCGCCCGGCTTGACAAGCGGCAGACAGTATTCGCAAAGAACGCTCAGACGGGCGACGGCTCTGGCGGTGGCAACGTCGAATTTTTCCCTCAGCTCTAATCTGCCCAGATCCTCAGCCCTGCCATGGACAAGCTCCGCCTCGATTCCAAGCGAGCTGCATACCTCCGAGAGAAAGCTAAGTCTTTTAGCAAGGCTGTCCAAAAGCGTGAGCTTGATATCAGGGCGAATAAGCTTCATGGGTATTCCGGGAAAGCCCGCGCCTGTTCCTACATCTATAAGGCTTCCGCCCTGAGGTATGGAGGCGTCAAGCCCCAAAATCGAAAGCGGGAGGCAGGAGTCAAGAAAGTGCTTTGCCTCTATCCCCTCCGGGTCGGTTATCGCGGTGAGATTGATTTTCTCGTTCCATTCAACAAGCAGCCCGGCGTATGTTGAAAACGCCTCAAGCTGAGCCGCGCTGAGACTGAGTCCGCTGTCCGAAAAAAGCCTTTTGAGCCTCGAGGTATCAATTACTGCCATTTTCCTCACCATTACCCTTACCATTACCCTTTTCTCTTCGTCTCTGCTCAAGCCATACCAAAAGTACCGATATATCCGCCGGATTCACGCCGGATATCCTTGAAGCCTGCCCTATGCTAAGCGGCTTGACTTTACCCAGCTTCTCCGCAGCCTCCAGCCTTAAGCCCCTTATCGAGGAGTAGTCCGCGTCCGGCGGCAAAAGCGTTTTCTCAAGCCTTCTCATCTCGTTTACCTGCTCGAGCTGAAGCTTGATGTAGCCCTCATACTTGATTCTCAGCTCAGCCTGCTCGCAGACCTCCTCCGGAAGCTCGGGACGCTCCGGGTCTGCGCACCCAAGTCCACGGTAGCTCACCTGCGGACGCTTTAAAAGCTTGCCAAGAGTCACGCCGTTTGATATTTTTTCCGTTCCGCACTCCTCGAGATAGCTGTTGAGCGCCTCTGACGGTCCGACATGGGTGCACTCAAGCCTGCTCACCTCAGCCGCGATGAGCTCCTCCTTTTTAAGCAGACGGTCATACCTTTCCTTAGAAATAAGCCCTATCCTATAGCCTATGGGAGTAAGCCTCTCGTCCGCGTTGTCCTGCCTGAGCAAAAGACGGTACTCGCTTCGGGAGGTCATCATGCGGTAGGGGTCGCTCACGCCCTTTGTCACAAGGTCGTCAATAAGCGTGCCTATGTAGCTCGAGGCTCTGTCCAGAACGAGCGGCTCTTTACCCAAAAGCTGCATCGAGGCGTTTATGCCTGCTATTAGCCCCTGCGCGGCTGCCTCCTCGTAACCTGAGGTTCCGTTAAACTGTCCCGCGCCATAAAGACCCTTGATTTTCTTGAACTCAAGGGTGGGTCTTAGCTCAAGCGAGTCGCAGCAGTCATACTCTATGGCATAGGCGTTTCTCATTATCTCGACATGCTCAAGCCCCTTTATCGTCCGCAGGAACTTAAGCTGGACGTCCACCGGAAGCGAGGAGGACATACCCTGCAAATAGTACTCGTCGGTGTCAAGACCCATCGGCTCGATAAAGAGCTGGTGGCGGGGCTTGTCCGAAAACCTCACGACCTTGTCCTCGATGGACGGACAATACCTCGGTCCCACTCCCTCAATTTTTCCCGAGAAGAGCGGCGAACGATCAAGGTTGGAAAGAATTATTTTGTGCGTCTCCGAGTTGGTGTAGCTTATGTAGCAGGAAACTCTGTTTTTCAGCTCTTCCTTTGTTTCAAAGGAAAATGGCACTATTTTCTCATCCCCGTCCTGACGCTCCAGAACGGAAAAATCTATGCTTCGCCTGTGCACCCTCGCGGGGGTTCCTGTCTTGAAGCGCCTGAGCGTTACTCCGAGCTCCCTAAGGCTCTGGGACAGTCCCTTTGCCGGAAGCGTCGCGTCAGGTCCGCTTTCATAGGATTCCTCTCCCACATATACCCTTCCGCAAAGATATGTGCCGGTGCAGATTATAACCGCCTTGCAGGTGTACACAGCCCCTAAGCGGGTGACTATCCCGGAAACAGATCCTGAGTCGTCAGTTAAAATTTTGACTACCTCGCCCTGCTTGATGTCAAGGATTTTTTCCCTCTCGCAGACCTGCTTCATGTAGGTGTGATACCTCACCCTGTCGGACTGAACCCTAAGGCTGTGAACAGCGGGACCCTTGCCGAGGTTGAGCATCCTGCTCTGCAAAAAGGTTGCGTCGGCAGCCTTTGCCATCTCCCCGCCGAGAGCGTCTATCTCCCGAACGAGGTGACCCTTGGCTGTGCCTCCGATGGAGGGGTTGCAGGGCATGTTTGCAATGGCGTCGAGCGAGATGGTGAACATCGCGACCTTGAGTCCAAGCCTCGCGCCGCACAGCGCTGCCTCCACTCCCGCGTGACCTCCGCCGACAACAATATAATCGTAGCTGCCTAAAACTTCCATAATATCACCTAAATACTATACAGATTGTATTGTGTAAGATATCTTATACCTATAGTTATTATTTTCCTACGCAAAATCTTGAAAATACATCGTTTACAACAGCCTCGGTTGCCCTTTCACCGGATAGGGCAAGCAGCTCGTTTAGCGCGCTGTCAATGCAGACGGTAACAGCGTCGAGCGTAAAACCGCCGTCTATAGCGGATAGAGCCTGCGTGAGGAAGCTCTTCGCCTTTACACAAAGCGAGCGCTGACGCTCATTGGCGAACAGATGGCTTCCCTCGCCCAGACCCCCGAGTTTGAACATCTCGATAAGCTTTTCTCTGATTTTTTCCACTCCGTCGCCGGTATTAGCTGATACAAATAGTATATTATCATCATTAATATACTTTAAGTCTATTTTTTCAGGGAGGTCAGACTTATTTATAACTATAATGTGGCGGCGATCCTTAATCCTTTCAAGTATATCCCGGTCGGTCTCGCTTAGCGGCTCAGAGCCGTCAAAGACTGCTATCACCAGCTCTGCCTCGTCCAGCTTTTTGCGGGCAAGGTCGACTCCCATCGCCTCAGCCTCGTCCGCGGCGTCCCTTATTCCCGCCGTGTCAGACAGCCTGAGCCTGAGCTCGCCGAGCCTGAGCTCCTCCTCGATGACGTCCCGGGTGGTGCCTGCGGCGGTAGTCACTATGCTGCGCCGGTAACCTAAGAGCCTATTCATCAGGGTAGACTTTCCGACGTTCGGCTTGCCGATTATGGCGGTGTCTATCCCCTCGCGAAGAATGCGTCCCCTGTCATAGTCGTCAAGGATTTGGCTAATCCTTTGAAGCGCAAACTCAACCGCCTCGCGCACGCTCCCGGGGTCGGTTCCGGGCAGATCCTCGTCAGGATAATCCGTCCACGCAGCTAAGGAGCCGAGCGCAGCAGTCAGCCTGTCGGATATATCCCTGATGGACTGATAGAGCGCTCCGTCTTTAATGAGCCGTGCGCTTTTCAGCGTAGCCTCGCCGGACGCGCCTATGATGTCCATGACGGACTCCGCCTGCGTCAGGCTCATCTTACCGTTAAGAAATGCAAGTTTAGTAAACTCTCCCGGCTCTGCCGGCTCAGCGCCGTTATCTAAAATCAGACGCAATATTTCCTTGGCTACATACACTCCGCCATGGCAGGAAATCTCCACGGTATCAAGCCCGGTATAGCTGTGCGGAGCTCGGAACACCGTCAGGACAACATCGTCAAGCGTCTGCCCGTCGCGCACAATCCTGCCGTACGCACAGGTATGCCCCGCCATCTGAGAGGGCAGTTTTTTTGCGTACGGGGAAAAAATTTTGTCGGCAAGCTGTATGCTTCCCTCGCCGCATATGCGTATAAGAGCCAAGCCGCCGACGGCGAGCGGAGTGGAAATAGCTGCAACCACAGACATAATAACCTCCGAAATCCATAAAAGCAGGGGCGGTCCCTTAGCAAAGGAAACCGCCCCGAAGCTTAAAATTCAATCTTGGAATAAAGACCCGAGTTAAGCTCGTCCTCCGGCTTCGGCTTCTTGTAATCCTTCTCAAAGGATGAGGATATATCAAGGCCTCTTGCCTTAAACTCCCTGCGCTTTCCGCCGCCCTGACCTCTTCTTCCGTCGTGTTTCTGACCGCCGTCGCGCCCGTCCCGGTTGTCCCTGCGGGGATAGCGGCGCTTTTCGGTGGTGGAAATCAGTACCTTTCTGTACGGGTCCTCTCCGACAGAGCGCGAGGTGCAGTTCTCGACCTGCGCTACAGCGGCGTGAATGATCCTTCTCTCATACGGGTTCATAGGCTCGAGAGCGACCGTTCTGCCGGTCCTCTTAGCCTTCTCAGCCATCTTCTTAGCCAGCTCCTCGAGCTGTACCTTTCTTCTTGCCCTGAAGCCGTCGCAGTCGAGGAATATCCTGTAATAGTCCTTGTCGTGCTTGTTGCACGCGAGCGACGCAAGATACTGGAGCGCGTCTATAGTCTCTCCGCGCCTGCCGATTATGCCGTCCACGCCCTCGCCCTCAAGCTCAAGGCAGCCGCCTCCCTCGATCTCGCTGAAGCTGATTGAAGGTCTTGAGAATCCCATTGCCTCCATGACGTCGCAGACGTAATCCGCGGCTATCTCCTGCTTGGATTTAACATACTCAGCCTCGATTTTTGCCTCTCCCCTCATTCCAAAGAGGGTCTTTTTCGGCTCCTCAAGCA
>CASDRM010000083.1 GCA_949283135.1 uncultured Ruminococcus sp.
CCACATGCAGACTTCCTAACGACGTTCTTTTTTCTGCTCTTATTTTGTAACACATCATTGACAGACCTGCATAGGTTTTCAGAAAAAATTTCAAAAAAGGCTTGACAAACAGGTGCTCATAGTCTATAATAAGCATCGTTGCACGGACGGATCGTGTCAACGGGTTGCTGATATAGCTCAGTCGGTAGAGCGCATCCTTGGTAAGGATGAGGTCTCCGGTTCAAATCCGGATATCAGCTCCATAGCCCTGAAGGCAGTTGCTTTCAGGGCTTTTCTTTGTTTTGAGGTTTCGAGCATGTCTGCCCGGAAGACTTATAATTAGTCACACTTTTCCTGTGCCTCTGATTTGACTTTTTAGAAGCTGTACTTTAATCGGGAAAATAACAAATAGCTTGGTGAAAGGAGCATGTATTTTTATTTATATGCAACTTTTTATGCGGAGCGAGTCTGGATTTCCAAAGAAATTTAATTCATTAACAAAACAGCGGCGAGCGAAATTATCGCTAAACCGCTGTTAGTTGATTGGTAAGTTATTTGTTTTTTCTTCGGCTGAAGATATTGCGGAGTCTGCTTCCTGTTCTGACAGCCACACTACCGGCTTCACCGCTTGTTTCCGGTGTTTCCGATGCGGAGCATCCCTCAGCATCGACAGATTCAGAATTTGAGGCGTGCTCATCTATTATCGCTTCCGGCGGCGAGTTTGTAACCGTGCCTATATTTACTCCTGCCATCGAGTAATAGTCGTCATCGACAGGCATGTTCTTTTTTAGCAGACGGTTGTTGAATACTGCATTGAGAATATCGAAAATGACCGCGAAGAGCGGAACGCCTATAATCAATCCGACGAATCCGAACAGGCTGCTGCACACTAAAATGGAGAACAGCACCCAGAACGAGGACAGCCCGATTTTATCGCCGAGAATCTTTGGCTCGATTACATTTCCGTCAAGCTGCTGCAAGGCGATTACGAAAAGAATAAACCATATCACCTTTTTCGGCTCGGCAATGAGCACAAGCACTGCTGACGGTATCGCGCCAATGAACGGACCGAAGATGGGAATGATATTTGTTATTCCTATGATGAGAGAAATTATCATCACATACGGCATGTCGAAAATCAGCATGCATATCGCGCAGATGATTCCTATTATAGTCGAGTCGATTATTTTGCCATAGATAAAATTGAGGAAAACATGATTTGTACTTGAGGTAAAGGAGAATATCTTGTGATACACCTTTTCGCTGAATATTGCGACAATCGCCTTTTTAGTCTGTGCCTGAAGGCTTTCCTTGCTGAACAGGAAGTATATCGCAAGGATAAAGCCGAAGAGAAAATTCTTTACTGAATTTGCGAAGTTCAATAGGCTTGCCAGAAGACCGGTAAGCTGCGGCACGAGGCTGGACACGAGCTGTCTAATAGATATTGTGATGTCGTTCAGCTCGTTGTTGATGATAGCCGCTATGCTCGGATTGCTCTCAAGCTGCCTTGTTATCCAGCTCTGTATATCCGGAATTATGTCATTTATAAGTCCGTCGTAGATGCCGGGAATGTTGGATATAATTTCCGGTATGATTGACAGTATCACCGCCGCTATAACCGCTATGATTACTATCGAAGCAACTATGATGCCGAGTGCCCTTGACAGTCTCGGACGTGACTTTTTTCTGAACACCCTTTTTTTAAGAAAGTTTTCTGTTGAGTGCATTATCGGATTCATGATAAACGCAATAACAGCTCCCCAGATAACAGGCTCAAAAATCCTCACTAAGTTCGCCATCAGCCCACTCGCTCTGTCCCATTGGAATATGACAGCTATGATGAGTATCGTCAGCAGCGTGAATGCGAGGCAGTAGCGGAAAATCTTATTGTACTTCTGATCCGAAAAAAACCTCAAGAATATCTCTCCCATCAAAATACTTATGAATAAGTATACACCATACAGGGGATAAAAGTCCAGATATATAAGACGAATTTAATATAAAAATAAAAGTAGGATTTTCTATTTTATTTTTTTGAGCCGTATGGTATAATGAATCCGAACAACTATGGCATCTGGTATTCCGGAACGTCATTTTCCGTTCCGCAGACGTTATGTGATTGTTATTTGGAGTATTGCCGGAAAACGGCGGACATATCAAATTGTGCATTTAGTTTTATATACATTTAAGCAACGGAGGGGCATCTGTGACAGACAAGGAATTCAATGCGCTTAAAAAAAGGGCGCTTTCAAAATATTTCGACAATCTCAACGACATGCAGCGCGAAGCTGTGTTCACGGTCAACGGACCCGTGCTTATTCTTGCAGGAGCGGGAAGCGGAAAGACTACCGTTTTGGTCAACCGTGTTGCCAACATGGTGTATTTCGGCAACGCTTATTTTGACAACACCAGGTATGCGGGCGTCACCCCAGAGGACGAGAGATTTCTATCTGACTATGCTGACGGTCTTAATGATGACAGTGAAAGGCTGAGAAGTATAGTGGCGTCAAACTGCGTCAATCCATGGAATATACTCGCAATTACATTTACGAACAAGGCGGCGGGAGAGCTTAAAACAAGGCTCGAGAGGATGTTGGGTGACAAGGCGAGCGGAATAGTCGCCGCGACCTTCCATTCGGCGTGCTCAAGGATTCTGCGCCGTGAGATAGAGCATCTGGGCTATAGCTCCAACTTCACTATCTATGACACCGACGACTCGGTAAGAGTGATAAAGGGATGCTTAAACGACCTCAACATTTCGGACAAAATGTTTCCGCCTAAGACTATTCTGAGCGAGATATCACATGCCAAAGAGGCGCAGGTAGGTCCGGAGGAGTACATGAAGCTTTCTGCGTCGGATTACCGCAGGCAGACTGTCGCAAAGGTATACGCCGCGTACCAGTCGATGCTCAGAGATGCAAACGCTCTTGACTTTGACGACATCATACTTTTGACCGTTCAGCTCTTCACAGAGTTTCCCGACGTCCTCGAGCACTACAGAAACCTGTATAAGTACATACTGGTGGATGAGTATCAGGACACCAATATGGTGCAGTATAAGCTCGTTTCAATGCTCGCGGAACCGAGAAGAAATATTTGTGTCGTAGGCGACGACGACCAGAGCATCTACCGTTTCAGGGGCGCCACCATTGAGAATATACTTTCATTTGAAAATCAGTATGAGAATGCTAAGGTAATCCGACTCGAGCAGAACTATCGCTCCACCCAGAACATACTCACCAGCGCCAACGAGGTCATAAAGAACAACAAGGGCAGAAAGGGCAAGAAGCTCTGGACTGATTCCGGCGACGGAGACAAGGTGACCGTCTACAAGGCGTCTACCGAGCAGGGGGAGGCGAGATTTGTCGCGGAGACAATCCTAAGATCGGTAAAAGCAGGCGGAAAATACTCTGACAACGCTGTATTATACCGAATGAATGCTCAGTCGAACGCCATAGAGCGGGCTTTGGTTGCGGGAGGAATACCGTACAAGGTGTTCGGAGGCGTCAAGTTCTATGACCGAAAGGAAATAAAGGACATTATATCCTACCTTTCTGTAATAAATAACGAAAACGATATTCTGAGGCTCAAAAGAATTATAAACGAGCCGAAGAGGGGAATAGGCGCGGCGAGCGTAGACATGTTGGAGCAGATATCCGCTAATCTTTCCGAGACGCCGCTTCAGGTAATGCGTGAGGCGGGGGATATACCGCTTTTGTCAAGGGCTTCGTCAAAGCTTACAGAGCTTGCCGCAGTGTTTGACGAGCTGCGCGAGCATTCCGCGCTGATACCCTTGCCGGAGCTGCTTGACGAGCTTCTCGAAAAAACCGGATATATGACATATCTTAAGTCTCAGGGAGACGAGGGCGCCGGAAGGCTCGAGAATGTAAACGAGCTCAAGTCCACCATGACAAATTACGAGCAGAACGCCGAAGAGCCGTCTCTTTCCGGATTTTTGGAGGAAATAGCTCTTTATACTGATATCGACGACATGAATCCGGAGGATGACAGCGTGATACTCATGACCGTTCACGCTGCGAAGGGCCTCGAGTTTGACAATGTGTTCGTAGTAGGTATGGAGGAGAACATCTTTCCGAGCTCGCGGAGCCTCGGAAGTGAGGCTGATATCGAGGAGGAGCGAAGACTTGCCTATGTTGCGATAACCAGGGCGAAAAAGAGGCTTTACATCTCCTGCTCTCGGCAGCGAATGCTGTTCGGATCGACCAGCTTCAACAAGCAGTCAAGGTTTGTTGACGAGCTTCCCAAGTCTGCCATAACCGTAAAAAGTGAGCAGTCTGAGCAGACTGAGAGCATTAGGTCTCATAGATCCCAGCCTAAAACTCAGAACTCCTTTGCCGCTCAGCTTGAGAAGATGAAGCACGGTACGTCTGCGTCAGGCTCGGGAGCGCTCAGCTTCGGCATTGGCGACAGGGTATCCCACAATGTCTTTGGCGAGGGGACTGTGCTCAACGCCACCAAGATGTCAAACGATGTGATGCTTGAGATATCCTTTGATAAGGTTGGTACGAAGAAAATCATGGCTGCCTTTGCCAGAATAAAAAAGATATAGCGTCTGTTTGCCGACAGGCAAACGTCATATCATATCAAGCACGGTAATATATCATATAAGTAAATGGTATTTGGTACATAACGCAATAATTAACTTAGGAGGACACATGGCTAACTACGATAAATTTATTCCCGCCAGCCTCACGCTTGACGACACTTACGCCATAAAGATTCTCATCTGCTACTTTATGAGGCAGATTGACCGACCGATAACTCACAATCAGCTTGCCGAAATCGCCACTGCCGACGGAAGCGTAAACTACTTTGTTTTTTCCGGCGTCTTGGCGGAGATGATCGACTCAGGCATGATTATTCCCAAGACGATAGATTCCGAGGAGTATTACACCTTGTCGGAGAATGCCTATGAGGGCGCGAACGACTTTAAGCGAATGGTTCCGAAGAGCTTCCGTGACAGGATTTTGACATCCGGGCTTAAGTTTTTCGCCAAGCTTAAAAACGACAACGATGTGAAGATAGATACCGTAAAAATGGACAGGGGATACTCGGTGAATTGTGTATGCAAGGAGGGCGAGCTTACCCTTATGGAGCTGAAGCTTTTTGCGCCGGACGAGGAGCAGGCAGAAATGCTTGCCGACAAAATCAGGGATAACCCCGCTGACTTTTACGCCAAGGTAATAGACTACGCTCTTGAAAACGAGGAATATGAGCCCCAGCCGGAGGAGGTCACCGACATATGAGCAGCTTCTTTGCCCTCACCTCGAGAATGAAGTATATCAACAGATGGGGCTTGATGAGAAATACCCGCGAGGAAAATATTGCGGAGCACTCGCTGGACACAGCCATAATAGCTCACCTTTTGTGTCAGATAAGAAATAAGCGGTGCGGCGGCAGCGTTGACCCGGATAGGGCGGCGGTGCTGGCTATATTCCACGATGTCCCCGAGATCATCACAGGGGATCTTCCTACGCCCGTCAAGTATTTTAACTCTGACATCAGCAGGGCATATAAAGAGGTTGAAAATGCCGCGGTAGATAAGCTTATAGAGGCAATACCTGAGGATTTAGCGGAGGAGTACGCTGGTATACTGCGCTGTAACGACGAGGAGCTTCTTAAGCTTGTGAAGCTTGCGGATAAAATCTCAGCGCTTATCAAATGTGTAGAGGAGCGCAATTCCGGGAATTCCGATTTTGCCGACGCAGAGAAGCAGACACTTAAATCCATACAGGCGATGGGAATGCCGGAGGCTGAGATATTCATCAGCGACTTCCTGCCTTCGTACGAGCTGACGCTCGACGAGCAGGCGTAGCTGTTTTGAAGTTGGTAAAAAATAAACACTGCGTTTTGGTGCATTTGGTCATTGAAATGATGGGGTGATTTGTGATATAATAGCCGAGACCGGTTATTGTACCGCACATGTTTAGTTGCTGTTTTGCTCAAAGTCGGGGAAACCCAAAAAAGACTGCGGATACCATAAGGCGTAGCCTTATGGTATAGTGTTATATGCTTGCCTGAACTTATATTCGAGGCGTTGTTTATTGAATCGAGGTTTATCGTTGTTAAAAAAGCTGTTTATAAAGGATTACAAAAATGTGTCAGATCCCGGTGTAAGGATAAGGTACGGAGTAGTCGCCGGGGCGTTCGGAATAGCTACTAATATTATTTTGTTTTTAATCAAGCTTTTGATAGGCGTGCTTGCCCACAGTATCACCATTATTGCGGACGCGATAAACAATCTTTCTGACGCCGGCTCGTCCATTTTTACAATGGTTGGCTTCAAGCTCTCGAACCGTCCTGCCGATAAGGATCACCCATATGGTCATGCAAGATACGAGCAGATCACAGCGCTGCTGGTTGCTATACTCGTTTTGTGCATAGGAATACTGTTTGCCAAGAGCTCGGTGGATAAAATAATCAGCCCGCAGGAGCTCAATATCAGCATCGCTACCTTTGTTATTCTGATAATCGCCGTAGCTCTAAAGCTTATTCAGATGCTTACATACCTTGACTTCGCGAAAGCTATCTCATCGGAAGCGATAAAAGCCGCCGCTATGGATTCAAGGAACGATATCATAACTACCGTATCTGTGCTGGTGAGCATGGTGGTTATGAAAATCTTTGAGATCAACATAGACGGCTGGGTGGGGCTTGCGGTGTCTATTTTCGTGATTTGTTCTGCAATAGGGATGGTGCGAGAGGTAATAAGCACTCTTTTGGGAACGCCTCCTACGCAGGAGCAGGTGGACGGGATATATCACCTGTTTGACGGTCACGACGAGATAATAGGTCACCATGATCTGATAATACACAGCTACGGCGCAGGCGCGACATTTGCGTCTCTTCACGCTGAGTTTGATGCCGCCGGGGACATAACCCACATACATGATATCATAGACAATATAGAGCGTGAGGCAAGCTCAAAGCTTGGCATAGCGCTGACCATTCACATGGATCCGGTGGATGTGTCCAATCCCAGAAGGCATAAGCTGTATGAGATTGCCTTAGAAGCTGTGAAAAGGTATAATCCCGAAATCATGATACACGATTTCAGGCTGGTGGAAGGTCCTACGCATACAAATGTTCTTTTTGATATCGTCGAGCCGTTTGGAGAAAGCTATGATATTGACAGGATAAAGGAAATGCTTTCCGAGGCTTTCTCAAAAGAAGAAGGAACCTACTACTTTGTTATAAACGTGGATAAGAAGATGGACTGATGAAAAAGAAAAAACTGAAAAGATCAAGCATAGCTCTGATAGTAATCATAACCGCGATGATACTTGTAAATGTTATCGCAAGGCTGAGTGTACCTATATCAGACTTTTATGTCCAAAAAATTTATCCGGTGATATCCGCACCTTTCATATTCCTATCAGGA
The DNA here is from genome assembly GCA_949283135.1 of uncultured Ruminococcus sp. Taxonomy (GTDB): domain Bacteria; phylum Bacillota; class Clostridia; order Oscillospirales; family Ruminococcaceae; genus Faeciplasma. The sequence goes on from CASDRM010000083.1 coordinate 7,382, forward strand.
CTTGTGAGCTTTTCTGTAGGCGAGGTAATGATAGCCGTGGGAGTTGTCGCGGTGCTGCTCGGCGTGCCTGCTTTGATAATCTTCTCGATTATAAAGCACAAAAACAAGCCTCTTGTAAAAAGGGTTTCCGGGATATGCCTCAAGGTGGTCTTGTGGGCAGTTGCTTACATATTCGCGACAGAGACGCTCAACTGCTTTGTGATGTATCAGTGCTCGCCATTTTCATCGAGGTACTTTGAGCCGACAGAGCACACCGAGGAACTGCTTCTTGATACTCTCGGGGCGGTGAGCGACAGGCTCGCGGAGCTTTACGACGGTTTTGAACGGGACTCGGACGGCTACATAGTGCTTGACGAGGACTGTATTGAGGAATGCAAGGAGTCGATGAGGAAGATATCCTCCGACTATTCTCAGCTTTCCGGGTACTATCCTCAGCCGAAGGCAATAAAAGCGTCATATTTTATGTCGCAGCAGGGGATAATCGGACTGTACATACCGTTCGCGTTCGAGGCGACATATAACGCCGATACACAGCCCATCTCAAAGCCTGCCACAATTTGCCACGAGCTTGCGCACCTCAAGGGGATAATTCAGGAGGACGAGGCGAGCTTTGTAGCTTCCGTTGCCTGCTTCAATTCTGACAGCGCGGCGGTGAGGTACAGCGGCTACCTTGACGCATTTTATTATCTTTACTCAGACGCTGTCAAGCTTATAGGAACTGAGTATGAGGATATGCTCAGAGAGGCGATAGCCCCCGTGCCGGACGAGGTGTGGGATTATGACCTGTACTCATTCAGGGCTAATTACTTTGAGGAGAACGCGGACAAGGAGATAATCCCCACCGAGACGGTGGAGGCTGTCTCTGACGCTCTGACAGAGGCAAACCTTCAGTTCAACGAGGTCGAGGAGGGAATCGAGATATATTACCGCGTGACCGAGCTTTTGATGGATTACCGTGCATCAGGCGGGCACATTTGACCGCTGAATATAAAATAAGAGAAAAGGAGAAATAAAATGTTATTAAGAAGAGTATTCTCGGCAGCGACTGCCTGCGCTATTCTTTGTGCAGGTTTTACGGCGTGCTCAAGCCAGAAGTATCCGGAGGGTTCGGTCGAGTACGCCTATGATCCTGACGCACCGTCATTGTATGAGGAGTTTGCAGATTACTTCGATGTTGGGTCTGCGATAAATCCCTGGGATCTTACAGAGGGAACAAACGAGTACGAGATAATTACAAATCAGTTCAACATTTATACATATGAAAATGACTCCAAGCCGGATCATATGCACCCATCTGAGGATGTATATAATTTTGAGAGCACCGACAAGCTGGTCGAATTCGCTGAGCAGAACGGCAAAAAGGTGAGAGGACACACCCTTATCTGGCACTCGCAGTGTCCCGACTGGTTCTTCTATGATGAGGACGGCAACGACGCCTCGGCGGATCTTCTGGTGGAAAGAATCAAAGAGCATGTAACAACTATAGTTTCCCACTACAAGGGAAAGATCGACACTTGGGATGTCGTAAATGAGGTTGTGGATGACGGCCACGGACTCAGGTTCTCCGACTGGCTCAGGCTGGTGGGAGACTATGACGGTGATGGGGACGATTACGACTTTATCGAGATAGCGTTCAGAGCCGCAAGAGAGGCTGATCCTGACGCAAGGCTGATTATAAACGACTACTCGCTTGAGTCCAACACCAACAAGGCTATCACCATGTACAATATGGTCAAGGCTATGCTTGAGGAAGGCGTTCCGATCGATGGAATAGGTCTTCAGATGCATGTCGGATACGACACGGATGTGCAGCTTGTCAGGGACAACATGGAAATTCTTGCAGGTCTTAAGGACATCAACCCTGATTTTGTGCTTGAGGTAACAGAGCTTGATATGAACTGCTATACTTGGGGAAACGAGGATATAGAGGTTGACTTGACCGACGAGTTTGTGGAGCAGTTTGACAACACCTACAAGGAGCTGTTTAATGTCTTTCTCGACTTTGCCGAGGAGGGAGTCCTCAAGACTGTGGTGTTCTGGGGCTATAATGACGGCATGAGCTGGCTCAACGGCAGCCCTGCGGGAAGAGTAAACCACCCGCTGCTTATTGACCGCGACCTTAAATTCAAATCCGCATATTGGGCGGTTATCAACACTCCGAGCGAAAGGGAAGCTCAGTAATACTTAGCTAAGTTAAAAAGCCATCTTGCTTGATTTGAGCGAGATGGCTTTTTATTTGCATTTTTCAAAAATATGGCGTATAATTACGCTGTAATTATATTTAATTCAGGAGGAGATAATATGTCATTACTCGAGCCGGGTGTAAAGGCCCCGGATTTCAGCTTGCAGGATAAGAACGGCAACACAGTAACTTTGTCTCAGTTTTTAGGTAAAAAGGTAGTCCTTTATTTCTATCCTAAGGACAACACACCCGGCTGTACAAGACAAGCGCAGGCATATGAGGCGTCGCTGGATAGCTTTAAGGCTGTCAACGCTGAGGTAATAGGAATAAGCAAGGACAGCGTGTCGTCCCATGTGAAATTTGCTGATAAGTTTAACCTTGAGTTTACGCTGTTATCCGACCCTGAGCTGTCGGCTATTCAGGCGTACGGCGTATGGCAGGAAAAGAAGAACTACGGCAAGGTGAGCATGGGAGTCGTCCGCTCGACATTTATAATAGACGAGCAGGGCGTTATAGAAAAGGTCATGCCCAAGGTTAAGCCTGACACAAATGCGGAGGAGGTTTTAAGCTACCTTTCCGGAAACAAGCAATAAGAGTGTAATCCAACTACTCGCATAATAAAAAAAGAGACTGCTCTGTATAGAATGGACAGTCTCTTTTACTTTTATAAATTTGCTGAGTTATCGGGGTATCGAGCGGGAACCTGCTTTACTGAGAATATTCTCCATTAACGTGTCAATCGACAACTATTGTGTCATCCGGGTTCTCGGGGATAACTAATGCGAAAATAATGTACAGCAGCAGAGCAGGGATAAACGGAATAAACGCGAGCACTACCCAAATTATTCTGACTATAGTGGCGTCAATGTTGAAATACTCCGCAATTCCTCCGCATACTCCCGCGATTTTTTTGTTGAATCTCGACCGGTACAGCTTCTTTGTTGCCATAAAATCACCTATCCTTGAACGGTACATAAATACTGCGAATCATATACATATCCACAATATCTATCATATACGATTTCGCGAAAAAATGCAACACCATAAAATACAAAAGCCGTGAGCCAGAATACAAGCTCACGGCATAATGTGTCGATCAGAAGAGTCCGGAGATAACTCCGTTTTCGTCTACATCTATTTTTTCCGCGACAGGTCTCTTTGGAAGCCCGGGCATGGTCATTATGTCTCCTGTAAGAACTACCACAAAGCCTGCTCCGGCAGAAACCTTGACCTTCTTGATGTTCACCTCAAAGTGCTTGGGAGCTCCTAACTTTGTCGGGTCGTCAGAGAATGAATACTGCGTCTTTGCAATGCAGACAGGCATTCTGCCGAAGCCTAACTCGGTGAGCTTGTCTATCTCCTTGCGCGCGCTCGATGAGATGATAATGCCATCGCCGCCATATACTCTTGTGACTACCGCCCTTATCTTATCCTCAAGGCTGTAGTCATCTGGGTAAGAGAACTTGAAGCTGGGTGTTTCCTCCTCGCAGAGTCTTACTACCTCCTTGGCAAGCTCTTTTCCTCCTTCTCCGCCCTTTGCCCATACGTCAGACATAATAGCCTTGACTCCGAGCTCGCTGCACTTTTTTATAACGAGAGCAATTTCGGCGTCGGTATCAGTGGGGAAGCGATTGACCGCTACTACCGATGGAAGTCCGTATACGTTCTGTATATTTGACACATGCCTTAAAAGATTTGGGAGTCCTTTCTCAAGAGCTTCAAGGTTTTCATTGCCAAGCTCGGTTTTCGCAAGTCCTCCGTGCATCTTGAGAGCCCTTACCGTAGCGACAATAACGACCGCAGACGGAGTAAGACCGGCCATCCTGCACTTGATATCCAAGAACTTTTCCGCTCCGAGGTCAGCTCCGAAGCCCGCCTCAGTGACTGCGTAGTCGCCTGTCTTAAGTGCCATGCGCGTGGCTAAGATAGAGTTGCAGCCGTGGGCAATGTTGGCAAACGGACCTCCGTGAACAAACGCGGGAGTATGCTCAAGTGTCTGGACAAGGTTCGGCTTGAGCGCGTCTTTAAGCAGAGCCGCCATTGCGCCTACAGCCTTGAGATCAGCCGCGGTCACGGGATTTCCGTCGTATGTATATCCGACTATCATGTTAGAAAGCCTTGCCTTGAGGTCTGCTATAGAGCTTGCGAGGCAGAACACAGCCATCATCTCAGTTGCGACGGTAATGTCAAAGCCGTCTTCTCTCGGAACTCCGTTAGCCTGTCCTCCGAGACCGTCAACGACATTTCTCAGCTGCCTGTCGTTCATATCCACGCAGCGACGCAGCGTAATCCTTTTCGGGTCTATCCTGAGCTCGTTGCCCTGCTGAATGTGGTTGTCGAGCATAGCGCAAAGAAGATTGTTAGCTGCTCCTATAGCGTGAAAATCTCCGGTAAAGTGAAGGTTTATGTCCTCCATTGGCACTACCTGAGCATATCCTCCGCCGGCAGCGCCTCCCTTTACGCCGAATACAGGTCCTAATGAGGGCTCTCTTAGGGCTACGACCGAGTTCTTGCCGATTTTTCTCAAACCGTCGGCAAGTCCTATGGTAGTCGTTGTTTTGCCCTCGCCCGCGGGCGTAGGAGTGATGGCGGTGACGAGTATCAGCTTTCCGTCCTGTCTTGTTGTTTCCTTAAGAAGAGAGTAGTCAACTTTAGCCTTGTATCTGCCGTACTGCTCAAGATACTTATCGTCAATTCCTGCCGTAGCCGCAATTTCTGTGATAGGCTTCAGCTTAACAGACTGTGCTATTTCAATGTCGGATTTGTAGCTTGCCATTATGTCCTCTGCCTTTCGTTTATATGTTTAGTGTTTCGGTTAAATCAGTCCTGATAAATAGGGAAGCGGTCGCAAAGCTCGATTACTTCCTTGGTGATTCTGTCCTTATTGCCATCAAAGTCCTTGATGACATCAGAGATCCAGCCGGCTATAAGCTTCATTTCCTCTTCCTTGAAGCCTCTAGTGGTGACCGCGGGAGTGCCGACTCTTATACCGCTGGTGATGAACGGGCTTTCAGGGTCGTTGGGAATCGCGTTCTTGTTGGCTGTGATGTGAACCTCGTCAAGTCTTCTTTCGAGCTCCTTACCGGTAACTCCCGTGCCTCTGAGGTCAAGGAGCATGAGGTGGTTGTCTGTTCCGCCGGATACGAGGTTGATGCCCTTTGCCATAAGCTCCTTTGAGAGAACCTGAGCGTTCTTTACTATCTGAGTCTGGTATTCCTTGAACTCAGGCTTTAGAGCCTCGCCGAAGGCAACCGCCTTAGCCGCAATGATGTGCATCAGAGGACCGCCCTGAGTTCCGGGGAAGATTGCCTTATCAATAGCCTTTGCAAGATTTTCATTGCAGAGTATAAGTCCTCCTCTGGGACCTCTGAGAGTCTTGTGTGTTGTGGTTGTTACGACATCGGCGTAGGGTACAGGGCTTGGGTGAAGTCCCGCGGCGACAAGACCGGCGATGTGAGCCATATCCACCATAAGGTAAGCTCCAACCTTGTCCGCGATCTCACGGAATCTCTTGAAGTCGATGATTCTCGGATAAGCGGAAGCGCCGGCAAGGATGAGCTTTGGCTTGTTCTCAACAGCAAGTTTTTCAACCTCATCGTAGTCGATAGTCTGGGTATCGTCTGAAACTCCGTATGGAACTATCTTAAAGTATTTTCCGGAGATGTTGACCGGAGAGCCGTGGGAGAGATGTCCGCCGTGAGCAAGGCTCATCGAAAGAACGGTGTCGCCGGGCTGTAAAAGCGCAAAGAATACGGCAAGGTTGGCGTTAGCTCCGCAGTGAGGCTGAACATTCGCGTGCTCTGCGCCGAACAGCTTGCAGGCGCGCTCCTGAGCGAGACGCTCCACCTCGTCTACATACATGCAGCCCCCGTAATATCTCTTTGCGGGGTAGCCCTCAGCGTATTTATTTGTGAGTATGCTTCCTGCGGCGAGGAGCACACCCTCCGAAACGATGTTTTCAGATGCAATGAGCTCGATGTTGTGGCGCTGTCTTTGAAGCTCGCGCTCACAGGATGCGGCTACATCCGGGTCAAAGTTCTTAAGATTTTCAAAAAACATGACAATCTCTCCTTTATCTACTAAAATTATTTATTGCCTATTGATTTTTCAACGGAAAGCCGTACAAGCAGCGCCACGGCTGCCGCTCCGACGGCGTTGCCTAAAACAACCGCTGTTATGAATATAAGATAATTGAGTGTAAGCATATTTGCAAGCGCAAAATAGAACATGTCTGCTATAGAGTGCTCGTACCCACTAAGGATAAAGACAGGTATGCCAAATATAATGCCTATTGGGTTATTGCCGCTTTTAAATATTTTTACTGCGATATACATCAGCACTCCGCACATAGCGCCGAGAACGAGCGTCTGCATAAACCCGTTTTCCAGCTTTGAAGCGCACGCGGAAGCAGCCGCTTGTCTTAAAGAGGGCTTTGCAAATGATATGAAGTATCCAAGACAGGTAGCTCCTATAAAGTTGCCTAAAAGTCCTAAGGGAAGCTGCCATAGCATACTTTTCTTGAATTCCTCGGCGACAAACCCTATTTTGCCGGTGAACAGATATAGCCCAAGGTAGCATATGCTTATCAGCGCGACTGAAAACAAAACCGCTCCGACATACTTATTGTCACAGCTTAGGTATACCGCTCCGCCTATTCCGACAAGTGCGCCGGAGGCGATGCCGCTTACTATTGTTTTCCACTTAGACACACACAGCCCCCCCCTAGAAATCAAATAGTAAAAAAGGGCAGACCACTCAAAATTACAGAGTAGTACTGCCCAGACGGTCGGCATTTTATCGTTTCCGCTTCCACTGTGTTTAACCACATACCGTCAGTAACGGAAATCACACCAAGAGTATACCATGTCCTACACCTACTGTCAACAGTTTATTCCGTATATGGTGGTGTACAGAAGATAGAAATTTAACCTGTAATCAACTTAGAATGTATCTACTTTGATGAGGTTGGTGTTGCCGGAGACTCCGTTTGTTATTCCTCCGGTGACCACCATCTTGTCTCCGCTCTTGAGCTTGAAGACGTCTTTTGCCATTCTCTTAGCGGTATAGAAGAGAACATCGGTAGAGTCAAAGGTGTCGCAGACATATGGCGCGACTCCCCACGAGAGCGAAAGCTTGCGGCAAGTCTTTTCGTCTGTCGTAAGACCGAGTATATCTACGGGTGAGCGGAATCTCGATACCATTCTCGCTGTCATTCCTGAGAGGGAGCATACGGCGATTACCTTGGCGTTTACATCTATCGCCATTCCACATGTGGCGTGCGATATTGCGTCTACGGTGTTCTTAATCTGGAACTCCGAGGTTATGAACAGCTTGGTGTAGTCTATGCTTTGCTCAGTTGTTTCGCAGATTTTCGCCATTGTCTTTACGGCGAGAACAGGGTACTTGCCGGCGGCTGTTTCTCCGGAGAGCATTACTGCGCTTGTTCCGTCGTACACGGCGTTAGCTACGTCGGAGGTCTCCGCTCTTGTCGGGCGGGGATTGTGGATCATAGACTCAAGCATTTCGGTGGCGGTTATAACTCTTTTGCCCAAGAGCCTGCATTTGGTGATAAGCGTCTTCTGGATAGCGGGAAGCTTCTCAAACGGTATCTCAACACCCATGTCGCCCCTGCCTATCATAATGCCCTCACAAGCTTCAGATATCTCTTCAATGTTGTCCACGCCTGCCTGATTTTCTATTTTAGCTATTATGTCGATATCCGAGCCGCCGTTTTCCATAAGGAAATTCTTTATATCAAGGACATCCTGCTTGCATGAAACAAACGAGCAGGCAACAAAGTCAACATCGTTTTCTATTCCGAAGAGAAGGTCTGATTTGTCCTGCTCACTCAGATACTTCTGCTTGAGAAGCTTGGTGGGGAAGCTCATTGATTTGTTGTTTGAGAGCTCTCCGCCTTCCTTTACGGTAGTATATACTCTTATTCCGTCGACAGATGTAACTTCAAATGAGAGAAGCCC
>CASDRM010000084.1 GCA_949283135.1 uncultured Ruminococcus sp.
CCATCATGTTTCCCCAGTAGACAGGGACTCTGACCGTGTTGAAGCCCGCGTCTTTGAAGCCGTCTATAATATCCTTTGTGGTTTCGGGTGAGCCCCAGCAGGTCTCGTAGTTTGTCGGGCTGTTGTCTCCTATTATCTGCGCACCGCTGTAAATCCTCGTCTCGTCGCCGTAGTAGGCGTCAAAGGTGTTGCCGAGGTTGATCCCTATTCCCATGTCCTTGGCTGTTTGCATGGCTGACATATCGGCAACCTGTTCGCTTTCAGGTGTGTCGCTGTCCTTAGTTTCAGAGGCGTCATCTTGGGCGTTCCGCATGCCTGAACAGGAACATAGCACGGCGGTTGACAATGTCAGAGACAATAAAAGCGAACATATTCCGGATAATTTCATAGTAGCTCTCCTATATTCGTATTTTTGCATTAAGTATATCATAATATGGAGACTTTCGCAATGATAACTTTTTTGACCGACAGTGACTGTGATTTAAAATTATTTGATATGTTCTTAAAGTAAAATATTCCCCGCGTTTAATTCGCGGGGAATATTTTATGCCGTTTTCGGAAGGTATGTTCTTTTTATCCATTCGATCGTGTCGCGAAGCGTTTCGGAAATGCGGCGTGGCGAGTAGCCTAATTTTTCTGTCGCTTTTCTGTGTGAAAATTTCGCGTTTGTGCCAAGTACCATTACTGCGTACGGGGTGAAATACGGCTTCTTGCCCATTTTCAGGCTGATTTTCTCCACTAATCTTGCAGCCATTGACGCAAGCTTGAGAGGAACCGTAAACAGCGGTCTCTTTCTTCCTGTTATTTTGCTCGCGGTATTCAGCAGGTTGTCAACCGAGACATATTCGCCGGAGAGAATGTAGCACTGTCCTCTCTCTCCCTTTTCGCAGCAGGCTATCACTCCGTCGGCAACATCTCTTACGTCAACAAAGTCATAGCCGCCCTTAACCGAGACGGGAAGCTTTCCCTCGCAGTAGGAGATAAGCATACTTGTCGTGCTGCCCATGGCTATGTCGCCAGGTCCGATTATGCCTGACGGATGGATGACTGAGGCGTTAAGACCCTTTTTCGCCGCGTCGAGCACCAGAGCCGTCGCTTTAGCCTTGCTCTTTGCATACCAGCCTGAAACCTTGTCGGGAGAGAACTCGGATATCTCGCTCATAACTTTTCCGTCCGGAAGCTCTGGTATCGCGTGAACAGAGCTAACATGTACCAGCTTGTCAATGCCACGCTCCCGACAAAGCTTGATGATATTCGCAGTGCCTCCGACATTTACTTCTGCAAGCTTTTTGTTTGGAGCGCTTCCGATATAGATTATTCCCGCGCAGTGTATCAGGCAGCAGGGATGGGTAATGTTTGCTGTCCAGTCCTCAAGTGATTTCATGTCTGTCACATCGCCGTAGGTGATGGTTACTCCCTTTGGAAGCAGCGAAAGGTTCTTGTCATTAGGCAAAACCAGCGCGTTGACCTTGGCGCCGCTCTTGAGAAGTTGACTCAGCACATGGCTTCCTAAAAAGCCGGTAGCGCCCGTGATATAATACTCTGAATACATATAATCTGCCTCCTTCTTAAAGTTTATCAGATTAAATAATTGCACATGTGTTGATTTTCTTTCACAATTATATTATAATACACTTGTATAGGAAATCCAACCGTCAGCTTTTTGTGAGATGAAAGATATCCGTCACGGGCAGCAGATGCGTTGATTATTTCACAAAACTTTCATCGAGGTGAGAAAATGAAAACAGACGCAAGAGTCAGGTACACTAAGCAGGTGCTTAAAAACACCCTTCTCGGGCTGCTTGAAAAAAAGCCGATAAACCGCATTACAGTTAAGGAGGTATGCGAGATTGCTCAAATAAACAGGGCAACCTTTTATTCGCACTACACCGATTGTTTTGATTTGCTTGAGAAAATCGAAAATGAGTTTATGAAAGAGTATGAGGCGTCGCTGTCTTATATTGAGGGGCTGGACGTAAGGAAAATGGTGCTTGCCATTTACGACATGATAGACAACAATATAGAGCTTTGCAAGGTGCTGGTATTTGGCAACACTAATTATTCGCTCATAAAAAAGATGATTTCCTTAGCCCACGACATCAGCATAGAAAACTGGAAAAAATACCTGAAGAAAGCTAAGGACTGCGAGCTGGAAATGCTTTTTACCTGCCTGTCCGCGGGATTGACGCAGGCTGTCGTCGAGGGATACCAGAGGTATGAAAAGGATGACGTCATAGCGTTCGTAAATTCTATGGTAGTAAGCAGTCTCAAGCCATATATGTAAAATTGCCATTTTTCTTAAATCAATTCATACGCAGCAAAAAACCGTTCCGGGATTTTCCGAAACGGTTTTTGTGTAATGTTGTACTTTTTTCAGACGGTAACAAGATTGTCGGCGGTTTTGCTCGGCGCTCCGTCAGGCTGCTTTGCAGCGTTAAGACGCTTTACCGCAGTCGAGAGCATAAGCTTTATGCGGTTGAACTGGTTTACCTCGGAAGCTCCGGGGTCATAGTCAACGGCAACGATGTTCGCTTCGGGGTAAAGCTTTTTAAGAGCCTTGATAGCGCCCTTTCCGACGACATGGTTCGGCAGACATGCAAACGGCTGTATGCAAACAATATTAGGCACGCCTGAGCGTATAAGCTCTGCCATTTCACCGGTAAGCAGCCAGCCCTCGCCGTACTGGTTTCCGAGGGATATGATAGGCTTGGCGAGCTTCGCAATCTTTTCTATATCCATCGGAGGCTCGAATCTTTTACTGTTTCTAAGCGCCTTAATGGCGGGATCACGCAGGAATCTTACCGCTTTTACAACCGCCTCCGCTATCTTTGACGACGCGAGGCTTGTGCCTAAGAACCTATGCTTGTATACCGAGTTATAGGCGCAGTAGTTCAAAAAGTCCATAAGATCCGGCACTACTGCCTCGGCGCCCTCGTTTTCGAGGAGATTGACAAGTCCGTTGTTGGCAAGCGGCATATACTTTACGAGTATCTCGCCGACTATGCCGACTCTCGGCTTTACGACGCCCTCGTTGAGCTTGAGATTGTCAAAATCTCTGACTATTCCTTCGCAGACCGCCTTGTAGCTATACCTTGATTTCGGATTTACAAGGGAATCAATCGCAATTTTGCGCCACTTGTCGTGAAGCGCGTTTGCCGAGCCGGATACAGCTTCATAGGGGCGGACGCGGTACAGGCAGCGCATCAGTAGGTCGCCGTACACTACCGCCTTTCCGGCGTTTATGAGCAGGGAGGGAGATATCTTGAAGCCCTTGTTTTTCTCCATTCCGTTTGCGTTGAGGGAAATTACCGGTATGTGACCAAGGTGCACCTTCTCAAGCGCGCGGCGGATAAATCCCACATAGTTGCTGGCGCGGCAGCAGCCTCCGGTCTGCGACATAATGATGGCAAGATGGTCGGTGTCGTATTTTCCGGAAAGCACAGCCTCCATTATCTGTCCGACGACGGTTATCGAGGGAAAGCATGCGTCGTTGTTTACGAACCTGAGTCCGGTATCTATAGCTGTCCTGTTGTCGTTATCAAGGATGACGATGTTGTAGCCGCTGCTTTTGAACACAGGCTCGAGGATGTCGAAGTGTATCGGGCTCATCTGAGGGCAGAGTATCGTGTAGCCCTCTTTCTTCATTTTGCGCGTAAACTCGGCGCGGCGGTACGCGGCGCTTTTAGGAGCTGCTTTTATTCCGCGTCTGTTTCTCTGCTTCATCGCAGAAAGAAGACTTCTTATCCTGATCCTTGCCGCTCCGAGGTTGCTGACCTCGTCAATTTTAAGAACGGTATACAGCTTATTGCTTCCCTCAAGTATCTCGGACACCTGATCTGTTGTCACGGCATCAAGACCGCAGCCGAAGGAGTTGAGCTGTATGAGCTCGAGGTCGTTTCTGTTCCTTACAAACTCCGCTGCGGCGTAAAGCCTTGAATGGTAGACCCACTGGTCGGTCACCCTGAGCGGCTTGTCAGGAGTGAAATCTATCGGCAGGCTGTCCTCTGTAAATACGGCAAGACCGTATTCGGAAATCATTTCCGGGATACCGTGGTTTATTTCAGGGTCGACGTGATACGGACGCCCCGCAAGGACTATTCCGAACCTGTTGTTTTTCTCCATCCATTCAAGGGTCTGCCTGCCCTTTTCACGGATGTCCGCTTTAGCTCTGTGCTGCTCCTGCCATGCCTTGTGAACCGCGTCCCTGACCTCATGCTCGGGGATGTCCCATTCCTTGCGGCAGAGCTCTACAAGCCTGTTAGCCGCGATTTTTTCGGTGGTGAAGGATATGAACGGTCTTATGTATCTTACCTCGCCGTCGGCGATCTGCTCGACATTGTTTTTGAGGTTTTCCGGGTAGGAGATAACTATTGGGCAATTAAAGTGGTTCTGCGCTCCGGAAAATTCCTGATGCTCGTAGAATACGCAGGGATGGAAGATGGTTTTTACTTCCTGGTCAATAAGCCACTGGACGTGCCCGTGAGAAAGCTTTGCGGGGTAGCATTCCGATTCCGAGGGTATGCTTTCCATTCCGAGCTCATATATCTTGTGGCTCGACTTGGGAGAAAGTATCACCCTAAAGCCGAGCTCGCGGAAGAAGGTAGCCCAGAAGGGGTAGTTCTCATACATATTGAGGACTCTGGGTATTCCGATCTCGCCGCGCGTTGGGTTTTCAAGCGGAGGATAATCAAATATTCTTTCAAGCTTGTAAGCCGACAGATTAGGCGCCTTTTCCGATGCCGCCGCTGCTCCGAGCCCTTTTTCACACCTGTTGCCGGTTATGTATCTGCGTCCACCTGAGAAGGTGTTTATAGTCAGCATGCACTTATTCGAGCAGCCGTTACAGTGAGTGGTAGAGGTTGTATATGTAAGGGCAAGTATTTCGGGTATTGAAAGCATCGAAGTTTTCTGCCCGGTGTAGCTGTCTTTGGCTATGAGCGCCGCTCCGAACGCACCCATTATGCCGGAGATATCCGGGCAGATTACGTTTGCTCCCGATATCTTTTCAAACGCCCTGAGGACAGCCTTGTTCAAGAATGTGCCGCCCTGAACTACTATATTATTTCCGAGGTCTGAGGCTCCCGCAAGCTTGATTACCTTGAAGAGCGCGTTTTTGATTACCGAGTAGGCAAGTCCGGCGGAAATATCCTCGACTGTCGCGCCCTCCTTCTGAGCCTGTTTTACGTTTGAGTTCATGAATACCGTGCACCTTGTTCCGAGGTCTATCGGGTGCTCGGCAAAAAGAGCTTTGTGAGCAAATTCCTCGGCGGTGTAGCCGAGCGACTGGGCAAAATTCTCTATAAACGAGCCGCAGCCGGACGAGCACGCCTCGTTGAGCATTATCGTGTCCACCGAGCCGTTTTTGAGCTTGATGCACTTCATATCCTGACCGCCGATATCAAGCACGCAGTCGACGTCCGGGTCAAAGAAGGACGCCGCCGTGCAGTGAGCTATGGTCTCGACCTCTCCGGCGTCAAGCGAGAACGCGGACTTGAGCAGCGCCTCGCCGTAGCCGGTCGAGCAGGAGCGGACTATAGAGGCGCCCTCGGGAAGCCTTTCGCCGAGAGCGGCAATGGCCTTTATTGCTGTCTGCACCGGCGAGCCGAGATTGCCCGCGTAGTATGAGAACAGAAGCTGACCCTGCTCGCCGATAAGCGCGAGCTTTGTCGTTGTCGAGCCGGCGTCGATTCCCAAGAAGCAGTTTCCCTTATAGTCCTCAAGTCTTGCCTTAGCCACAACGGCTTCCGAGTGCCTCCGGCAGAATTCGTCGTATTCTTCCTGAGACGAGAAAAGAGGCTCAAGCCTTTTAAGCTCAAACTCCATGTTTATTCCCGACTGGAGCTTTTTAATAAGCGAATCGGGTGAAAGCTCCGGAGCGTCCGACGCCTCAAGAGCCGCTCCCATAGCGGGGAAGAGGTGGGAATTGTCCGGGTCTACTATTTCATTAGGCGCGAGCTTAAGGGTGCGTATGAACGCTTTTTTTAGCTCGGGGAGAAAGTGAAGAGGTCCTCCCAAAAACGCCACGCAGCCTCTTATAGGCTTTCCGCACGCCAGACCTGATATCGTCTGGTTGACTACCGCTTGGAATATCGAGGCTGCGATATCCGCTCTTTGCGCTCCGTCGTTGATAAGCGGCTGTATGTCGGTTTTGGCGAACACGCCGCACCTTGCTGCGATAGGGTATATTCTTTTATAGTTTTCCGCCTCGTGATTAAGCCCGAGGGCGTCTGTCTGCAAAAGAGAAGCCATCTGGTCGATAAACGAGCCGGTGCCGCCTGCGCAGACTCCGTTCATTCTCTCCTCGAGACCGCCGCGGAAGTATATGATTTTGGCGTCCTCTCCGCCGAGTTCTATCGCTACGTCTGTCTGCGGCGCGAGCTTTTCAAGGGTGGTAGCAACTGCCGCCACCTCCTGCACAAATGGTATGCCGAGCGCTTTGCCTATATTTATCGAGCCCGAGCCTGTAACCTTTAGCTTAAGGGAAAATTCTCCGATACGCTTCTTGGCTTCGGTGAGGAGCTCCTGTACGGCGGACTGGATCTGCGCGCAGTGACGGCGGTACTCTCCGAAAATTATGTTGTCATTCTCGTCAAGGATAACGAGCTTGACGGTTGTGCTTCCGATATCAATTCCTGCACGGTATGTTTTCATTTAACGCATCTATCTCCCGATATACAATATAGTGTAAAATACTGTCAATAATCATCTGTATTGTAAAATTGAAATTACATTCCTAATCAGTATAGCACATTTTTTTTGATTTGTGTGTTTTTTAGCAGAAAAAAATATATTTTTTTTGTGATAAAAGCCGCCCGCCCGAGAATTCGGACGAACGGCTTGTTGATTTTGTATAAAATTACGAGGATAGTTCTGAAATAAAAGCTCAATCAGCCTAAAGCGATCATGAATGGGAGATGATCTCGGCGTCAAATACTCTGCCGTCCGAGGAGGAAAGCACGCCCTTATCCTGCGACCATGTTATTTCGGTAAGGGTGTATTCGCCGCTCTCATAGCCGTAGCCGTCGCCTGCGTCCTCATACAGAGTGTATACGGTGTCCTTACCTGCGTAGACCTTGAACCGGATGTCTCCCTGCTCGTCGGTGTTTGGCTTAAATTCCGTGCAGGGGATTATGCTTCCCTCTTTGACAAAGACGGGAATTTCGTCTATAGGAGCGTCAACGCTCACATATTGACCTCCGCGGTAGTATTCGTTTGTGGACATCGAGTACCAGCCGCCCTCGGGAAGGTACACGCTTATTTTCGTGTCGCCATCAAGCTGCCTGCCCTCGTCAAAGTACATAGGCTTTGTTACCGGGCATATCATCATGCTGTCGCCGAACATATACTGGGTTTTGATATTGCGGGCGATCTCGTCCTCCGGATACTCAAAGCCAAGCGGCTTGATTATCGATTTGTCCTTGAGATACGCCGCTGCCGCCGCAGAGTATATGTAGGGCAGGAGGGTGTAGCGGTTGCGGTTAGCCTTGACAAGAGCGTCATAGAACCGCATATCCGACTCGTCCTCAAATGCCCACGGCTCACGCCTGCAATCGGTTCCGTGCGCGCGGAATACGGGAAGATAGCTGCCCCATTGATACCACCTTACATAAAGCTCTCTGTAGGCGGGATCTGCGACGGTGTTGTCGTAATTTCCCTTCCAGTACCAGTTTACTGAGTTCTTTACAAAGAACGCTCCGATATCCATGGTCCAGTAAGGAAGTCCCGACGCAGAGAAGTTGAGTCCCGCGGCTATCTGCTTTCTATAGGTTTCCCAGGATGCCTCTGTGTCGCCCGACCAGAGCACACAGGAGTACCTCTGCTGACCGGTGTACGCGCACCTTGTCAGGTTTACAACTCTTTTCTTATCTGTGCAGCCTCTTTGACCCTCATACATGGTTACCGAGTGCCAGAACGGATATGCGTTCATCTTGTCGTAGTCGAAGCGCTCAGAGGCGTCGCGGATGTAGTCCTCGTAGGCTCTGCCCGGCTCATGACGTATCAAAAGATTCCACTCGGATGTGACAGGCTCGCAGCTGTCGCACCACCATGCGTCTACGCCGTGGCAGTAAAGGCTCCTTTTGACCTGCTCCCAGTACATTTTTCTCGCGGCGGGACTGAAGGCGTTGTAGCAGTCCTTTGTTTCGAGCATGAGACCGCTTTTGTCAAATTCCACGAAGTCGTCGGTACCAGCGCTCGGGTTAGGCCATATCGAGAGCATGAACTTTGCGCCAAGCTCGTGAATTTTTGATATATTTTCTGACGGAGCGGGGTAGCACGCGGAGTCAAACGATTTCTGACCCCATTGTCCGCCCGGCCATGAGCACCAGTCCTGAACTATGCAGTCAAGACCTATATTTCTCTTCCTGAACTCTTTTACCGTATTGATTATCTCGTCAAAGCTTTCGTATCTTTCCTGAGACTGCCAGTAGCCGAACGCCCACTTAGGCAAAAGGGACGCCTTTCCGGTGAGCCGTCTGTAGCCAGCGACAACTCCGTCCGGCGTTTTTCCGTTAATGAAGTAATAGTCCATTTCGGCGTCCGCTTCGGTATAAATATAGCTTCCGTACTCGTTATCGTTGAATATCATGGGACTGTAGGTGTCGGTAAGGATACCGTAGCCCTTGGAAGAAACCAGCATCGGAACAGCTATCTTTCTGTTCGCTTGATATACATATACGGTCTTGCCGCGCAGGTTCATAAAGCCTTCCTCGTGCTGACCGAGACCGTACAAAGCCTCGCCGTCGGCGAATTCAAGGTGAAGCCTTGTGTGGTAAAACCTGCCGGTTTCTATTTTAACTCCGTCTGTGACCACCGTTTTTTCACCATCCGCCGTTTTGACGGTTTTAGTTACCTTCTCGCCGGTTCTGTAGGCGGTGAACTCATCAAGCGTCCTTGATTCCGAGCTCTTTTCCGCAAGGAGAAGCTTCCCGCTTCCGTCAAAGTAGCGATACGACCCGGTTTTTTTGTCTATAGTTATCCTGAGCTCATCCGAGTAAAAGCTTATTTCCTTGTCCGTTTCATTCAGATTCCAGCCGTCAAAAGCCCCGTTAAGGATAACTCCGGGCTTAGTCTCATTTGAGAAGCTGTCGCGGCAGGTGAAGCTTAGCCTCGCGATGTCGCGGGACATGGGGATGATCCTGTGCGTTCCCGCCTCTGAGTAAAGGTAAAGCGCGCCGTCTTTTAAGCTGCATTCGGTTATTTCACGGCTTTTTGGTTTTGGCGCGTAAAGCATGTTGGTCTCCTTTCTGCGGTTATTTTTATTTCACCACGATAGTTGTTTTGACTGTCTTGAGCGCTGGGTTGATATCAAGCTCTTCCGTCATGTCAAGAACGGGTTCGCCATAGATATCGAAGTGAACTCTTCTTATGCCGCTCGACCTTGGGCCCTTGACTCCGGGTCTTGCGTGATAGGTGTTCCAGACCTTGCCGTCATCGTCAGTAACATATGCGTTATGTCCGGGGCCGAACTCTCCCTCAACGCTTCTTGAGGTGAGAAGCGGGTAGTTTACCTTTACCCAATCCGACGGGTTAAGCAGATTCTTGCCTTTTTCAATGGTGAACATTCCGACACAGTAGGTAGAGTCAACAAGCGCGCTCGAGAAGGTCAGATAAATTTTATCGCCTCTGATGAGGGCAAACGGTCCCTCGTCAACAAGAACATGGTTGTTAGCCCAGCCGTAATCCGGCTTTGACAGAACTACGGGGTCGGTAAGAAGCTTCCACGGATCGCTCGGGTCAAGCTTGGCGATATAAAGCCATGCGCCGAGATCCTTGGGGACAAACTGCCTCTGAGACCATACGACGTAGTAATCTCCCTCCCACGGGAAGCAGGTCATATCAAGGGTGATGACCTTTCCCGCTTCGCACAGGTCGCTGCCGTCGCGCTTGGTGACTCTTTTTGTGCGGGACCAGTCGCTTCTTTGCATCGGGTCGCCGCCCTCGCGAAGAACCATAAGGTGGCTTTCCTCTCTGAAGAACTCTCCCGGCGTCGCTCCGTGGAATATGTATAGCCTGCCGTTTATCTCATGGAATTCAGGCGCCCAGAGCAGTCCGCCGATTCCATCATAGGTCTCGGAGTCGAGAAGCAAAACCTCCGGCGCGTCCACAAGACCCTCGATGGTGTCGGCGCAGCGGATATAGAGGGTGTGGTTGCCGTCTGCGTCGTTGGTGGCAATGAAGTAGAACTTGTCTCCCCATTTCGCAACGCAGGGGTCGGCTCTGTTTACGGCGACAGGGAACTCGTAGTGCTCCTGAGCAAGCTGTCCTGTGACCTCATATCTACCTGGCGTGCTGAAGTCAACGCCGCTAAGATCCCATATTACTTTCTTGTAGTCTGTCGAGCCGTCCGAGTATACTGCCGTCGCTCTGACAGAGCTTAGCTCAGCTTCGTTAGACGCGGTAACCTCTTCGGGAAATCTCACTTCGACATTCCTCGGCGTTACCAGCTTCTTTTCAAGCTTATCTGCTATGCTGTCAGGTATCTCTATAACGCAGCTTACATGCGCTCCCTCGATATCCTTTGCGCATTCGGGAACTGTAATTTCATCCTGAGCGGGGCAGGAGGTCACGGGAGTAGTTTCAAGGCTATCAATACCGGCAAGTTTGCATACGCCGCTGTAAGATTCGGTCTTGTAGCTTATTTTGTACGCGTTGCCCTGCTGGCAATAGGAGCAGGCGAGCTCTGTAACATAGTCGTCGCACAGCCTGACAAGTCCGACTTCCTTATACTGCAAAAAGTCCTCTGTCACAGCTAAAAGCGCGCAGCCCTTGCTCTCGTGGTCGACACTTCCGTCGCCCTCCGTTCTCACGGCTAAAACGCCGTAGCCGCCCTGCGCAAGCTTAAATGCGTACGGAGACTTAAGGGACTTCGGGGTGATAGAGCCGTCAGCAGGGTCTTCGGTCGCCTTGGCGAAAAACACGCCGGAATTATGGTTCAGAGGCACGCAGACCCCGTCTCTCATAAGCGCAAGGTGCATGCTGTAGGCAAGCTTGGCGTCGTAGATATCGGTGTCCATTGGCTCTCTTGTATAGATAATAAGCTCTGTTTTCATTTCGGAAATACCTCCTAATCACTTATGAATACAATATACATTAAACATGCCGATTTTTCAATGACTTTTTAGTAATCATAGATTGATTTTAGCGTATTTTCAGATGCCGTCAAAAGGCAGCCGCAGAAAGATTTACTTTTGCGCTTTAATTTATGAAAAAAAGCTTGACAAATGATTTAAGCGTGACTATAATATAACGCAAGAACCGATTCAGGGTTTATAAAGATAACGGGGAAATTGATATGCGCAGAAATTACTTTTACAACACATATTACTTTTACTTTACCGCTTGCTTTCGCTTGATGTAAAGGTAATTTGTGTTGCAAAAATAAACGCGGAATATTAGTTTATTGGCTGCACAGGTTGCTCTTGTGTAGCTTTTTTTATTGCTTATCAAAGCCGTTTTGACAATACTTACGCTTAAATTCAGGAGGATAGAATCATGGTAGTTGCGTTGAAGAGAAATGTAAGCGAAGAAAAAAGGAACCAGCTCATCGACTGGCTCAAGGGAATGGGAATAGGCGTCCATATTTCTGAGGGCGAGTATAACACCGTTCTCGGACTTATAGGAGACACCTCAAAGGTGGACAAGGATTTGATAGAGAGCCTTGATATAGTGGAATCTGTGACAAGAGTGTCGGAGTCATTCAAGTGCTGCAACCGCAAATTCCATCCGGACGACACGGTAATAGAAGTCAAGGGAGTAAAAATCGGCGGCGGACATTTCTGCATGATAGCCGGACCCTGCTCCGTAGAAAGCGAGGAGCAGATAGTGGCAGTCGCAAAGGCTGTCAAGGACGCCGGAGCGAATATGCTCAGAGGAGGAGCCTTCAAGCCCAGAACCTCTCCATACGACTTCCAGGGTCTAAAGGGCAGAGGAATAGAGCTTTTGCAGCTCGCGAGGAAGGCAACGGGACTTCCGATAGTCACCGAGATAATGAGCATTACCGACCTGCCGCTTTTTGACGATGTGGATGTTTTGCAGGTGGGAGCGAGAAACATGCAGAACTTTGACCTTCTCAAGGAGCTTGGAAAGACAAACAAGCCTATTCTTCTCAAGAGAGGACTTGCCAATACCCTTAAGGAGCTGCTTATGAGCGCGGAGTACATAATGGCAAGCGGAAATGAAAACGTCATTCTCTGCGAGAGAGGAATCAGGACATACAGCGACTACACGAGAAATACTATGGATATCTCCGCTATACCAATGCTCAAGGAGCTGTCCCACCTTCCGGTGATAGCCGACCCGAGCCACGCGACTGGTATGTCAAGGCTTGTTCCGCCGATGGCTCTCGCGTCCGCTGCGGCAGGGGCTGACGGGCTTATAATAGAGGTTCATAACGATCCTATCCACGCTCTGTGCGACGGCGCGCAGTCGCTGCGCCCCGAGGAGTATGCTGCTTTGGCAAAAAAGGTTGAGGCGGTAAGAGAGGCAATAAAGTAAGGCTTATAGGCATTACATATACATAGCATATTTTTCGTCAGGGGTGGATTGACATGAAGCTTGGAATTGTCGGGCTGGGGCTCATAGGGGGTTCTTTTGCCAAGGCGTATAAGGCGGCGGGGCATGAGGTATATGGCTATGACTGCGATAAGTCGGTCATGGATTACGCCATAGTCAGCGAGGCAATGAACGCGGAACTAAATTCCGGTATTCTTCCGGAGTGTGACCTTGTGCTTATAGCGCTGTACCCGGAGGCGGCGGCGGAGTATCTTAGAGAGAACGCTCCGATATTCGGTTCAAAGCCTGTTGTTATGGACTGCTGCGGCACAAAGGGGATGATCTGCGAGATAGGGTTTAAGCTCGCGAGTGAATATGGATTCACATATGTGGGCGGTCACCCGATGGCAGGCACTCAGTATTCCGGACTGAAATACGCGAAGGCAAACATGTTTGTTAACGCGCCGATGGTTATAGTTCCGCCTAAATACGACGATATAGTATTTTTGAGCAGGATAAAGGAGCTTCTCAAACCCGCAGGCTTCGGAAGGATAACCGTGACCACGGCGCAAAAGCACGACGAGATGATAGCATTTACCTCGCAGCTTGCGCATGTAGTTTCAAACGCTTATATCAAAAGCCCCACAGCTATGGCTCACAGGGGATTTTCGGCAGGAAGCTACAAGGATATGACAAGGGTTGCTTGGCTCAATCCTCAGATGTGGGCGGAGCTGTTCGTAGAAAACCGCGAATACCTCGGGAAAGAGCTGGATATCCTCATAGCCAGCCTCAACGAGTACCGTGAGGCGATAAAAAACGGTGACACCGATAGGCTTGTCAGTCTCCTGGCGGACGGCAAGAGACTCAAGGAGGAGGTAGACGGCAGATGAAAGAGGTCAGGGTGGAGGCTTCAAGAAGCTATTCTGTCTATGTCCAGCCCGGGCTAATAGATTTGGCGGGAGAGTATATATCCTCGCTGATAAAGGGTGACACTGCCGTTATTGTATCAGACGACAACGTCAGCCGCCTCTACGGTCAAAGGCTGCGTCTGTCCCTTGAGAAAAGCGGGTTCAGGGTCTTGGAGTATGTATTCCCGCACGGTGAGAAGTCCAAGTGCATGGATGTATACATCCGCTTGCTTGAATTTCTCCTTGAAAACAGGCTGACAAGAAGCGATGTAATAGTCGCGCTCGGAGGCGGAGTGGTTGGAGATCTCGCGGGATTTGCCGCCGCGACCTTCCAGCGCGGAATGGGGCTTATCCAGATACCAACGACCCTGCTTGCGATGGTTGACTCGTCGGTCGGCGGAAAGACGGCGGTCAATCTTGAGCACGGGAAGAATCAGGTGGGAAGCTTTTATCAGCCGTACGGAGTAATCTGCGACCCTGAAACTCTGGATACCTTGCCTGAGGAGGAGTTTTTATGCGGCTGCGCGGAGGTAATAAAGTACGCGGTTTTGGGCAGCAGGGAGTTTTTTGACAGCCTTAAGGGCGCAGGTGTCAGACAAAACCTTGAGGGCGTGATAACCGCCTGTGTGGAGATGAAGCGTGATATTGTAGCCTCAGACGAGTTTGATACGGGCAGGAGGATGCTTCTTAACCTCGGTCACACAGTCGGACACGCGGTAGAGGCGTGCAGCGGCTTTACAGTGCTGCACGGACAGGCAGTCGCCATCGGAATGGCGGTCATATCGCGTGCAGCGAACAGGCGAGGACTTCTTCCGGACTCAGATCTCCATGAGATTCTGGATATACTTGAGCGATTCGGTCTGCCGACGCGCACTAAATATCCGGCGCCTGATCTCTACCGCGAGACCCTCGCCGACAAAAAGTCCGGCTCTACTCATATAACCCTGGTAGTACCAAGGAAAATCGGAAGCTGCGAGCTTATGAAGCCGGAACGCGAAGAGGTGCTTGGCTGGATAGAGGACGGAATAAAGCAGTAAATGAGGTGAGCTTTACATGGACATAGTTATACAGCCGGGGCAGAGAACGGGAAGCGTTAGGGTGCCGTCGTCAAAATCTCAGGCTCACAGAGCTTTGATTCTTGCCGCTCTCGGCTCAAAACCGTCGTCAATACTGATAGACGGGATATCAAAGGACATTGAAGCCACCATAGCCTGTCTCAACGCGATAGGCGCGGATATTAAAGTGCGTGAAGGAAGAATGCTTGTCACGCCTGTAAAGCGATGCTGCTCCGGCAGGCGCCTTCTTAGCTGCGGAGAGAGCGGCTCGACGCTGCGGTTTATGCTTCCGATAGTCGGAGCGCTCGGGGTTGAGGCTGAGTTTTTGCCGAAGGGCAGGCTTATGGAAAGACCGCTTTTCCCGCTTGACCAGTGCCTGAGGCGGCATGGCATGATTATAGAAAAGACCGTGGACAGAATACTCTGCTCCGGCAAGCTTTCTGCGGGAGAATACGAGCTTCCCGGCAATATCTCCTCTCAGTACATATCCGGGCTTATTATGGCTCTTCCGATAATTGACGGGGATAGTACGCTTAGGGTAACCGGCGAGGTTCAATCCGAAAACTACATCAGAATGACCGAGGACGCAGTCCTGTGCTCAGGCATGAGGTTTACTAAGGAAGGCAATACATATAAGATACCGGGCGGGCAGACACCGCAGTTTCCGAGCGAGTTCAGCGTTGAGGGAGACTACTCGAGCGCGTCATTCTTTCTTTGCATGGGCGCTTTGTCAGAGCGCGGAGTGACTGTTTTTGGCTTAGACCCAAATTCCAGTCAGGGGGACAAGGCAGTCATAGATATTTTGTCACGCTTCGGAGCGATAGTTTCATACTCTGACAGCGGCATAACCGTAAAGCGAGGGAGCCTTACAGGCTTGACTATAGACGCAGCCCAGATTCCGGATATTATTCCTCCATTGTGCGCTGTCGCGGCAGTGGCGGAGGGCGAGACCAAGGTGATAAACGCCGGGCGGCTTCGGATAAAGGAGTCGGACAGGCTCAAAACTACAGCCCAGATGCTTACCGCTCTCGGGGCTGACGTCACCGAGCTTCAGGACGGGCTGGTAATAAGGGGCAAGCCCGAGCTTGAGGGCGGAGAAGTGGATTCCAGTAACGACCACCGCATAGCCATGTCCGCTGCGGTTGCCGCGTGCAGGTGCTCAGGCAGCGTCACAGTTATGGAAAGCGAATGCGTCGCAAAGTCGTACCCGAGATTCTGGGACGACTTGACCCTACTTGAAATGATATAAGGAGATGAAACTGATGAGCAGCAGCTACGGCGAAAACATTCGCCTTACCATATTCGGTCAGTCGCACTCGCCCGCTATCGGCATGACCCTGGAGGGACTTCCCGCCGGCTGTGAGATTGATTTTGACCGGCTCGTCCGCTTTTTGCAGAGGCGAGCTCCGGGAAAAAACAGCTATTCCACACCGAGAAAAGAGGGCGATTGCCCTGAGTTTCTATGCGGAGTGAAGGGTAATATAAGCTGCGGCACTCCGATTACCGCTATAATACGAAACACCGATACCCGCTCCGGCGATTACTCCAAGCTCAGGGTCGTCCCGAGACCGGGTCATGCCGACTATACCGCGCAGGTCAAATACGGCGGAAATCAGGATTACGCGGGCGGAGGGCATTTTTCCGGAAGGCTGACGGCTCCTTTGTGTATCGCCGGCGGGATCATATTGCAGCAGCTTGAGAAAATGGGTATCACCGTTATTTCGAGGATAGCGTCGATAGGAAAAATATCTGACTCAGGCGAGCTTTTACTTTCCACCGCCGATAAGGATTTTCCGGTGGTATCAGACGCTCAGGGCGAAAAAATGAAGGAGCTCATACTTAAGGCAAAGTCAAACGGCGATTCTGTCGGCGGAGTGGTGGAGTGCAAGGTCATGGGGCTTCCGGCAGGGATAGGAGATCCCATGTTCGGCGGCATGGAAAACAGGATTTCCTCAATAGTTTTCGGCATACCGGCTGTAAAGGGGATCGAGTTTGGCGCCGGATTCGGGGCAGCGGAGCTATACGGAAGCGAAAATAACGACGGATTCGTGGTAGACGGCGGGAAAATAGTCACCATTACCAATAACTGCGGCGGAATATTGGGCGGTATAACAAACGGAATGCCGCTTTCATTCCGAGTTGGCTTCAAGCCTACGCCGTCCATATCAAAGCCTCAGCATAGCGTAAATCTCGAAACCCTTACTCCGGAGGAGCTGATAGTCCCCGGACGTCATGACCCGTGCATAGTCCCGAGGGCGGTTCCCTGCGTGGAAGCCGCCGCCGCGATTGCGGTCTACGACGCGGTTCTGGCAAGAAAGCGAGAGCTGTAAATAAGTATTTGCTTCGAAAATATAAGCAGTTTATAGGCGGAGTCGCCCGACGCGGGCAAACCGCTGTAATATAGATATAAGAATCTTACGCGCAGGAATATCATATTAACCAGAAAGGATTGCATTTTGATGGATCAGAACGACTACAGGAGCAAAATTGACCAGATTGACGAGAGGCTTGTCAAGCTCTTTACCGAGAGGATGGAGGTAGTATCCCACTTGGCGGGCTTTAAGAAGGAGCGCTCTTTGCCGGTCTTTGACCTTAAGAGAGAAAAAGAGAAGCTTAAAGCCGTGGTTGACAGCTCGCCGGAGGAAATAAAGGAGTATTCCTCACTTTTATACTCGCTTATCTTTGAGCTCAGCAGAAGCTATCAGAATAAGCTTATCGGCAGCGGCAGCGAGCTTGTATCCAAGATAAGCTCAGCTATTGAAAATACCCCAAAGCTGTTTCCGGAGAGAGCCGCGGTAGCGTGCCAGGGAGTAGAGGGAGCGTACTCTCAGCTTGCCTGCGATAAGCTCTTCAAGTCTCCGAATGTAATGTACTTCTCTAACTTCGAGGCTGTTTTTACCGCTGTGGAGAAGGGCTTCTGCCGCTACGGAGTGGTTCCCTTGGAGAACAGCACCGCAGGCTCGGTCAACACGGTTTACGACCTGATGACAAGGCACAAGTTCAGCATCGTCAGAAGCATCCGTCTGAAGGTGGATCATAATCTTCTTGCCAAGCCCGGAACAGAGATATCAGACATCAAGGAGGTCTACTCCCATCAGCAGGCAATAAGCCAGTGCGCCTCCTTCCTTCAGAGCCTCAAGGGAGTAAAGATCATACCCTGCGAGAACACTGCTGTCGCCGCCAAGATGGTTGCCGAGTCGGACAGAAACGATATAGCGACTCTTTCCTCAAAGGAGTGCATGAAGCTGTACGGTCTTAAGTGCCTTTGCAGCTGCGTACAGGATAAGGACAACAACTACACCCGCTTCATATGTATTTCAAAGGATCTCGAGATCTATCCCGGCGCGGACAGAACCAGCCTTATGGCAGTGCTCGAGGACAAGCCCGGCTCGCTTTACAAGCTGCTGTCAAGGCTATATGCGCTTGGAATAAACCTTTCCAAGCTTGAGAGCCGTCCGATGCCGGAGAGGGAGTTTGAATTCATGTTCTATTTCGACCTCGATACTCCGGTGTACTCTGAGAGCTTTTTGCAGCTCATGGGCGAGCTCGGAGATATCTGCGAGGAGTATAGCTACCTCGGAAGCTACAGCGAGGTGATCTGATGCTTCGCTGCGGACTGCTCGGCGAGAGGCTGGGACACAGTTACTCTGCGCAAATCCACGCCATGCTCGGCGGCTATGAATATAAGATGTACGAGAAGTCCCATGAAGAGGTTATGGAGTTTCTTAAGGGAGGCGACTGGGACGCTCTTAACGTCACCATTCCGTATAAGAAGCTGGCAGCGTCAATATGCGACACTCTTTCCGAAACGGCAGCAAGCCTCGGTTCAGCTAATACGCTTGTGAGGCGGGACGGAAAGCTTTACGGCTACAATACCGATTATTTCGGATTTTCAAGCATGCTCGCAAAGAGCAGGGTGGATGTAAAGGGCAAAAAGGCGCTCGTTTTGGGAAGCGGCGGAGCCGGAGTGACTGTGTGCGCGGTTCTTAAGAGCCTTGGAGCGGCGCCGGTCACGATAAGCCGTTCCGGGGAAAATAACTATTCCAACCTTTATTTGCACGGTGACGCCGGAATAATCGTCAACGCTACGCCGGTGGGGATGTACCCCAAGAACGGAGTAAGCCCTATCGACCTGCGCGATTTTCCGGATTGCGCGGGAGCGTTCGATCTTATATACAATCCGCTACGCACATCGCTTATGTTGCAGGCTGAGGAGCTTGGTATCCCGCATATGAGCGGGCTGCACATGCTTGTCGCTCAGGCAAAAAAGAGCAGCGAGCTTTTCTTGGGGACAACCATCCCTGACGATGTCACCGACAGTATAGAAAAGACGCTTTCTGAAAGCCTCGGAAACATAAGTCTCATAGGAATGCCAGGCTGCGGAAAGACCACCGTGGCTCAGCTTCTTGCCAATCGCCTAGGCAGAGAGCTTATCGACACCGACGCCGAGATAGAAAAATGCGCGGGGATGAGTATCCCGCAGATTTTTTCGGAAAAGTCAGAAGGCGAGTTTCGCAGGTTAGAAAGCTTGGCTATAGGTGAGGCGGGAAAAAAGTCCGGTAAAATCATCTCTACCGGAGGGGGCTGCGTGACGATCCCGGAAAACTACCCGCTTCTGCACCAAAACGGCGTTATAGTATGGATAAAGAGGGATACCTGCGTTTTGCCTACCGATGGAAGACCTATATCGCTCAGTTCGGATATGAGCGAGCTTTATAAGCGCAGAGAGCCGATGTATCGCCGCTTCTGCGATTTTGAGGTGGATAACGACGGCACGCCGGAGGATACAGCGGATAAAATCATAAGGCTTATATCTAAAGACGGCAGGGGAGAATGACATGAAGTTTCTTATAATAAACGGACCGAATATCAATATGCTCGGGCTTCGAGAGCCTGATATCTACGGCAAGCAGAGCTATTCGGCGCTCGTTGAGCTGATTAAGCGTACCGCAGAAGATGAGGGAATAGAAGTCGAGCTGTTTCAGTCCAACCATGAGGGCGCCATAGTAGATAAAATCCAGGAGGCGTACTCGGTATTCGACGGAATAGTCATCAATCCCGCGGCGTATACACACACCAGCGTGGCTATACTTGACGCCCTGAAAGCGGTTTCCATACCTGCTGTCGAGGTGCATATATCTGACGTCAGCAAGCGCGACGACTTCAGGCAGATATCATATGCCGGAAAGGCTTGTATAAAGACATACATGGGCTTAGGCTTTGACGGGTATGTCGAGGCGATAAGATACCTGAAGGGATATCTGTCGCATGCGGCAGGCGCAGGAAGCTTTGACCCGGAATAAAAAACCTTACTGAGGAGAAATTATAATGGCTGTTAGATTGGTTATTGATTCCGCTTCGGATATAGAATACAGCAGGGCTATGGAAAAAGGCTGGGTATTCCTGCCTATTACCGTTTCATTCGGCGACGAGCAGCTAAAAGACGGCATAGATATAAACGCAAGCAGCTTTTACGACAGGCTGATAGAATCCGACGTCATGCCGGTAACATCTCAGATAACCCCGTATGTATATCAGCAGACCTTTGACAAAATTATCGAGAGCGGCGACACGCCGATAGTGATAACGCTTTCCTCCAAGCTTTCCGGAACCTATCAGTCGGCGTGCGTAGCGGCTGAGAACGCGTCCGCAAGGGTGTATGTAATCGACAGCCTGAACGCAGCCCTCGGTGAGTCGCTTATCGTTGAGTATGCGGACAGACTTGTGAGGCAGGGACTGAGTCCGGAGGAGATAGTTGAAAAAGTGGAGGAGAAGAAGGGGAAAATTCACCTTCTGGCGCTTTTGGATACCCTTGAGTATCTGAAAAAGGGTGGCAGGATTTCCTCCGCGGTGGCGTTCGCCGGGGCTCTGCTTTCGATAAAGCCGGTAATAGCCGTCGAGGACGGCGAGGTCAAGCTTGTCGGAAAGGCGAGGGGCTCTAAAAACGGGAACAATCTGCTCGCGGAAATGATAAGAAACTGCGGGGGAATAGACTACAGCATGCCATACACCCTCGCGTATTCAGGAAACAGCGACGCGCTTCTGAAAAAGTATCTGGAGGATTCAAAGCACCTCTGGGCTGAGGATGCCGACAAGATGCCGGTTATGCGAATAGGCGCGACGATAGGTACGCATGTAGGTCCGGGAGCGATAGGCGTGGCGTTCTTTGTGAAGTAGTAAGATAAAAACCTTAAAGCGTAAAATTATGACGGAGAGGGCGAAATGTGGTCGCTCTCTCCGGCTTTTTGCATATAAATAAAACAGAGGCAGCCCGCAACAAGACAGGCTGCCTCCGAATTTAGCTTAAGCTATGTTTAGATCAGGCGAAGGGGTTCTCAGTGGGATAGGGAAGACCCTTAGGCTGATTGTAAGCGATGTCCTCGATGCCGAGGTACTTCATAACCTCGAACATTACCTTGCCGCAGTGCTTGAAGGCAACGGCGCCATGGTGAGGATATCTCTTCTGAACGAGAACATGACGGTAGAATCTGCCCATCTCGGGGATAGCGAAGATAGCGATACCGCCGAAGGAACGAGTGGGAACATTGAGGATCTCGCCCTCTGCGATGTAGCATCTGAGCTTGCCCTCGCTGTCGCACTGGAGACGATAGAAGGTAATCTCGGAAGGAGCGATGTCGCCCTCAAGAGTTCCTCTGGTGAAGTCGGGATCGCTGCCCTGGGGCTCAAGAAGTCTGTGCTGGATGAGCTGATACTTGATAGCTCTGTCGTCGCACATCTTGCAGGAAGGAGTGTTTCCGCAGTGGAAGCCCATGAAGGTGTCGGTAAGAGCATAGCCGAGAGCGGCAATGTTGTCCTCATCGTAGATATACTTCGGAACGCTGTTGTTGATATCGAGAAGAGTTACCGTATCGCCGGTGAGGCATATGCCTATGTACTCGGAGAGAGCGCCGTAGATATCGACCTCGCAGGATACAGGGATTCCGCGGGAAGCGAGACGGCTGTTTACATAGCAGGGCTCAAAGCCGAACTGGCTGGGGAATGCAGGCCAGCACTTGTCGGCGAAAGCAACATACTTTCTGCTGCCCTTGTGGCTCTCCGCCCAGTCAAGAAGAGTAAGCTCGAACTGAGCCATACGAGCGCTGAGCTCAGGATAGTACTTGCCCTCGCCCATCTCAGCAGCCATATCAGCGCAGATGTCAGCGATTCTGGGATCGTTAGCGTGCTCCTTATAAGCAACAAGAAGGTCGAGCTCACTGTTCTCTTCGATCTCTACGCCCAGCTCATAAAGTCCCTTGATAGGAGCGTTGCAGGCGAAGAAGTCCTGAGGACGGGGTCCGAAGGTGATTATCTTGAGGTCCTTAAGACCGAGGATTACTCTTGCGATAGGAACGAACTCAGCCATCATATCGACAATTTCCTCAGCGGTTCCTACGGGGTACTCGGGGATGTAGCCCTTGAGCTTTCTCATGCCGAGGTTGTAGGAGCAGTTGAGCATACCGCAGTAAGCATCGCCTCTGCCGTTGATCATGTCGCCGTCGCCCTCAGCGGCAGCTACGAACATGCAGGGACCGTCAAAGTTCTTGGCAATGAGGGTCTCTGGAGTCTCGGGACCGAAGTTGCCGAGGAATACAGTAAGAGCGTTGCAGCCGGCAGCCTTGACTTCTTCAACCGCCTTGAGCATATCAAGCTCGTTCTCAACGGTTGTTTTGCACTCGTAAACATCAAGACTCTTAGTCTTGCATGCTTCAACGATTGCTCCGCGGCGCTTCTCAGAGAGCTGAATAGGGAAGCAGTCGCGTGATACGGCAATAATGCCGAGTTTAACAACGGGAATGTTTATCATTTTGTTACCTCCAATAAAATATTTTACTTTTACAAGCAAATATATTCGCGTACAATCATTATATAATAACTTTGCTTTCATTTCAACTGTTTTCAGAAATTTTCTGTTATGCCGGCAGACTTTTTTGCTTTTCAAAGCTGCTTTCAAAAACATTTTTCGTTTAGGCAGTTTTCCGGCACGCTGTAAGCGGCTGCAGAATGTGCTGAAAGCTGCCATGTGACTGATTTTTCAAGATAACGCGGGAATTTAAGATAAACCGAAAAAAGTGGGATTATACTTATGCTTACATCCAGAAAAACCACGAAAATAATTTTTGAAAAATTTTTTTGAAAAAGTACTTGCATTTTCGGAACATACTTGCTATAATATAAAAGCTGTGTTGAGCGCTGTTCCGAGATGAGGCTTATTGATACTGGGATATAGCCAAGAGGTAAGGCAGCGGACTTTGACTCCGTCATTCCGGTGGTTCGAATCCACCTATCCCAACCAAAGTCACAACGCAGAAAGAAGATTGCGGTTTCGCCAAGTGGTAAGGCACTGGACTCTGACTCCAGCATTCCCTAGGTTCGAATCCTAGAACCGCAGCCAAAATGACGACCCATTCTCGTCGCAAAAGGTCTTCGGCAATAGCCGGAGACCTTTTTGCTTTTAGTGCTAACCTAATGGAAATTCTCGTTGTAATCAGTGCGGTTTTATGATACAATTTTTGTATAAGCATTAACATGGCGGAGGCAACGGCAATGAAGATGAAAATCAAGAGTACTAAAAAGCTTGGCAGACCTATGCCGGTTATTTACCACCTTTTCTTCTGGCTGTCTGCTATGTATATACGCTTGCGCGGTGTAAAAATAACCGTTGACAGATCCGGGCTTAAAGGATTAAAGGGGCCGGCTTTGCTCCTTTGCCCACACATTTCGCTTAAGGATCATATTATTGTCGGCTACGCGCTTTTGCCGCACCGGCTGACATTTATTTTGAGTGAGCATTTTATCTCAATACCGGTTCTCGGGAAAATCCTGAAAAATTGGGGACATATCATTACAAAAAAGATGTTCTGTTCGGATGTATCAACGATTGTGGGGATTATGAGAGCAAAAAAGGAAAATAATATCATAGTCATGTTCCCCGAGGGCAGGCTTAACGCAGTAGCTCATTCGCAGCCGGTAGCCGATGGAACTGCTGAGCTTGTGAAAAAGCTGGGCATAGACGTATATTCTGTTGTCGGCAACGGCGCTGCTCTCGTTTTTCCGAAGTGGGGAGAAAAATATCGTCGTGGAAGGATAGATATTAAATCCTATAAGCTGCTTGACACGGCTGAAATCTCAAGGATGACGGTTGCGGATATATCAAATACTATCGACAGGGCAATATACCACGATGACGAAAAGGCGATGGCAGGCGTGAGATACCGTTGCTCCGACACGTCAAAGGGCCTTGAGACGATTTTGTACAAGTGCCCGGAGTGCATGGGAGAGTCATGTATAACTACGGGCGGAGGTAAAATCAAATGCTCGATGTGCGGCTTTGAGACAACCCTCTCAGACGATTATCGCCTTGACTACGAAAAGCTGAAATCGGTGAACGAATGGTTCTACTGGCAGAAAGATCAGCTTGATTTGAATGCGGTCTTGTCAGACGACGTTAAAATCGGAACCGTAGGAGAGGACGGAATAATGGACTTTAACGCAGGCAAGGGTCATATAACCCTCGACAGGAAAAAAATATTCCTAAATGGAGAGCTGTACGGCTCGCCGCTACAGTTCAGCATTAAGACCTCGTCGATTGCGGGAATGCCGTACACTCCGTTTCGTGAGTTTGACATCTACTATCAGAAAAAGCTGTTGTACATCATGCCTGTTGATAAAAATCAGATTGTAAAGTATGTCACAATGGTCGATAGACTGACAGAAGAGCGTAAGAAGGCTGCAAGCGGGCTCTAAGTACATGTGTACGCTGTACAAAAACATATTAGCTATTTTTGTACACCTATCGGGGTTATCAACTATTAGAATTATCTATTATTAGCATTGAAATCAGGCGGCAGCGGCGGTATATTTATTTATGGCAAATTCAGCTTAAGGCTTAGTTTTGAGAGGGGTCGAACGGATGAACAAGATTTTTCGGAAAACCTTTGAATATCTTGCGATAACTTTGATAGCGGTGCTCAGCGCCCTATGCTATGTAGTATTTATTTTTCCGAACAGCTTTGCGCCGGCTGGCTTCAACGGCATAGCCACGATGATACAGTATATATTTGACATAAACGCCGGATATCTCTCGCTGATATTCAATATACCGTTTATCATTGCGGTTTATCTGCTGGTGGACAAGGAGTTTGCCGTCAAGTCTGCGGTATTCATACTTGCGTTCTCAGGCGCGCTTATACTTATGGACGAGCCGTTTTTGAACCTTGACCCGTTTATATACCAGACGGACAACGGCACAAGCACTATTTTAGGTCCGGTAGTCTCGGGAATACTCAACGGAGCGCTCTTAGGACAGGTGATAATGTACAATAGCTGCTCAGGAGGAACCGAGCTGGTGGCTGTGCTTATCCACAAGTTCAAGCCCGCGTATAACTTCATGTGGGTGACCTTTGTGCTCAACTCTGCCGTTGCGATAGTGTCTTACTTTGTTTACGGATATGAGCTTGAGCCGGTGATACTTTGCATACTTTATTCATTCTTCTACAGCAATGTCAGCGACAGGATGCTAAAGGGCTCAAGGGAAGCGATTAGATTCGAGATTATAACCAACTATCCTAACGAGGTAGCCAATGAGATAATCGAAAAGCTTGGTCACTCCGCTACGCTTGTAAACGCCGAGGGCTGCTACACTCATGAGCAGAAGAGCATGCTTATCTGCGTGATAAACAAGGATCAGATAACCAAGCTCAAGCAGATACTCAAAAAGTTTCCCGGAACATTTGCCAGCATCTCAAATGTTTCAAATACTTTCGGACAATTTGCCGACAAGAGAAAGAAGAGCACTACAATTACCGAGTAGCGCTGTCAGCTTTGATAACGAATGTGGACGCCGTCCGGCTTTATATGCCGGGCGGTTTTTGCGGTATGTGGTATGCAAATAAAAAAGCGGCATGACTATGCTATCTCCCTGTAAGATGATAAGGGAGCCGCATACGCCGTGCCGCTTGTATTATTTCAGATAGAAATTATTCAGCCATGCCAATGCACTTTGCAAGGTTTTCGCTGATCGCCGAGAAGAATTCCTCGGTGTATACGCCCTTCTTGTTGGGGTTGGTGGAGATAGCCGCCATGTCGTTGGTCATTATTCCGCTCTCGACGGTGGATATCGTCGCCTTCTCAAGTGCGTCTGCGTACTTGCATAATCCGGGAATATTGTCCAGCTCACCGCGCTTGCGAAGCGCTCCCGACCACGCAAAGATAGTGGCTATGGGGTTAGTGGAGGTCTTTTCGCCTTTCAGCCACTTGTAGTAGTGGCGCTGGACCGTTCCGTGCGCAGCCTCATACTCGTATATTCCGTCCGGGGAGACAAGCACAGACGTCATCAGACCGAGGCTGCCGTAGGCTGTGGCTACCATGTCTGACATAACGTCTCCGTCATAGTTCTTGCACGCCCAGATCATGCCGCCGTTTGAGCGGATGACTCTGGCGACAACATCGTCGATAAGGGTATAGAAGTATTCAATTCCGGCTGCTTCGAACTTCGCCTTGAACTCGTTTTCATAAATCTCTGCAAAGATATCCTTGAACCTGTGGTCGTACACCTTGGAGATAGTGTCCTTTGACGCAAACCACAGATCCTGCTTGGTGTCAAGGGCATAGGTGAAGCAGGATCTGGCGAAGCCGGAGATAGAGGCGTCTGTGTTGTGGACGCCCTGAACTATGCCGTCGCTTGATTTGAAATCGTGTATCAAGGCTCTGGTTTCATTTCCGTTTTCGTCTGTCACCACTATTTCTGCCCTGCTGCCCTTAGGAGCTCTGAGTTCTGTGTTCTTATATATGTCGCCGTAGGCGTGACGGGCAATCGTTATAGGCTTTGTCCAGCTGGGAATAAATGGAGTAATACCCTTGATGATGATCGGAGCGCGAAATACCGTGCCGTCAAGTATCGCTCTTATCGTGCCGTTTGGTGACTTCCACATCTGCTTGAGCTTGTACTCTTCAACTCTTGCGGCGTTTGGGGTGATAGTCGCGCATTTTACCGCGACTCCGTATTTCTTGGTCGCGTTCGCACTGTCTATGGTAACCTGATCGTCGGTTTGATTGCGGTACTCCAGTCCGAGATCGTAGTATTCGGTTTTGAGGTCAACATAGGGCAGTATAAGCTCGTCCTTTATCATTTTCCAGACGACCCTTGTCATCTCGTCGCCGTCCATCTCTACGATGGGGGTAGTCATTTTGATTTTGTCCATATTTCGCACTTCCTTTTTGGTTGTAAAGAATTGATAAAAGTATGCCGTGTCAATTTGGCAGCTTTCTCAGCTTTGCTATAAAGAAGCCCTCGTAATCGGCGTCCGGGCAAACGCAGACCGTTCCGGGCAGCTTGACCGGCAAAAGAGGCAGCTCGCCCAGCCACGCATCATCGAGCTTAACTATTTCGGCTCGGGATTTTGAAAGTACACGGGCAACTATATCCTCGTTTTCCTCAGCGAGTATAGAGCATGTGGAGTATACCATCTCATGCCCGGGCTTAAGAAGCTCAACAGCCTTGGTTAAAAGCGCTCGCTGTGTTTCAGAGCTCTTTTTTATAAGCGTATTTGTAAAGTGACCCTTGCAAAGCTCCGAGGCTGTGAGAGTGCCGCTTCCGCTGCATGGTGCGTCAAGGAGTATCGAGTCGAACGAGAAGCCGCTGTTAAGCTGCCTTGAGTCTATCAGCATCACATACGCGCAGCCTACTCCCTGCTTAGCAATGTTGTATCTGAGGCGCTCCGCTCTTGCCGCGTTTCGCTCGCAGGCGGTTATCCTGCATTTGTTGCCGCAAAGCGCCGCTATCTGAGTGGTCTTGCCTCCGGGAGCCGCCGCCATGTCAAGGATATCGGTGTCCGGCTTTGGGGAGAGGATAAGCGGCGGAAGCATCGAGCTGAGGCTCTGCATATAGATCCTTCCATCTTCGTAGGATTTAA
Organism: uncultured Ruminococcus sp.; assembly: GCA_949283135.1. Taxonomy (GTDB): domain Bacteria; phylum Bacillota; class Clostridia; order Oscillospirales; family Ruminococcaceae; genus Faeciplasma. The sequence continues at coordinate 27,367 of CASDRM010000084.1, forward strand.
GCGAACGAACGTCGCTTTCTCTCGCTTTGGAAAGTGTGAATGCGTCGCGGTACCAACTGACCGGCTCGGGCGAGAGCCCTGCGGCGTTGAGCTCGTCAAGCGTGGCGTTACGGTCTCCCTTCAGCGGGTTGAGCCGCAGGCTCACCCGCCGCCTTGCAAGATACCCCTGCCTTATTTTGTCGGTAAGCTCTTCGCCGTACTGAGAAAAAAGCTTTTCCCTAAGAAACTCCGGCAGTGAGACTTGCTCATTATATGACATGCTGTCGTAAGGGTACAAACGGGCTCACTTCCTGTTTTACTTTATGCGCTCTCTGGTGTAGTCAAGCAGGCCGCCCTCGAGGATTACCTCGCGCTCTCTTTCGGAAAGCTCGATATTGAGAACCGCCTCTATGCCGCTGGTCTTGTCCTTGAGGGTAACGGTATTGCCGCTCTTGACAGCCTCTCTGAGGTTATCAAGGCACAGCTCGTCTCCTGCGGAGATTTTGTCGTAATCAGCCTCATTGGCGAATGTAAGCGGAAGTATGCCTGCGTTGACGAGATTAGCCTTGTGTATTCTTGCGAACGACTTTACTATTACCGTCTTTATTCCGAGATAGAGCGGCGCTAAAGCAGCATGCTCTCTTGATGAGCCCTGTCCGTAGTTAGAGCCGCCTATTATCGCGCTTGCGCCGAGGCTGAGCGCCCTCTCGGGGAATTTCTCATCTACCACGCTGAAGCAGTACTTGGAGATCTCGGGTATATTAGACCTGAGAGGAAGGATCTTTGAGCCGGCAGGCATGATGTGATCTGTAGTGATGTTGTCTCCGACCTTGAGCGAGCAGGTTATGTGAAGCGACTCTGGAAGCGGAGATGTCTCGGGGTAGGACTTGATATTCGGACCCTTGAGTATCTCTACCTTGTCTGCCTCATCCCTGCTGGCGGGGAGAGCGATCATATTGTCGTTTATGATGAATGTAGCCGGAAGCTCGAACCGGGGCATCTCTCCGAGGCTTCTCGGGTCGGTGAGAACGCCTGTTATCGCTGAAATCGCGGCGGTCTCGGGGGACAGAAGGTATATCTGGGCATCCTTGGTGCCTGATCTGCCAAGGAAGTTGCGGTTGAAGGTCCTAAGCGATATGCCCTTTGAGTTGGGAGACTGACCCATGCCTATGCAGGGACCGCAGGCAGACTCAAGAATTCTTGCTCCGGCGTCTATCATATCGGAAAGCTCTCCGCCGCGGGAAAGCATGTTGAGCACCTGCTTCGAGCCGGGAGCTATCGAGAGGGAGACATCAGGGTGGACGGTCTTGCCCCTGAGTATGTACGCCACCTTCATCATGTCAAGCAGGGAGGAATTGGTGCAGGAGCCGATACATACCTGGTCGATTTTCATACCCTCAAGCTCTTTTACCGTCTTGACATTATCGGGAGAGTGCGGGCAGGCGACAAGCGGCTCGAGCTTATCGAGCTCAATAACCAGCTCCTCGTCGTATTCAGCGTCCGGATCTGCGCTTATCTCCTTATAAACCTCCTCGCGCTTTTGAGCTCTCAAAAATTCGAGTGTCCTTTCGTCAGAGGGGAAAATGCTGGTGGTCGCGCCAAGCTCAGCGCCCATGTTGGTGATAGTAGCTCTCTCGGGGACGCTGAGTGTCTTTACTCCATCGCCGCAGTACTCGATTATCTTGCCTACGCCGCCCTTGACGCTCATTCTGCGAAGAACCTCGAGTATAACATCCTTGGCGGATACCCACGGGGAAAGCTTGCCCTTAAGCTCTACCTTGACTATCTTGGGATAGGTTATGTAGTATGTTCCGCCGCCCATGGCAACTGCGACATCCAGTCCGCCGGCACCGATAGCTATCATTCCGAGTCCGCCGCCGGTGGGGGTGTGTGAATCCGAGCCTATGAGCGTCTTTCCGGGAATACCGAATCTCTCGAGGTGAACCTGGTGGCAGATTCCGTTTCCGGGACGTGAGAAGGAAATGCCTCTTTTTTTGGCTACCGAGCCTATGAAGCGATGGTCGTCGGCGTTTTCAAAGCCGGATTGAAGGGTGTTGTGGTCGATATACGCCACGCTCTTTTCGGTTTTTACCCTCGGAATGCCCATTGCCTCAAACTCTATATACGCCATTGTTCCGGTGGCGTCTTGGGTAAGGGTCTGGTCGATTCTTATGCCTATCTCGGAGCCCTTCTTGAACTCTCCTTCTACAAGGTGCTCCTTAAGTATCTTTTCAGCTACCGTGTAGCCCATGTGCATCTCTCCTTGCGTGAATATTTGTCGCGAAAAACACGGCAATGCCGTAATGACTATATGAAATATATTTTATTATAGCAGACCAAAGTTGTCAAGATAATCGGGCACACTTTTTTGCATTAAAACGGTAAATTCAGTCTAAAATAATTCTCTTCCTTTCTTGACTGTGAAAACTTGTTAGGCTATAATATAAGATATGTATGTAAGCGAATGCGCTTTGGTTTGCGCCACAATATCTCGTTGATGCAAAAAGCGTCGTATTCAAAATGTGCCGGATATGCCGACTGTGAATAAAAGAGCCGCAAGCGGGACATAGTACCTCATGAAATATTGTCAAATAAGTCATAGGGGGCTGAAAGTCGCATGACTGCTGAGCAAAATAACGAGGTCACCGCAGAGCAGGCGGAGCTTTCCGAGCAGTATCGGGATATCGCCGTATCAAATTCAAAGCATTTGATACACTGCCTGAGCGTAATAGGGCAAATCGAGGGTCATTATATCCTGCCGCCGCAGAATAAGACCACAAAGTACGAGCATATCATGCCGGCTCTGGTGGCGATAGAGCAGGACAAGACCATCGAGGGCCTTATCATCATCATAAACACTGTCGGCGGGGATGTTGAAGCCGGGCTTGCCATAGCCGAGCTCATATCGTCTATGAAGACTCCCACCGTGTCGATAGTAGTCGGCGGAGGGCATTCTATAGGCGTTCCGCTCGCCGTAAGCGCAAAGCATTCCTTTATAGTAAAATCCGCGACGATGACCATTCATCCTGTCAGGCTCACCGGGCTTGTCCTCGGAGTGCCGCAGACGCTTTCCTATTTTGAAAAGATGCAGGAGAGGATAGTGCGGTTCGTTTCAGACAACTCTCAAATATCCGCTGAGCGTTTCAAGGAGCTTATGCTCCGTACCGGCGAGCTCGTGATGGACGTAGGAAGCGTTCTGACCGGGGAGGACGCGGTCGAGGAGGGTATAATAGACTCGGTAGGGGGCTTGAGTGATGCGATAGCCTGCCTTTACCGCATGATAGAGGAGGACGGCAAGTGCTCTACACAATAATAAGCGAGTATGATATTTTCACCCGTGAGGGAGAGATACCGCAGGCAAACAGATTCAGAAGCGTAGCCTCGGGCACAAACGGCAGATGCCGCGGCATGGTAGAATATTTTGTCTGCGGGAAAAATAAAGTTGTAAAAAGCCTGTTCTCTACCGATCCTGAGATGTACCTTGACAAAAGGTACTTTCCGGGCAGCAGGCTTTAGCCAAACCGGGCGTCAGCCGACATTTTTCGTTCAGAGAAGTCAATACTATGTAAATGAACAGGAAGGGAAGATAACATGTCAATCATTTCCGCAATATTTCAGGCGATAATTCAGGGCGTTACCGAGTTTTTGCCGATATCCTCTTCGGGTCATATCTCACTTTATCAGCACTTTACCGGCAACAACGGTGATGGGGCGCTGATGTTCTCGGCGATTCTCCATTTAGGAACGCTTGTAGCGGTGTTTGTGGTATTCAGGCAGCAGATTTACGAGCTGATAATGGAATTTATCAGCATGATAAAAGATATATTTACAAGAAAATTTTCCATAAAGAACGCTTCACCACAGCGCAGGCTGGTTTTCATGTACATAATTTCGACCCTCATGCTCGTTCCGTTTATGCTTTTTAAGGGAGTGTTCGAGGACTTTGCCGAGGACGAAAGCATACTTATCGAGGGAATCTGCTTTTTGTATACCGCCGCGATTCTGTTCATGGCGGATAGGACTCCGGCAGGCAAAAAGCGTGGAATTGACGCGAGCTACCGCGACTCGGTAGTCATCGGCTTTTTCCAGGGCGTTGCGCTGCTTCCCGGAGTATCCCGCTCAGGCTCTACCATCAGCGCGGGACTTTTCCGCGGTCTTACCCGTGAGGCTGCGGTCAGCTATTCATTTATCCTCGGAATACCCGCGATACTCGGCGGAGCTGTTCTTGAGATAAAGGACGGCATAGCGCAAGAGTCATCCGCCGGTGTGCTGCCCTGCATAGTCGGCTTTGTTGTCGCCGCGATAGTAGGAGTGCTTTCAATAAAGCTGGTCCAGATGCTTATCAAGAGAGACAATTTCAAGATATTCTGGATATATACAGGCGCGCTCGGAGCGGTTGTGATTGTAATAGCAATAGTAGAGGCTATCATCGGTCATCCGATCGTGATAGGATAACAAACGAAGGAAGGGTATAAATGCCGCAAAAGTCTTCAACTAAAAGAATCGGAACGCAGACAAAAAAGAAAAATGCTTTAACCGAGGCAAAAAGAATACAGCATAACCGCGCGTGGTCTACCGTTATATTCATCATCGGAGTGTTTTTGATATTCCTGACATGGCTCAAGGGAGAGGCGCTTTGGAGCGGCATGCAGGATATACTGTGGGGACTGTTCGGTGTATCTGCGATTTTACTTGCACCCGTCGTGATATATGTAGCCGTAATGCTTGCTATGGATAAGTCGAAGAGCGCGGTAGTAGTGAAGGTAATCCAGGGCGCGGCGCTGATTTTGCTGGTCAGCCCGCTTTTTGAGATTATTCACGGCTTCAGCACCGGAACTGAGGCGTTTGCAGGCGAAGGCTTCGGCAGCGCCATTACCACGCTGTACAAAAACGGCGCGGAGCTTCGTCAGGGCGGAGGGGCGCTCAGTATCTTCCTGGGAGGAGCCCTCAGCGCGCTCTTAGGAGATGTCGGAGCGCTTATAGTCATAATTTTGCTGATAGTACTCTTTGTCATGCTGCTTACAAATATTACTTTTGTCGACCTGTGGAAGGGAATTGCAAGGCTTGCGGGAAAGATAAAGGAGTCTGTTGAAAGCAACGACGAGGAAAAAGCCGCAAGACAGATAGAAAAAGAAGAGGAAGCCAAGAAAGCCGCAGCCATTGCCGCCAAGGAGGAGGCAAAGCCCAAAAAGTGGGTGGACGTTGCCAAATACATAACCGATCAGCCCAGTATGCATGAGCATCCGGCAGACAATGCAGCATCAGAAGGCTTGGGCAAACCGCAAAAGAAAAAGCGCAAGGGCAGGATGACCCCTGCCGATTTCATAGCGGACGAGCAGTCGTCAGAGCAAGGGCTGTCTTATGAGACGCAGGCGGATAAAGGTGCGGAAGAGGCTGCAAAGGCCGCGGAAGATAAGCCGGATGGCGCCGCAGAGCCGTACTTTGCTCCTGTTTCGAGTGATGATGTTTCGGCAGACGATAATTTAATAAGCGGCAGCGAAACGGTAAACCCGATATATGTAGGGAAGGACGGTCAGACAACACTGATAGAGATGGATGAGGCATCTCCGTCCGATTTTGTCCCTCCGCCTATAGAGCTTTTGAACCCGCCTCAGCAGATGGTCTCCGATGACGACACAAGAAATGAGACGGACAGAAATTCAGAGACTTTGGTAGAGACTCTGCGCAGCTTCGGAGTCGCTACAAGAATAGTAGGCATCCACCGCGGTCCCTCGGTCACAAGATACGAGCTCCAGCCTGCCGCCGGTGTAAAGGTAAGTAAGATTACAAGCTTGGTGGACGATATCGCGCTGAATCTCGCCGCGAACGGAGTGAGAATAGAAGCGCCTATTCCCGGAAAAGCGGCTGTCGGAATAGAACTTGCCAACAAGCTGAGGGAGACTGTCTGCATACGCGAGGTTATAGACTCGAACGAGTTCAGAAGCGCCGGCGGAAAGCTCTGCTTCCCGGTAGGAAAAGACGTGGAGGGCAAGATAATCATAGGCGACATCTCAAAGATGCCGCATATCCTGATAGCGGGTACTACCGGTTCAGGTAAGTCGGTGTTCACAAACTCCATTATTATGAGCGTTTTGTATAACGCCTCTCCCGACGAGGTGAAGCTCATACTCATCGACCCGAAGCAGGTAGAGTTCCCTGTGTATAACGGGATACCTCATCTTCTGATACCTGTCGTCACGGAAGCCAAGAAGGCGGCGGGAGCCCTCGGCTGGGCTGTGACCGAGATGCTCAAGAGGTACAAGCTGTTTGCGGACAACGGCGTAAGGGATCTTAAGGACTACAACAAGGCTGCCGCAAAGAGCGATGTTTTGACGCCTCTGCCTCAGATCCTTATAATAGTGGACGAGCTTGCCGATCTGATGATGGCGGCTCCGAAAGAGGTAGAGGACTCTATATGCAGGCTCGCTCAGCTGGCAAGAGCTGCCGGAATGCACCTTGTCATAGCTACGCAGAGCCCCAGAGTTGACATAGTAACAGGTCTTATCAAGGCCAATATACCAAGCCGTGTCGCTCTTAAAGTATCAAATCAGGTCGATTCGAGGGTAATACTCGACGAAGGCGGAGCTGAAAAGCTGCTTGGAAACGGCGACCTTTTGTATAAGCCGGTAGGTCTTGGCAAGCCGGTGAGAGTTCAGGGAAGCTTTGTCGCTACAGAGGAGATAAAGCGCGTTGTGGACTATCTCAAGGCGCAGACCTCGTCGCAGTATGATGAAGAGGTAGCTACCGAAATAGAAAAGCACATTCCTGTCCCTAAGGGAGAAAAGCAGGCTGAGCAGAGTCAGGAATCATCCTCGGACAACATGACGGAGCGCGCCATAGAGGCGGTGGTGGAGGCAGGACAGGCCTCGACGTCATATTTGCAGAGAAGACTCAAGCTCGGTTACGCAAGAGCGGCAAGGATCATGGACGAGCTCGAGGAGATGGGAATAGTAGGTCCTGCCGACGGCGCAAAGCCCAGAGAGGTTAGAATGACCAAAGCGCAGCTTCTTGAGAGGCGGGCGTATATGGGAAGCTCCGGCAAAGACGGATTGGAGGAATAATGAGCGGATTTATACCTGTTTCAAGGGCGGAGATGCTCAAGCTCGGCATAGAGCAGTTTGATTTTGTGTATATTCTGGGGGACGCTTATGTCGATCACCCCAGCTTCGGCGCGGCGATAATATCAAGGGTCTTAGAGCACAACGGCTTCACCATCGGAATAATAGCTCAGCCAAACTGGCATAGCGATTCGGACTTTATGAGGCTCGGCAAGCCAAGGCTCGGTTTTTTGGTGTCGGCGGGAAACATAGATTCAATGGTCGCGCACTACAGCGTAGCTAAGAAGCGAAGAAGCTTCGACGCATATTCCCCGGGAAATAAAGCCGGAAAGCGACCCGACAGAGCGGTAATAGTCTATTCTCAGGCTCTCAAGAGGATTTACCCTGACGTTCCAGTGCTGATAGGAGGGCTTGAGGCGTCCCTGCGCCGCTTCGCGCACTATGATTACTGGGACGACAAGGTAAGACCCTCGATTTTGGTTGACTCAGGCGCTGATTTACTCATGTTCGGCATGGGCGAGAATTGCATAGTCGAGCTGGCGAAAAGGCTAAAGTCAGGCGAGGATATCCACTCGATAAGAGACGTCAGGGGAACCTGCTATCTCTGTCCGACGGTCGAGACGCCATTGGGAGGAGTGGAGTGTCCGTCCTATGAGATGGTGAGCTCAAACAAGGAGATGTACGCAAGGGCTTGCAGGATCCAGTACGACCAGCAGGACGAGGTGTACGGCAGGATAGTATTGCAGCGTCACGGGAACATGATGCTTGTACAGAACCCGCCTCCATACGCCCTGACAACAGAAGAGCTCGACGAGGTTTACGACCTGCCTTATATGAGGACGTACCACCCGATGTACGAGGCTGAGGGCGGAGTGCCTTCCATTCAGGAGGTACAATTTTCGATTACCCATAACCGCGGCTGCTTCGGCTTCTGCAACTTCTGCTCGATAGCCCTGCATCAGGGAAGAAAGATATCGGTTCGCAGCGAGGAGTCGATTCTTCGGGAGGCGAAGCTTTTGACCAAGCTTCCAGGCTTCAAGGGATATATCCACGACGTCGGAGGCCCTACGGCGAACTTCAGGAACCCGTCCTGCGATAAGCAGCTCGAGCACGGGCTGTGCAAGGGCAGAAAGTGCCTTGCTCCTAAGCCATGTCCCAACCTCAAGGTAGACCACAGCGAGTACCTCGATATACTGAGAAAGCTCAGGGCGGTAGAGGGAGTCAAAAAGGTTTTCATTCGCTCCGGAATACGCTACGACTACCTTATCGAGGATAAGGACAACGAGTTTATGACCGAGCTGATAAAGTATCATGTAAGCGGGCAGCTCAAGGTAGCTCCCGAGCATTGTTCGGCTCATGTTCTTGACAAAATGGGAAAGCCTCACATAGAGGCGTATAAG
>CASDRM010000085.1 GCA_949283135.1 uncultured Ruminococcus sp.
CCAGAGCTACTCTGAGGTGGGCGAGGAGTATTCCGACGACTACACCATGTGGCAGACCGAGTGGTACTACAACGAGTACATAAACCATGCCGAGAAGATGGCGAACGAGTTTATCTATGAGAACCTCAGCGCGTACCTCTACTGGAACGGCGTATGGACAGGAGATATCGGCAACTGCCTTATCGAGATAGGCGGCGCGGACGAGTTTGACACCATCAAGAGAAACGGCAACCACTACATCATGATGCACTTCTCCAAGTATGTTGAGCGCGGCTATGAGAGAGTGGATGTCGCTAACGACTCTAAGTCCACTGTTGTTGCATTCAAGGCTCCCGACTCCTCAAGACTGGTAATCGTTGCGGTCAACAATACCCAGGAAGCAGACAACCTTGTGTTTGACCTCGGAGATGCGGAGATAACCTCTACTATGGGCTTCCAGACGCTTGGCAACGAGAATCCCTTCCTGTATGACTACTGGCTGGACACCGAATATGACGAGAACGGCGTAGAGCTTCCCGCTCAGAGCGTCACAACATACGTCATCGACATGCCCGCAGATCCCGACTACGTGGCTCCTGTTGTCGAGGAGAAGGAAAATCCTTACCTCGGAACTCCCACGACCGCAGGTGACGCAGCCAATGATGCGGCAGACGGCGAGGGCGCGTCTATCGACACCGTTACTCTGGTAGTAATCATTGTCGGCGCTGTCGTAGTTGTTGCGGCTGTTATTATAATCATCGCGGCAACCTCTAAGGGCAAAAAGAAAGCCAAGTAATTAGATTAAGACCTTTGTACCGACTCCGGGACGCACTTCCGGGGTCGGTTGTTTTGTTTTTTTACATAATAATCCGAAGCATTGTGCTTATTAATAAGGCGGGCGGCGGGCAGAATAGTATGAGAAGTATGTCATAAGCTGCTCCTTAAAAAACCGGCGCTGAAGCGCTTTTCCCCGCATTATTGACATCAGTTTCCGCCTTGAGCCGTCAGGCACAGAAAACCCGCTTGGGGACGTAATTTTACAAAAAATGTCGATAAAAAATTATATTTTTTAGAATGCAATATTTTTGCAGGTCAAGCTGTATTATTAGTACGGGAATAGAATAAATAATCTGATTAACAATAGATTAAGATTTTCCCGGCAGAATGTTTATATATTGAATTTTGTCTTATTATTCGGTATAATAATGCTGCGAATAAATGATATAGGAGGGGTGGAAAGGATGGCAGAGGAAAAAAGCGTTGCCGCTAAGCCTGCGATTGTGATAAGAGACCTTTCAAAGGTATTCATAATCGGCAAGGAAAAGGTCAAGGCTCTCTCAGGAGTAAATCTCGACATCTACAAGAACGAGATTGTATGCTTGCTGGGAACCTCCGGTTCCGGTAAATCCACGCTTTTGAATCTTATGGCTGGTCTCGAGAAGCCGACGAAGGGAAGCATAACCATCTTCGGTGAGCGGATAGATGCCATGAGCGAAAGAAAGCTTGCGCTGTTTCGTCAGAAGAACATGGGGTTTGTCTTCCAGTCGTACAACCTTTTGCCTACCATGAACGCAATAGACAATGTCAGCATGCCGCTGGCGTTTGCGGGAGTCAAGAGGAGCGTCAGGGAAAAGGCGGCAAAAAAGATGCTCAAGCTTTGCGGTCTGGGAAAAAGAATGAGGCATAAGCCCACTCAGATGTCCGGAGGACAGCAGCAAAGGGTAGGAATAGCGAGGGCGTTTGTCGCCAAACCGAAGATAGTATTTGCCGATGAGCCCACCGGCAACCTTGACACCAGAACCACCATAGAGATAATGGAAATGATGGTTTCGATGGCAAGGGAAAATCATCAGACCCTCATAATTGTAACCCATGATGTGGAAATAGCCGCATATGCGGATAAGATATACCACATAATCGACGGAACGATATCGTCAGTCGAGGACAACCGATCCAAGCAGATAGCTGTCGGATCGAAGGAAGCCGCAGACATCGTCGCGGCAGCCGAATCGGTATAAACGGGAAAGGAATGATTGTAATGGCAAATGCAACAAATTTAAGAAAAATATTTGCGATAGTGCTTTGCGTGATAATGACGCTTAGCATGCTTTCGGTATCTTTGGCGGCGACCGACAATGAGGACGAGAATACGCCGAACACGCCGGTATTTCCAACGATTACAACCTCGTATTCTGTACAGATGGCTAATCCCAGCCTTGAGTCGGGCGTGGTAAATGCAGGAGACACGTTCTACATAGGCTTCACGCTTTTAAGTAATGCCAGATATTACTATGACGACGTCCCTGCCAATACATTCTGGGACTACTCGGCAAGGACGACCGTTTCGGTCTCGGGAACAGGCTTTACGCTTGCAGGCTCATTGGCGGAGCAGGAGCTTCATGCGGGCTACAACTCTGTCGCTATTTTGAGCGACGAGTCGCTTGAGACGGGCAGATACCAGCTAACCCTGACCGTCACCTGCGAGCCTGCTAACGGCACTCCTGTTTCGGACACAAGAACCTTCAATGTTGATATTGAGAACTCCTCCATTACCCTCGACGAGTCTGGAGATCTTCCGAAGTTTGTTCTGTCCGGAGCGTCAATACCTCAGGGAAAGGGCAGCTCGAAGCTTTCCACCACCCTCGACATAAACTTAAAGAACCCTACCAACTTCAGGGCATCTGACGTTGAGGTAACACTTTCCAACCTTGGCGATTTGGTTCTCAACACATATACTGATACTGTTTCGATAGGCGATGTCGCGGGCGGCGAGACAGTCAAGGCGAGCTTCCCGATAATCTTCCCCGAGTATCCTGCCGCCCAGTCGTCTGTTATGGTAACCGTTACCTACAAGGACAATGCTGGTGCGGAGCATACCGACAGCTTCAATGTTTTCCTTCAGGCAAAGGAGAAGGACAAGGACAGCGCTCCTGTCGACACCTCCACCCTCACTCCCAAGGTAATTGTTTCAAACTACTCTACCGACGTGGAGAAGATTGTGTCAGGCGATGAGTTCGTGCTCACCTTTGTGCTCAAGAACACCAGCCTTGACAAGGATGTCAAGAACATGACGGTCGATGTTATCCCCGGCTCTGACGGCTCTTCCGGCAGCTCAAACGGAGCGATATTCTCCCCCATAGACGGAACAACTTCATTCTACACCGCTCAGCTCGACAAGGACGGAGAGCTTGAGTACTCTATAAAGCTCAAAACAAGTGCTTCAGCCGGTGCGAGATCCTATCCCATCACGATAAGATACAGCTTTGAATATGAGAACAGCGGTCAGTATGCTCAGGGCAACGGCTCTATGGACATTAACCTCCCCGTAACCCAGCCTATCAAGTTTGAGCTTATGGAGTGGTATCCTCCGACGGAGTGCTACGGCGCTGACGGCTGTACAATAAGCTTCCAGTATTTCAACAAGTCAAAGAACCCGATGACCAACCTCGCTGTTAGCGTTGAGGGCGATTTCAGTATGCCCACCCAGTATGTCGGAACGCTCGCCGCGTCCAGCTACGATTTCTTCAGCGGAACCATCATACCTAACGATCCCTCGGCTGTGGGCGAAACCAAGACTGCGATACTCGTGTTTACATTCGAGGATGCTTCGAGCAATGAGCAGCGCGTTGAGTATCCGTTTGACGTGCTTATCTGCGAGTCGATGGCTACTGATCCCGGAATGGGCGGAGACGTGATAGGCGGCGACGGCATGGGAGGCGATATCGCTGTTGACCCCGGAATGCCCGGAATGGGAGAAGAGATTCCAGCAGAGGGCGGTATGCCTAACTGGGCTAAATATCTTCTCTATGTCGGGGTTCCGGTGATTGCGGTAGCTGTTATCATAGTCGTAGCAGTTGTTGTTAAAAAGCGCAAGGCCGCCAAGGTCTTGGAGGACGACGATGACGAGTAAAAATACCCCGGCAAGGAAAGGACGGGTGGTTGAATGAGAAAAACTGACGTTATACGTTTTGCCGGCGGAAACTTTCTCAGAAGAAAGGCAAGAAGCGCGCTTACCGTTCTCGGCGTAGTCATCGGTACCGCTGCTGTCGTCATAATGCTCTCCATAGGAATAGGAATGAACAAGGGCTTTGAGGATCAGATAAACTCCTATGGCAACATCAGGGAGATATTCGTGTATGAAAAATGGGGTTCTGTCGACCCTGAGACCGGGGAATACACTGAAAACGCAAACAGAGAGCCTCTTGACGACATTTCGCTGGAAAACGTGCGTGCGCTTGACAATGTTCAGGCCTGCTCGCCGCAGGAGTATTTCTACGGGTACTCCATTATGGACAATACACACAAGGCTTCTTATCAGGTCTTGGGACTTGACGCCACATCAATGGAGGACTTCGGCTATGAGGTTCTCTACGGCAGGCTCTTGAACGAGAGCGACGTCGGAACAACTAATTTTGTAATGTGCTTTAATATCCCGTTCTACTATTATGAGATGCGGGGAGGCGAGCAGGTCTGGTATCACGAGCCGGTGGACGGGGAGGAGCTTCCCTTCAACCCGTTGGACGGGCATAAATATCAGTTCACATGGTATTATGACTACGGCACCGGAGCGGTTGATACCTCTAAGCCGAGGATAAAGCTTGTGGACGCAAACTGCGTCGGAATACTTGTCCAGAAGGCGGGCGGCGACTATTCGCAGGAGGTCTATATGGACATCAAGGGCTTAAAGACGATGTCCGAGACGTTGAACAAGAATCAGCAGGACTACTATAATTCGGGAAGCTCCTACTATATGACCGCCGATGTCGCTGTCGGAGTGGGAGTAGCGGGAGGCTCTTCGGGCAGCGCGTCAGGCTCTGAAGAAGAGCAGAGAAAGAGCATATACAGCCAGTTCATCGTTTTGGCGGATGACCCCGACCACGTTCAGGGCATTGAGAAGGCGCTGAGGAACATGGGCTTTGACACCAGCTCCAATATGGACTATCTTACTCAGATGCAGGAGCAGACCAAGTTCCTGCGCTCGATACTTGGAGCGATAGGCGTTGTAGCGTTCTTTGTTGCGGCTCTGAGTATAACAAACACCATGGTAATGTCTATCTACGAAAGAACGAGGGAAATAGGCGTTATGAAGGTTTTGGGCTGCAAGCTTTCCGACATACGCGGAATGTTCCTGATTGAGGCTGGAATAATCGGCGTAACGGGAGGAGTTTTCGGTATAGGTCTGAGCTACATTGCTTCGTATGTGGTAAACCAGTTGGCTAAAAACGGCGGAATGTCGATGATGGGAATAGACGCCTCTGTCTCCGCACTTTCAATAATACCTCCGTGGCTTGATCTTGCCGCGCTGGTGCTTGCGACGGCAGTAGGAGTGTTCTCTGGACTTTATCCCGCGATAAGAGCCACCAGGCTTTCGGCTCTCGAGGCGATAAAGAACGAATAGCATAAGGTTTTCAGAAATATTGAACTAAGGCATGGTCAAATGATGACCATGCCTGAGTCTTTTTATCAAATAAAGAGACTCGATGTATTATTTAAGGTTTTTGAAAGAAAATATTGACAGACAAAGGTATAAAATTGTATAATAAAAAAACAGCGTATTGAAGGGGAAAATCTACAAAGTATATTTGAAATAGATTGGGGATTGATACATATGGTTAAATCGGTTGGCAACGCTGGGTATACCAAGGATACATTGAAGAGCGAGCTTATCAATGTGCTTGACAGCAATTTTATGGTCAAGCCTGAAAATGCTTCAGACAGACAGATTTATGAGGCGCTTGCTTCCATTATTGTTAAGCTTCTTGTAGAGAAGCGCCGCAAATTTACAAATAAGGTTCATTCCGAAGGCCGCAAGCAGGTTTATTATATCTCCATGGAGTTTCTGATGGGCAGGTCCTTAAAGACCAGTCTTTACAATCTGGGACTCGTTAAAGAGGCTGAGGAAGCTCTTAAGGATATAGGTGTAAACCTGAACGAGCTTTATGAGCAGGAGCCGGATGCTGGACTTGGAAACGGCGGTCTGGGCAGACTTGCCGCCTGCTATCTTGACGGTCTTGCGACCGACGGCTATCCCGCTACCGGGTATTCAATACTTTATGAGTACGGTATCTTCCGTCAGAAGATCGAGGACGGATGGCAGGTCGAGCTTCCGGACAACTGGCTTCCCGGAGGAAGCTGCTGGCTGGTTCCTCACCCAGAGGGAGAGATAGAGGTTCATTTTGACGGTCAGATGGTGGAAAAGTGGGATAACCAGTACCACAATGTATCCCTCGAGAATTATACTACGGTTGTCGCCGTGCCGTATGACATGTTTGTCGCAGGATATGACAGCGAGGTCGTATCCAAACTCAGACTCTGGAAGGCGGTAAGTCCCTCATTCGATATGGAGATGTTCAACTCCGGCAACTATGAGAAGGCTCTAAACCAGAATGTGATTTCTCAGGCGATCTCGAAAGTCCTTTATCCGAATGACAACCACCTCGCCGGAAAGTCTCTCAGACTCAGGCAGCAGTACTTTATGTGCGCGGCTTCAGTCGGAGACATAGTAAACCACCACATGGCGACCTATGGCACGTTGGATAATCTTGCCGACAAGGTAGCTATCCAGATAAACGACACTCACCCCACGCTGGCTATCCCGGAGCTGATGAGAATACTTCTTGACGACTGCGGCTACGGCTGGGATCAGGCTTGGGATACCGTTACAAGGGTGTTTGCATATACCAACCACACGGTTATGGCTGAAGCACTGGAGAAGTGGAGCTGCGACCTTCTTAAGACAGTCGTCCCAAGAATATTCTCTATCATAGTAGAGATAAACAACCGCTACTGCGCGAAGCTGTGGGATAAATATAAGGATCACGCGAGAGTAACCTCGATGTCCATTATCCAGAACAATACTGTTCACATGGCAAAGCTCTGCGTTGCGGCATGCCATCATGTAAACGGCGTTTCAAAGATCCATTCAGAGATAATCAAGAGGGAAGTCTTCAAGGATGAGTACGACTTCTCGCCGGAGAAGTTTACAAATGTCACCAACGGTATTGCTTACCGCAGATGGCTTTATCAGTCAAATCCCGCACTTTGCAAGCTGCTCGATTCCACTATCGGCAAGGGCTATCTCAAGTCGGCGTTGGAGCTCAAGAAGTTTGAAAAATATGCGGACGACAAGGAGGTTCTTGGTAAGCTTGCCGAGGTTAAGCTTGCCAATAAGAAAATATTTGCCGATACTCTCAAGCACGAGAGGGGAGTAATCATCAATCCTGAAACGCTCTTTGACGTTCAGGTCAAGAGGCTTCACGAGTATAAGCGCCAGCACCTGAACGCACTCAACATTGTTTATGAGTACGACCAGTTGCTGCGCAACCCAGATGCGAATGTAACGCCAAAGACATATATCTTTGCCGCAAAGGCTGCTCCCGGATACTATCTTGCAAAGCAGATAATCAAGCTCATCTGGTCCTTGGGCGAGGAGATAAGGAAGAACCCCAAGATAAGCCAGAAGCTTAATGTAGTCTTCCTTGAGAATTACAACGTAACGCTTTCCGAGCAGCTCATGCCTGCGTCTGAGATTTCAGAGCAGATATCCCTTGCCGGAACCGAGGCGTCGGGCACGGGCAACATGAAGTTTATGCTCAACGGCGCGATAACGCTTGGCACTCAGGATGGCGCTAATATCGAGATAGGCAACGCAGTAGGGAAGGATAATATCATTACCTTTGGTATGACGGTGGATCAGGTGGAGAACAGAAGGAGAGCTGGATATTCACCTATTCATCTTTACGGTTCAGACGAGCGCATAAAGATCGCTATCGACAGGATAAGCGCGGGCTTTAACGGAAATAAGTTTGACGCTGTGGTGTCCTCACTCAAGTACTCAGATCCGTATATGGTTCTTGCGGACTTCAGGTCATATCAGGATGCGCAGGCATACGCATCTCAGCTTTACGGAGATACCGAAAAGTGGCAGAAAATGTCGCTGATAAACATTGCGAACTCGGGTATCTTCTCTGCCGACAGGTCGGTTGACGAGTACGCAAAGAATATCTGGAAGCTGTAAAAGCTACAAGGGCTCAAAAAATTTGGTTTTTGCTATTGCATTTTTAGCCCGTCTGTGCTATACTCATGTAGAATTGTTATCTTTGTGTATATATACGGAGGACTTATAAATGACAGCAGTAAACATTATCAGCGGAATTGTTCTGGTGCTCGCGAGCGTAGCGATCATTCTGGTCGTGTTGTTCACCAACACCGATAACAGCGGGCTCAACTCTGCCATCGGCGGAGGAAGCAACTCCTTCTTCGGCAGAAATGGCTCGAACACAAGAGAAGCCAAGCTTGACAGAATAACCAAGGTCATTGTTGCGATTTTCTTCGTAGTGGCAATTGCCAGCACGGTTATCGCAAAATTCTTCGGCTGATTTCAAGGCAGTATGATGCTGACCGCCTGATACGGTAGAACCGTTTCGGGCGGTTTCGTGTATCATGAGGCATTTAGCGCTTGGCGCTAATGACGGGCGTATATTTGAAAGGAAGAGTCAGATGAAAAAAACTAAAGCTGCAAGGATGTTTGTCATAATAATTGCCGTCGTTATGATTCTGGGCGTTCTGGTGTCCGCTTTCTATGGCGTGGTAGTGTAATAATGGTTGTAATAGGAAACGACTGGGACGAGATCATTGGCGAGGAATTCAAAAAGGACTATTATATACGCCTTCGAGAGTTTCTCAAGGAAGAGTACGCCAAACACACCGTCTATCCTGACATGTATTCCATCTTCAACGCGCTCAAGCTGACGCCATACAAGGATGTCAGGGTAGTGATTTTGGGACAGGACCCTTATCATGAGCCAAATCAGGCGCACGGGCTCTGCTTTTCAGTACAGGACGGCACGCCTTTGCCTCCGTCGCTGAAAAACATATACAAGGAGCTTGAGGCGGATTTCGGCATACCGCCTTCGAAGTCGGGAGATCTTACCAAGTGGGCTAAGCAGGGGGTTCTTCTTTTGAACACAGTGCTGACTGTCAGGCGAGGAGAGGCAAATTCCCATAAGGGCAAGGGCTGGGAGCTTTTGACTGATGAGATAATCAGAAAGCTAAATGATAAGACTGAGCCGGTGGTATTTATACTCTGGGGCGCTAACGCGAGGAGCAAAAAGTCTCTTATCACCAACCCGATACACGGAATAATAGAGTCCGCTCACCCGAGCCCGCTGTCGGCGTTCAACGGATTTTTCGGTTCGAGACCTTTTTCACGGACAAATAAGTTTTTGATACTCAACCGCATCCCGCCTATAAACTGGAAACCGTAGCGATAAAACGGCAGCCACGAGAGGAAATCCTCCGTGACTGCCGAGTTTTTATGTAAATCAGTCTGAGCTTAAATTAAGCGTTTTTCTCTATGAGATAGCAGTTATGCAGACACAAGAGTCGCCGCATTATTAAGAATACGGCAGTTCTTGCGTCATCGAAATACCATAGATGTCAAGGAAAGGCTTATCCCTGCACGATGAAGTGGATTCGGTGCGCTGCTTTACAAAATATGTGCAGTTATGCGGCACAATACATTTCGTATTCACTAAGTCTGATTAGCAATTTTGGAGTGAATAGATCAAGTGAATAAGTAAAAATCGGCAAGCTCCCTGCGGAACTTACCGATTTTTTGGTGGACCCGATGGGATTCGAACCCACGGTCTCTGCGTTGCGAACGCAGCGCTTTCCCAGCTAAGCTACGAGCCCATGCCCATTTGACTTACATATTGTATCGCCAAACGGGGGATTTGTCAAGATAAATTTTTAAGAATTTCGTAGATTTCATCTGCGGCGATTCCGTGGTCATCAAACACCTGCGACATGGACTTAAGCCTGTCCGGGTCGCAAAGGAGAGACCTGCACAGCTCCCCAACCTGAGACTCGTTTTTTGCTTCTATGGCGGCGCCCTTCTCTATCATAAACTCAAGGTTGGTCTGTTCGCAGCCGGATACCGCGTTAAAGAGCACCATTGGCAGTTTCTTGATTCTTGCTTCGCTGGTACTCAAGCCTCCCGGCTTGGTGACGTACAGGTCCGCGGAGTCCATAACGAGTGATATGTTGTTTACAAAGCCCTCTATCCTGACCTGAGGTGAGCTTTTGTACGCGGCGTCAAGCTTCTTTTTAAGAGTCTCATTTGTACCGCAGATCACAGTAAAAATCACGTCCTCCGGAAGCATTCTGCTTATTTCCGAGGTGAACTTCGTCATCGGTCCGCAGCCCATGCTTCCAAACATCATTATAAGGTGCTTATAGCCCTTCGGAATGCCCAGAATGCGCTTAGCCTCCTCCTTATCGGTTCTTGAGTAAAACTCCCTTCTTACCGGTATTCCCGTGACCGGGTATACCTTAGCGGCGTCTATCCCAACCTTTTCATATGAGGGGATCAAGGAGGAATCCGGAATGAAGTACGCGTCAACCTTTATCTCGGGAGTAACCGGCACGAGGGTGTAGTCGGTAGCTACATAGGAGGTCGTTGCTCTCAGCTCCGGGTGCGTGGCGCGAAGATGAGTAGCCATGAGACCGGTGAAAGCGTGCGGGCATATGATACAGTCGTAGCCGTCTTTTTCTATTTTTTCATATAGCCTGTCCGAGCCGGAAACCAAAAATTTTCTTATCAGAGAGCCTTCTTCAAATAGCTCGGGGTAGGACTCGGCGAGATTGTACCCAAGGTCAAAGACCTTAGGCATATATCTGTACAGCTTGACAAACCAGTTGCTGATAAATGAAGAGGTGCGCTCAGAGATAAATGACAGAGCGTCTACGGTGAGAGATTCATTGCCGTGGGAAAGTATTGTTTGGTTTATTGCCTTCGCTACAGAATTATGTCCCTGACCGGTGTTGCATGTCAGAATGAGAGCTTTCATTTTTGCATCCTTTCATAGCGCCAAGCGGACTCGGCGGCACGTCAATATAACAAGAAGAATGGCTGCGTGGCAAATTTACGGCGCTAACGCGGCACGCGGCATAACAGTTAATGTTCTTAATTACAATTATACCTAAAGCGTCGGAATTGTCAATGAACAAGAGAGGGCTTAATAAAAAACTAACAAAAATAAAAACTTTCTCGCTGTAAGGGTTGATTTATAGCTGGCAATAATGTATAATGTCCGCAGTATATCGTTGAAAGGAATGATACTATATTATTATGAAGAAGAGGATTGTAACTATGATTGTATGCGCAGCAACCTTGCTCGGCAGTCTCAGCGGCTGCGGAGCGACGAAATCGGATTTCACAATATCCAAAAATCTTGTCCCGAGCACTGACCTCGGCTTTTCAATCTCCGGCTCTCTCACCGAGACTGATAAGCCGATAGGAGACCATAACCCCATTGCTTCCAACGTATTCTTTGCCGACCCCACCGCGGTTGAGTATGAGGGAAGGCTCTATGTATACGGAACCTGTGACCAGCAGGAGTATGACGCAAAAGGCGGCTTCGGAGATAACAGCTACGGCTCCATCAACACCCTTGCCTGCTACTCTACTGATGATATGGTAAATTGGACATATCACGGGGTAATCCCGGTAACCAAAATAGCGACATGGGCTGGCTGCTCATGGGCTCCCTCTATCGTGAAGAAGGAATCTGGAGGAAAGACCAAGTTTTACCTTTACTTTGCAAACAGCGCAGTCAACATCGGCGTTCTTACGTCCGATTCGCCTACAGGTCCTTGGGAAGATCCGGTCGGAGGACCTGTTGTTGACAACAGCATGAGCCAGCTTTCTGGCGACCCTGTTTCGTGGTGCTTTGACCCCGGCGTTGTTGTGGATGACGACGGCGTGGGCTGGATAGCCTTCGGCGGAGGAGACCCTCATGCTGACGATCCGGATGAGAACGCTATGGACACCGGCAACTGCCGTATAGCAAGGCTCAGCGACGACATGCTCTCCATAGAGGGAGAGGTAACAAAGATTCACGCTCCCTATCACTTTGAGGCTAACGAGCTCAACTACATCAACGGCACATGGGTGCTCACCTACTGCTCCAACTATTCGCAAAGGATGATATGGCCGTCGGACGCCGAGCTTCCCGCGCCCTCGGGAGGATCGATGTGCTACATGACCTCCACAGACCCGCTCAATGCAGACAGCTGGGTATACAAGGGAGAATACTGCACCAACCCCAACACCCAGGGATATCCCTTCAGCAATAACCACTCTCACCTTCAGAAGTACGGCGACAAGTACTACATGCTTTACCAGAATGTATCTCTTCTTGAGAACATGGGCGCTCCCGCTTCCGGATTCAGAAGCATAGGAATCAATATCTGCGATGTCGATGAATCTACAGCTACTTTCGGCTCTGTCAAGATGGACGACGCCGGCGTCGAGCAGCTCAAGAACTTCAATGTGTTCGCGCTTAATCAGGCGGAGACAGCTGTGACGACTGCGGGAGTTAAGTACTACTATGATGATGAGCGTGTATTCATTACAGAAATTGACGATGGCGATTGGTCAGCGATCAGCAAGGCTGATTTCGGCAACGGTGCTAATCAGTTTGCTGCAACTGTAAGAGGAGAAGGCATCATCGAGATCAGGATCGACAGCGTTGACGGTGAGAAGATAGGCGAGGTTCAGTTCGAGACTGAAAGAGGGGAGTATACAACCTATGTGTGCGACCTTACAAAGACTGTTTCCGGCGTTCATGACCTTTACTTCGTATACGGCGGCTCGTTCGTCTTTGACGAGTGGCAGTTCGCGTATGTGGTTGAAGAGCCCGCGGAGTAATTTTATAAGTTTTTAGTATGAGCGGGCGCTCGTTGCCCGTTCACAGTGAAATCCCGCAGGACGGTATATTGCCGTGCTGCGGGATTTCTTTTTTGGTAATATTCTCGGATTTTTTGGATAAGTCCGTACAATAGTACGCATAAGGTGGTATATTGTAACCAAAAGAGCAAAAACGTGGGCTTTTACTAAATTATAAGGAGAAATACCAGATACTGTCCTTACCGTATATGTAAAGAAAGAGAGATTATTATGGATACACATTTTTCTCAGACTCAGGTATACGCTCACATTTCGTCTGACGGACGAGCCCAAATCCTTAAAGAGCATATCGAGTCGGTGGTTAGGCTGTGTTCCAAGGCTGCGGGGCGGCTTGGGCTTTTATCTCTTGCCAGGCTGACGGCATATCTGCACGACATGGGAAAAGCCACAGCGGATTTTCAGAAATGCTTGACATGGACGGCTGCCAATCCTGATAAGCCGCTGCAAAAAGGTGTTCCACATCCAAACCATGCTCCGATAGGAGCAAGATTTGCCTATAAACGATTCTTTTGCAGGGAGGGAATAAGCGAGGCGGGAAAGCGCACGGCGGAGCTTGTTGCGCTTTGCGTTTATGGTCACCATGCCGGATTGCCGGATTGCCTTGACAAAACCGGAGCATCTCCGTTTCTGAATGGTATTGAGTTGAGCGCAGAGCTCTGCGGTGATTCAGCGAAGTCCGATTCTGTGTGCAAGCTTTATGAGGAAGCGGTATCCGAGTATGAAAAGTCAATATGTCCGCTCTCGACGCTCGACGAGCTATTTGACAATGCCGCTCACGAGGTGGAACGGTTTATGGACGCAATGCGCGTCGCTCCCCCTGCGGGAAGTGTGGATTGAAATCTCCGTCCCGCGGCGCGGAAATCGACATTGCGGTCGCTCCCGCTTCGAATGCTGTATTCGCCTGTATTTACAAAAGCTCGAAACTGTGGTAAGATTGCATAAGAATCAGTTTTGCAAGAAATAATTGCTATAGTAAAATCAGGAGGCAGCATTATGGATGAAAGTAAAATTTTAGACCGCAGTGAAATTGCTGAGGAGTACAAGTGGGATCTTACAGATCTTTATGAGAGCGACGAGGCTTGGCTTGAGGCACTCAAAAGTGCGGAGGGCATGATAGAGAAAACCGCGTCGTTCCGCGGCAGGATAATGGAGAGTGCGGATACTCTGCTTGAATTTCTCAAATACGACGACGAGTGCACGATTGATCTTAACCGCCTTGCCTGCTACTCCTTCCGCAAGCATGACGAGGACTCTACAGTCGCTAAATATCAGGACTTTGAGTCGAGAACCATGAACCTTGTGACCAGACTGGGCGCTGCGTCGGCGTTTGTAGCGCCTGAGATAATAGCCTCGGACGACAAGACGCTTGAAAAGTTCTATGCCGAAAAGCCGGAGCTGCTTGTCTACAAGCGCAGCCTCGACAAGATAAGACTTCAAAGAGAGCATACGCTGAGCAATGCCGAGGAGGCAATAATGGCGTCTGCCGGAAATATCGAGGCAGTGCCCTCTGACGCATTTGAGATGCTCACCACTGCCGACCTCAAGTTCCCTCCGGTAGTTGACAAGGACGGCAAGGAGCTGCCGCTGACCAATGGAAACTATGTCACATATCTTGAGAGCAGCGACAGGGATATAAGAAAGCAGGCGTTCGATAAGCTTTATCACACCTATGAGCAGTACAAAAACACTCTTGCCACTCTCTACTTCGGTGAGGTCAAGCAAAGGATGTTCATCGCTTCGTCGAGAAAATATCCGTCTGCACTCGATGCAGCGCTTTCCCGCAATGAGGTCCCCACATCTGTTTACCATAACCTTATAGATGCGGTTCACAAGAATATGAGCTATATGCACAAGTACATGAAGCTCAGAAAGAAGCTTCTCGGCGTAGACGAGCTGCATATGTACGATGTGTATGTGCCGATTGTCGATGAGGCAAATGTAAAGGTCGGATACGAGCAGGCAAAGTCTGAAATTCTCGACGCGATGAAGATTCTCGGCAAGGAGTATACAGACATGCTCGAGGAGGGCTTCAATAACCGTTGGATAGATGTTTATGAGAACACCGGAAAGCGTTCGGGAGCGTACTCCGCCGGAGCAAGACCTCATCCGTATGTTCTTTTGAACCATAAGGACACGCTCGACAGTGAGTTTACTCTTGTTCATGAGATGGGTCATGCGCTTCACTCGTATCTTTCCATGAAGCACCAGCCTGTCTGCACCAGTGACTATGTGATTTTCGTAGCAGAGGTTGCTTCCACATGCAAC
>CASDRM010000086.1 GCA_949283135.1 uncultured Ruminococcus sp.
ATTTTTCGGTATTTCTTCTTACCTCTTCTATGTCAAACTCGGGAAGAGATATTCCTCCCCTTGCCCTTATCTCGGGCAGAGCTTTGAGACTCAGCTTCATTTGCTATTTAACCTCCGTATCCGATTTTGCGGCCTTGTCTATAGCCTCCCACAGACCGTTCAGGTAGCATACTCCGAGCGCACGGTCGTACAGACCATAGCCGGGTCTGCCTACCTCTCCCCATATCATTCTGCCGTGATCGGGGCGGATATAGGTGTTGGGGCAGGTCTCGTAGATGGCCTTCATTATCTCGTACATGTCAAGGTCGCCGTCCGATGAGAGGTGACTTGACTCGCAGAAGCAGCGGTCGCTTCCTAAGTGCTTGAGGTTTCTGACATGCAGACAGCCTATTCTTCCCATCTTTCCGAAGTGGCGGATTATCGAGGGAACATCGTTGTCTACGTTCGAGCCCAAGGAGCCGGTGCATAGGCAGACCGTGTTGCAGGGGCTGTCATAAAGCTTGATTATCTTGTCGTAGCCCTCCTGGGAGTGAGCCACCCTCGGCAGACCGAATATCTGCCATCCCGGATCATCGGGGTGACAAGCCATGACTACTCCGCACTCCTCGCAGGTGGGGAGTATTCCTTCAAGGAAGTAGCGGTAATTTTCAAGGAGCTTTTCCTCATCGACATTCTCATAAAGCTTCAATACCTTTTCAAGATCCTCAAGCCTTTCAGGCTCCCAGCCGGGAAGAGAAAAGCCGTTGCAGTTGTCTGCGGTGCGCTTGACTATGTCGATGGGGGAAAGAGTTCCAAGCTCCGCCTCGTCGTAATACATGCTTGTCGAGCCGTCGGGGTTAGGTCTGGCAAGATCGGTTCTTAGCCAGTCGAGAACCGGCATGAAGTTATACACTATGCACTTTACGCCGTATTTGGCAAGATTTCTTATCGTTATGCGGTAGTTTTCTATGTACTTGTCGCGTGTGGGCAGACCGAGCTTTATGTCCTCATGGACATTTACGCTTTCTATTACCTCGCACTCGAGACCAGCCGCGTGAACCTCATCTATATACTTCTTAATTTCCTCCTCGGTCCAGACGTCTCCGGCAGGCTTGTAGTCTAAAAAGCCCATAACTCCGGTCATGCCGGGAATTTGGCGGATCTGCTCCAGACTAACGCTGTCGCTCTTTGAGCCGAACCACCTAAAAGTCATTTTCATTACAAATCAGCCCTCTCGTATTTTTGTATACAGTCACACGTTATACCCGTTTTTTATGATATCATCTATTTATGCGATATTCAAGATATTTTTTCAAATTCGCCGGACGGTATTATTGACTTTGAGGGCAATTAAGGTATAATTGTTATGGAAATAAACTGTTACAAATATGAAAAGGAGAGTTCACATGTCCTATTCAGATGTAGTCAAGAGGATATATGATTTGGGCATACTTCCGGTAATCGCGATAGAGGACGCGGACAAGGCTGTGCCGCTTGCGAAGGCGCTATGCGAGGGAGGGCTTCCCGCCGCCGAGATAACCTTCCGTACCGCCTGCGCAAAGGAGGCTATAATCCGCATCAGAGAGGCGCTGCCTGATATGCTTGTCGGAGCGGGAACCGTTCTGACAGAGCAGCAGGTCGACGACGCTCTTGACGCCGGCGTGGAGTTTATCGTGACGCCCGGCTTCAATCCTCATATAGTCAAATACGCTCAGTCAAAGGGAGCGGTCATAATGCCGGGAACCGCAACACCCGGTGAGATGGAACAGGCAATGGCTGTGGGTATAGATGTCGTAAAGTTCTTCCCGGCTGAGCAGAACGGCGGACTTGCAAAGCTTAAGGCAGTATCCGCGCCTTATTCCAAGCTCAGGTTCATCCCAACCGGCGGAATAAACGCGCAGAACCTCACAAGCTACATAAGGTTCAATAAGATACTCGCCTGCGGAGGCACATGGATGGTCAAGAAGGATCTCATCGACGCCGGAAACTGGGACGAGATAAAAAGGCTCACGCATGAGGCTGTCCGGAGCATGCTCGGTCTTGAGTTTGCGCATATGGGAATCAACTGCCAGAGCGAGGATGAGGCGTTAAAGGCTTCCGAGCTTATCAAGACGCTGTTCGGCTTTGATTTTGCTGTCGGAAACTCTTCGGTATTCACCGCCGACAGAAACATCGAGATTTGCAAGACCCCGAAATACGGCAGGCTGGGACATATCGCTATAGCTACCAACTCGATAGAAAGAGCCGCGGCGTTCTTCAAGGCAAGGGGAGTAGAACTTTTGGACGAGAGCACGATTCCTTCCGGTATGGTATACTTCAAGGACGAGATATGCGGCTTCGGAGTGCACCTCGTTCAGAAAAAGTGATGTAACGCGCAGATTGAAGATCAATAATACAGTTGGGAGATAATCTAAAATGTCTAACATTAACACTAAGAAAGTAGTTACCTTCGGCGAGATAATGCTCAGGCTCAATCCCGAGGGCTATCTAAGATTCGTTCAGGCGGACAGGCTCGAGGCGACCTACGGCGGAGGAGAGGCAAACGTCGCGGTTTCTCTTGCCAATTACGGAATTGACGCTTCGTTTGTCACAAAGCTTCCCGCTCACGAGATAGGTCAGTGCGCTATAAATGCGCTCAGAAAATACGGCGTCGATACCTCAGATATAGTAAGAGGCGGACAGAGAGTGGGAATATACTACGCTGAAAAGGGCGCTTCCCAGCGTCCCTCGAAGGTAATCTACGACCGCGCCGGAAGCTCTATCGCCACAGCAGACAAGTCGGATTTTGACTGGGATAAGATTTTTGACGGAGCGTCATGGTTCCACTTCACCGGAATCACACCTGCACTCGGCGGACAGCTCCCAGAGATTTGCCTTGAGGCGTGCAAGGCCGCTCACGAAAGAGGAATAACCGTAAGCTGTGACCTCAACTACCGCAAGAAGCTATGGACAAGGGAGCAGGCGAGGGAGTGCATGTCAAAGCTGGTTCCTTATGTAGACGTCTGCATTTCCAATGAGGAGGACGCAAAGGACGTTTTCGGAATCGAGGCTGAGAACACAAATATCGAGTCCGGCAAGCTCAATAAGGAGGGCTACATCAGCGTAGCCAAGCAGCTAAGCGACAGGTTCGGCTGCAAATATGTCGCGATAACGCTTCGCTCATCAATTTCAGCAAACGACAACGACTGGTCGGGAATGCTGTACATCGGCGGAAACGCTTACTTCTCCAAGCAGTACCATATGCATATTGTAGACAGAGTTGGCGGAGGAGACAGCTTCGGCGGCGGACTGATCTATTCTCTGGTCAGCGGCTATGAGCCTCAGAAGGCGATAGAGTTTGCGGTGGCGGCGTCCTGCCTCAAGCATACCGTCGAGCATGACTTCAACCATTGCTCTGTCGCTGAGGTTGAGTCGCTCGCAGGAGGAAACGCTTCCGGAAGAGTCCAGAGATAAAATATTTGCTCAATGAATTTACATTAGGTTCGATACCGGGCTGCCATACTGGATGGCGGTCCGGTTTTGCTTGACAAAAGTGCACAAATGTTGTATCATAGTGTTATATTATACTTGCGAAAATTGCGAACTTAATACAAAATAATTTATTGGAGGGGAAATTATGAATAGGATTGCAAAAATATTGCTTGCCGGACTGCTGCTGGCGACAGGTCTGACAGGCTGCGCTTCAAAGGAGCCCGAGCCGAGAAAGACCGTTTTTCCTGACAATGCTTTTCAGGAGATACCCGAGGGTTATTTTGACGCCGCCGAAAACGGAGGCATGGTTGTCAGCATAAAGTATGACACCAAAAACTATTCCGGAGACGAGGAGGAGTTTGAAAAGACCGCATATGTCTACCTGCCATACGGTTACGATCAGGACGACACCGAGAAGAGATATAATGTATTTTACCTGATGCACGGCGGCGGAGGAAGCGAGAAGGACTTCTTCGGAGGGGTGCTCGAGGAGACCGACATGAAGAAGCTGATAGACAACATGATCGCCAACGGAGACATGGAGCCCTGCATCGTAGTTACGCCGTCCTACAATAATCCTTACAACGGCGACGCTACAGCCTGCTGCAAGTATTTTGCGAATGAGCTTGTCAACGATCTTATACCGGCCGTTGAGGGTACATATAACACCTATGCTGAAAATGTAAAGAGCTCCGGAATAAAGGATTCAAGGATGCACCGCGCGTTCGGCGGCTTCTCTATGGGTTCTGCGTGCACATGGTGGGTGTTTGAGTACGCCCTTGAAGAGGTGGGCTACTTCATGCCGATAAGCGGCGACAGCTGGTGCGTGGAGCAGACTGGAGGTCTCAACAAGCCTGTCGAGACTGCCGAGTATATGCGTCAGATAGTTCTTGATTATGGTATGACCAAGGACGATTTCTATATCTACAGCGGCACCGGAACAAATGATATAGCCTATCCCAATATGAATCCAATGATCGACGAGATGAAGAAGTTAGACGATGTTTTTGTTTACTGCGACAACTTCAAGGACGGCAATCTCTACTACTGCATACGCGAGGGCGGCTGGCACGATATCAATACTATCTACAGAGTAGTGTACAACGGTCTGCCGAAGTTCTTTGGATAAAATTCAATTAAATAGTTTTGTTAAACCCCTGCGGCTGATTTTCGCTGCGGGGGTTTTGAATAAAAAAAGCCTTTTTGTCGATACTATTCGCATAACGCCGGATAAGGAGGAAAATAATTTGATAGAACATGATACAATAAGGCTTTTAAGGGAATGCGACGCGGGAATACAGATGGGAGTGTCATCTATTGACGATGTTTTGGAATATGTGAGCGATCATTCATTCTCGGAATGTTTGAGCGAGTGCAGGGACGAACATGTAAAGCTTGAGGGCGAAATAGAGTGCATGCTTCACGAGTTCCATGACGACGGCAAAGAGCCTAATCCGATGGCAAAGGGAATGTCGTGGGTGAAAACGAATGTCAAGCTCGCCGTCAACGATTCGGACAACACCATAGCCGACCTTATAACGGACGGCTGCAACATGGGAGTCAAGTCGCTGAGCAAATACCTCAACAAATACAAGGCAGCTGATGAAAGGTCAAAATCAATAGCCAAGCGCCTGATATGCCTTGAAGACGGGCTGGCGGAAGATATACGGGGTTATCTTTAATATAAGATTTTGACGCAAAAAAGTATCGCGGGCATTCCGATTTATGTGTCGGTATGTCCGCGATTCGTTTACATACTACCTGTCTTCTGTGTCTGTGACAGCCCTACAGAACCGTCTGATAAAAGCAAGCTTCTGCTCGGCGGTGTACTCTCGTATTTTGTCTCCCTCAGCGCAGCACGCTTCATAAAAGCTCCGGCAATTTAAAATATAGCCCGCCGTATCCCACACCGCGCAGTAATCCTTGCTTATAATTCCGTAAAGCTCTTTTCTCGGGTCGTTTATGTCGAGCGAGAAGAAGTCCTTCGCGGTTATTTTTTGGTTGTTTTTGCTGACGCAGTGAAGGTATGGACCGGTCACAAACCTGTCGTCTACCTTATAGGTGTCGTTGAATATCGGCTTTTCGGTCATTTTTATTTCAAGGCGGGTGCCGTATTGCTCAGCACACTTGCTCAGCGTGTAAAACACCTTTAGATAGTTGTTCGTTACGTCCTCGTTTCCGTATACCAGCCTGAAGGTCTCGCTCCACGGTGCGACCGTGAGTATCCTTACCTTTAATTCCGGGCAGCCGCGGCAGGCTGATGAGAGAGCCTCAAGAAAAGACGCCTTTGCGGTCATTATAAGGCGGTAGCCGGAGATCCATATTTCGTTCGAGCACTTTGGAATGATGCTCTCAAGCAGCTCATCCTTGTGGAACTGCAGGTTTTCAATTCCGAAGCTTTTGAGAGTGCTGATATATTCGTCGTTCTTGGATTCTCTGTATTTGAGAATGGAATCAGAGAGAAGACAGAGCGCCGATGCGATAAGAGAGGTCGAGAACGCTATTGAAAGCTCATGGAAAACTCCTCCGCCGGGCGTAAGCAGCCATATGACAAGAAAAACGACGGTAAGGCAGACAAGAAATGAAAGAAATACAAAACTGCCGGTAAGACGGTACTGCTGTATGATCTGAAGAGGTGTTCGGGTTACAGGGGCGTGGTGGTAATAAACTGTGTCTATGCCCTCGCCGCGGTCGTCCTCAAGACGGCAGTATTCGTAAAACTTGCGAGAGGCGAGTATTCGTGTGTGCTTGTCGTTTGTCGACCACGTCCTTGTGAAGATATGGCAGCCGACAAATCTGTCAAAAAGAGCGCAGTACAGCTTGTTCGTTATTCCGCGGTTTCGGTACTGAGGGTGCACTATGACGGTGGTTATGTATATGTTCGGCGTCATGGCAGGCGGGATCTCAGAGCAAACGTAGTTTTTTCTCATAGACATGAAGCCTACCACATCGCCGTTCTCGATCACCACAAACGCAGGCTGGTGTCGTATGTTCTCAAAATACTCGTACGGCGCTGAGGAGTTTGTCTGTTTTGCCGTCAGGTTGCTCTGGGTGGTTGAATTTCTTGAGGAGAGCGGGGGAGTGAACTCCTTGTCACACAGCGTCAGCAGTTCCATAATTCCGTCAAGAATATGCTGGCTTTTTATATGCTTGATATATCTTATTACCATCTTAGTATGCCCTCCGGATCGGTTAATCTGTTTTATATGTCGTATATATTGTAGCAGGAAATATCCGCAGTTAAAAGGGCTTTTATAAAAAAAGATTTTCAGAGGCGGCGCCGACGCTAAAATTCAAAAAAGCTGCCTGCTTTTCACAGCTGCTCTTTTATTCGTACTCTGTACGAATTGTAAAGGCTTTGGGAAGCTTGAAAATAGCTTCTTTTAAAAAATAGGGTAAAAATACTCGTCTTGAAGCCGCTCGTATTTCACTCATTCAAACGTATGCCTATGCCTGTCCTTCGGCAAGGAAAACCGCTCGTCCATTGAGAAAAGGTCAGTTTCTGAAATATCCACAAGGTAATAAATGCAAAGCTCGTGGTAATCCAGTAGGTCACCGTCCTCTGAGGAAGTGAAACGAAGACAGCAGCAATATGGCAAAAACGAACTGTCGCCGCAAAAGAAGGAGAACTTTTTTAAGAAACTTCTTCATATTCTTTGTGAGCCCATGTTCCTTTTGCTGATCGTAGCCTCTGTCATTTATTTTATTCTTGGTGAACCAAGAGACGGTGCGATAATGCTCATATTTGTTGTCGGCATTATCAGCATTGACGCCATTCAGGAGTGGAAAACAGATAAAACCCTAAATGCACTGAAAGACTTGTCCGCACCGCATATTATGGTCATCAGAGATGGAAAAGAACAGCAGATTCTTAGTGCGGACCTTGTGCCGGGCGACTTGATGATGATTTATGAGGGGGTAAAAATACCCGCAGACGGCGTAGTTATTCGGTGCGCTGATCTGTGTGTGGATGAATCATCCCTGACAGGTGAAGCAGATGGCGTTTGGAAGATCCCCACTCAAAATGCTCAGCCTACACAGGATTACTGGAGAAAAGATTACTGTTATGCCGGTACCCTCGTTACACAGGGGACGGCTGTTGTGGAAGTAGATAAAATCGGCGTTCAAACAGAATACGGAAAAATAGGTCTGGGCGTGGCATCCGCCCCCAAGAAGATACCCCTTTGCAAAAGCAGACCGGAA
>CASDRM010000087.1 GCA_949283135.1 uncultured Ruminococcus sp.
AGTCTGTATTTAACCTTCTGCGGCTCTTTCATTATGGCGATCTCTCCGTCGTCAAATACGCCGCTCTCCTCAATGCTGACAGCGCAGGAAACGCACAGCGCAGGAAAAAGCACGCACCACCAATTTTTCCCCGAAGCCGAGCCTATCCGTACGCACAAGGTATCATACATTCCGTACGGGAGTGTAAAGTCATCATAGACTCTTGTATCTATAAGAGTCTTTTCATAACCCACGGTCACCGGCAGGTTACAGCCTGAGTTCCTCAAAGTATTTGAAGCGGCGGCTTCTATCAGCTCATAATTCTCCATTATCACCTTTTCCGCCTCCTCCTTCGAATCTGCCCCCGCCTCCTGTGTAAGGTCGCTAACACACTCAAGCACAGCGTCCCTCACCTTGAGCTTTAAGCTTTGGTCGTAATCAGAGTCGGAATTAGCCACGACATGAAGCCTAATAAGCTTGTCCGTCATATTCTCAAGCTCGGATATGCCGGATATGGTCTCGGTCAGCAAGCATACTACAAGCACGATAGCTATAGTAGCGGTAAATTTTTTCATCATATCAAGTCCTTTCCCTGCCGTATAAAGGTTTGTAAAGAATTTTTCAAAGGAAAGTATTGGTAAAATATTTTAGGTTATACAAAAAGCGAACCCCGCAGCATGCGAAGTCCGCCTATAAGCGTTTATCCTATCTTTTAAATACCGCTATCCTCTCGAACCCGTTTCTTAAGCTGTCCTTGAGCTTGAACGCCCGGTATGTACCCCTTGCGACACAGCCGAGCGGGTCTGAGGCGGCAAAGCACTTTACCCCGGTAGCGTCGCTCAGATACTTATCAAGTCCCTTTATCATAGCTCCGCCCCCGGTGAGGACAATCCCGTGCTCATAGATATCTCCTATCAGCTCCGGCGGAGTCTGCTCGAAAACAGAGACTGCCGTCTGTGCGATTTTGTCTATATCCTCGCATATCGCGCGGTATATATCCGCCTCGCTGACATCCGCCCTGGCAGGCATGCCGTTTATCAGACTCCTGCCGGTTACAACGCCCGCGGTTTCGTTTGAGGGTGAATATACATTTGCGTATTTTATTTTTATCTCCTCCGCAGAACGTTCTCCTATCAGCAGCTTATATTGTTCTGAATAGTACCTGACAATATCCGCATCGAGGAGGTTGCCTGCGCACTTGACAGAATTAGATGCTACAACTCCTCCCAAGGAGGTCACAGCGACGTTGGTTGTTCCGCCGCCGATATCGACTACCATCCTGCCGAACGGCTCTAAAATGTTCTCCCCCGCTCCTATCAGAGCCGCAACCGGCTCTTCTATAAGATATACCGTCCTTGCCCCGGCGGAGACCGCGCTTTCTACTACCGCTCTTCTCTCAACCTCTGTTACCCTCGACGGCACGCACATGATTATCCTGGGGTTTATCAGTCTGTGACCTATGACCTTGAGAATACAGAGGCGTATAAGCTCCTGCGCCATATCGTTATTAGTTATAACTCCGTCATTCAACGGGCGGATAACCGCAATATGCGGAGGAACCCTTCCTATCATTCCGTAAGCCTCTTTACCGAACGCCACTACGCTCTCGGTATTCCTGTTAAAAGCTATTACGCTCGGCTCGTTGAGTATATTTGCGCTTCCCGAAGTTATTATGATATTCGCCGTGCCGAGATCTATTCCCAAATCAAGAAATGACACTGTCTGCCTCCTGCTCAATATCTGGTATATCTACACTTCCTGCGAGCGCCGCCGCATACACTCTTGATGCTCCCATGCTCTTAAGCAGCGACGCGCAGCTTGAAACGGTGCTGCCTGTAGTAATAATATCATCGCACAGCAACACTGTCCTGCCGTTTAAGGAGCGTTTTCCTCCTTTGGCGTAATACATCCGCCTTGCAAGCTCCCACCTTGCCTTTGCAGTCTGCTCATGCTGATAATAGCTTTTGTTTTTCCTGCCGATAAGGCTAAAATCACATGGTATTCCAAGCTCTCTCGAGAGGATTTTCGCCACTGTTTCAGCGTGATTGTAACCGCTTTGCCTCCTGCGGCTCCTCGACATCGGAACGCAGGCGACAAGGTCTATTTGCCCGCTCAAGCCCGAAGCCTCTATCCTGTCGGCAAGCTCAAGACAGATATATTCCGCCGCGTTGAATCCATAGCTTCGCTTGAGCCTGAGCAGTCCGTTTCTCACCGTACCCGAATACTCACACGATACGAAAAATCCGTCCAGATCAGAGTTATGCCAGCTATTTGACCATGCTTCTGCCCCGAACGGCAAAAAGCTTATTTTATTCGCGCAATCACAGCAAACCAGCTTGCTGGGCTCTATGATTCTTCCGCAGAAGCCGCATCGGTTTGGATAGACAAAATCCCTTATCACACTTGTCAATGACAAGAGCCTAATCATCTGAACCCGCCTGCCTTACTGTTCCGTCCTCCCTCAGCATCGACTCAAGGCAGGTATAACGGTTCATTTTGCGGTTATTGCCGACCATAAACTCCAGCCTCTTCGCCGAGCCTACTATCACAAGCAGCTTTTTCGCCCTTGTGACGGCCGTATACAGCAAATTTCTGAAGTACAGCTTGTCATACCCACCGAGAATCGGAAGAACCACCGCCTCGAACTCGCTGCCCTGACTCTTATGCACGGTAGCTGCGTAGGCAAGCTCAAGATTCTCAAGGCTTGCCGTGCTGTACTTGCATATTCTGCCGTCGAAATCTATCTCCATTATTCCGAGTATTCTGTTAAGCTTAAGAATTATGCCTATATCTCCGTTAAATATCCCGCTTCCCTTTTCGTCGTCCTTGGTCCAGGTGATATCATAATCGTTCTTGACCTGCATTACCTTGTCACCGACACGGAAGGTATATGTAAGGGTCTTTATCTCGGATTTGTCCCTGTGAGCGGGGTTCAGCTCCGCCTGCAAAAGCTTATTCAGCTCGACTGTGCCCAACGGACCCTTTCTTGTCGGGGACAGCACCTGTATATCTGCTACCGGCGACAGCCCGTACGCCCTCGGAAGCCTTTGCGTGCACAGCTCAACGGTAAGGCTCGCCGCAGAATCAAAATCAAGCCTCTGCATGAAGAAAAAGTCCCTGCTGCCCCGTGAAATGTCCGGCATCTCGCCCTTTACAATCCTGTGAGCATTAGTTACTATCGCGCTCTGGCTCGCCTGCCTGAAAATCTCGGTCAGCTCGATTACCGGCACGGTTCCGCTCCTGATTATGTCATGCAGCACATTTCCAGCTCCGACAGACGGAAGCTGGTCGCTGTCGCCAACCATGATGAGCTTGCAGTCTATCTTCAAAGCGCGCAAAAGCGCCTCGAACAGCAGCGAATCAACCATAGACATCTCATCTATGATGACGGCGTCACAGTCCAAAGGTTCCGACTCATTGTGCTCAAACGCTACAAAATCGTCAGATCCCGCCTTTACTCCAAGCAGGCGGTGGATGGTTTTAGCCTCGTAGCCCGTAAGATCTGATATTCTTTTTGCCGCCCTTCCGGTGGGAGCGCAAATCATTACCTTAAGACCCTGCTGCTCATAAAGCGAAATAATCGCGTTTAGGGTGGTGGTCTTTCCTGTTCCGGGACCTCCGGTCAGAACCATAAAGCCCTTTGAGAGCGCGGTGTTTATCGCTCGCCTCTGCTCCTGCTCATAGGTGATCCCCTGCTCTTCCTCGGCGATATCTATTACCGAGTCATAGTTTATACCCGTGTCATAAGCTAATGTATTCATTATCGAGAGCCTTCTTGATATATAATCCTCTGCGGTAAAGAACTCTCTAAGCATAACATACGGGCGATTCTTCTTTATGTATATGTACAGGTTCTCGTCGTCAGCCTCGGAAAATATTTCGGAGCTCAGATTTTCCTTATCCACTCCAAGCAGACCTGACGCGACCTCCAAAAGCTTGTCCAGCGGCAGACAGGTGTGCCCGGAAAACGAATTTTCAAGCAGGATATACCGTATTCCCGCGCAGAGCCTCATGCGGTCGTCAGGCTCCATTCCTGACTCCTTGGCCAGCTCCTCCGCCTTTAAAAACGGAAGCTCGATGGACTGACCGCAGAGTATATACGGGTTGCTTTGAATAAGAGTAAGGGCGCTCGCGCCGAATTTTTTCCAAGCCCGAATTCCGTATACGGACGGTATCTTCCGGTGGACAAAAAACTCCATCACATTGCGAAGCCCTACCACCTTCAAAAATTCCTCGCCGTACAGCTTAGCCTTTGCCGCGGATATCCCCTCGACCTTGGCGAGCTTTTCAGGACTGTTTTCGAGTATGTCAAGGCTTTTGTCGCCGAACTTTTTGACTATAGCCCTCGCGGTAACAGGACCTATTCCCTTTACGACCCCGCTCGCAAGGTATCTTTGTATAAGCGCCGCCTCAACGGGCAAAGACCTTATACAGGTCTGAGCCCGAAACTGCCTGCCGAACTTCGGGTGGACGCTGAACGAGCCGGTAAGCTCGAGCTCCTCACCCTCCTCGACATTTCCAAGCTCTCCGACTACGGTAAGCGGGTCGCCGGAATAGTCCAGAACAATTACCGCAAATCCGTTATCATCATTGCGGTAGGTGACGCTGTCGACGACCCCGGATATTTTTACCTCTTCAATTTTCTCCAACTGTGCCGCCACCTCTTTTGACAATCCTGAACCCGCCTCCGAGCTTCTTTTTCAGCTCGCAAAGCCACATCTCGCTGTCCTGGTCTGACGCGGGCTCCTCCACCGCTATATCGGCATCAAAGCAGCATACAGCCCGGCTGCACAAAAACCTCTCAAGCTGATACTCAAAGCACTCGCAGTCTGGGTCGTATAAAATGGTCACCTTCATTTGCGGCTTTTTTGCCCTTGTTTTTCCTGCTCTGCCTACTATCAAGGTAATAGCGATTATTCCTGCCAAGGTCACCAAAATTACCGCCGCTGCCGCTATCAGCTCGCCGTACTGCGTCAAAACCTGCATCAATATTCCCCCTTGAATATTCTTCTGAAATATACTATTCAAAGGGGAATGTATGTGTTCTCATAACATGGTCATTATACTACACCTAACAGCTCATTGCAAGAAAAGAATAGTCTAATCACTATTTTGCGTTGTCGTCCACCTCTTTTTTGGCAAGCAAAACATTTTCTTCGGAGCGGTTATATACTCTTCCGCGAGCGTCGGTATAGTTGTCCGTTATCACATTCGTCTCCCACATCGGTGTGACATTTCCCTTGGGCTTATAGATTTTTACCTTGTCGTTATTGTCTTTTCTTTTACTCATAGCGCTTCCTCCCGCAGATATATTTAATCTGTGCCGCAGATTGGCTTGCAGCCTTAGTATTTTTTGCATGTGCGCCGAATCTATTCTCAAATTTTGAAAAGGATATTGTCTCGATAAAAAAAATAAGCTATAATATCACTGATATCACATTCATAGTGAAAATAATTATTTTTCCGGAGGCTGACATATGAACAAAAAATGGCTGCTTATCAAATCTGGACTTCTTCTGATAGTATGCTGGCTGACGTCGCTTGTAATAGTTATGTTCTTTCCCGCCATGTACCAGAAATTCGGAGTCATAATGTGCTTTGTTTTCGGGTTTTGCTCCGTTGGAGCGAGCATGTGCATATACGGCAACTTTGCTCTCGGGGTCGGAAAGAAGCTTCGAGTCATAGACGAGCGGGCGTCCGGCGAAGATAACTCAAAGTTCGGGCTTTTGCTCGGGCTTGTGCCCACGGCAATAAACTACATCTAT
This sequence comes from uncultured Ruminococcus sp., assembly GCA_949283135.1. GTDB lineage: Bacteria > Bacillota > Clostridia > Oscillospirales > Ruminococcaceae > Faeciplasma. The sequence continues at coordinate 5,745 of CASDRM010000087.1, forward strand.
GTGATAATTCTCTTCCTATCCAAATTCGGAGTAATAAAATACGACTTTTACCCGCTCTATAAGACCCTGACCTTCTACTTTATGCCGCTTACCTATCTTACCGCTCCCAACTCCGCGGAATATGTCGACGGAGCAGTCCAGTCTGTTCCTGTTCCCGCTACTGAGCTCTCGGTCGGAACTCTTGTGCTTGTAACGCTCCTTCCTCTTCTGTTTTTGCTCATAAACCATATTTCCTTTACGGTAAGCTACAAGCAGATAGACGTAAAGAGCAGGATTCTTTACGGCAAATAATCAAATAAATCATAATTGATAAGACAACCTCATAAGCTTGAGTAAAAACAACTCTCGGAGGTTTTCTTATGTTGAAAAAGCTTTGGGCTAACCGCGTCGGCGCGCTGATTCTTCTTCTTTGCGCCTACCTTTTGGTTTTCGGATTTATAAGCACAGCAAACGAGCCGGTAGCAGTGCTACCAACTGACGCCGAGCCGGGTCTTCCGGTGATAGTGATAGACGCCGGTCACGGCGGAATAGACAGCGGCTGCGTGAGCATAAACGGTGTGGAGGAAAAGGACATCAACCTGAGCATTCTTTTAAAGCTGCGGCAAATGCTTGAAGCCGCAGGATTTGAAACAGCCGTCACAAGAGACACCGATAAATCAATACATGACACCGGCGTGACAGGTCTCGGAAATCAGAAAAAGTCGGACATGGAAAACAGGCTGAAGCTCATTAACTCATTTGACAACGCGATTTTTGTCTCTATACACCAGAACCAGTTCACCGACTCCCGCTACTACGGAGCTCAAATGTTCTATCCCGAGGGAAGCGCCTCGAGCGAAAGGCTTGCACGGGGTCTTCAGGACAACATAGTTTCCAGACTACAGCCGGAAAATAAGCGCGAAATCAAGCCAGTCGGCAGCGAGATATACCTGCTCCACTACGCAAACTGCCCGGCGGTCATGGCTGAGTGCGGATTCCTGTCCAACCAGCAGGAGGCTGATAACCTCGAATCTGACGAATACCAGAGCCGGATGGCGTTCTCGCTGTTCGCAGGAATCTGCGAATATGTATTCTCTGAGACCGGAATATAGCGGATAACCGGCAAAGAAAGGAAGTATAAACCATATGCCCAAGTCAAAAAGCGTATTTGTCTGCCGGCAATGCGGCGCTGAAGCCCCAAGATGGAACGGCAAATGCCAAAGCTGTGGGGCGTGGAACACCCTTGAAGAGGTGGAAATCGCTCCGTCAGTTCGCTCGCCACAGTCAAAAGGCTCAAAAAGAGCTGACCTGACAGACAGAATCGTCCCTCTTAACGCCCCTGACGGCAGATTTGACGACAGCGAGGTAAGATACGGCACCGGGATATCCGAGCTCGACAGAGTTCTCGGCAGCGGGCTTGTAAAGGGCTCTATCGTGCTCTTGGGCGGCGAACCAGGCATAGGAAAATCGACGCTGCTGCTCCAGATATGCCGCTACTTAGGTGAGACTAAGGAGATACTGTATGTCTCAGGCGAGGAATCTGTGAGGCAGATAAGGCTGAGGGCGCAAAGGCTCGGAGTGGAGACGGAAAACCTGTACCTGCTCGCCGAGTCCGACGCCGAGGCGATATGCGATACCATAGTATCAAACAAGCCTGACATAGTTATAATCGACTCCATCCAAACCATGTCCATCCACGACATCAGCTCAGCGCCCGGAAGCATCACTCAGGTGCGCGAATGCACCAGCCTTTTCATGAGGACTGCGAAAAACGAGGAGATACCGTTTTTTATCGTGGGGCATGTCAACAAGGACGGAGCGATAGCGGGACCTAAGGTAATGGAGCACATCGTCGACGCGGTTTTATACTTCGAGGGCGAAAAGAATCTATCCTACCGGATACTGCGAGCAGCAAAGAACAGATTCGGCTCAACAAACGAAATAGGCGTATTCGAGATGAGAGACGACGGCTTAAGGCAGGTGGCAAACCCATCACAGATGCTCCTTGCGGAAAGACCTACCGGAGTATCGGGCTGCTGCGTCGCGTGCGCCATGGAGGGCTCAAGACCTATTCTCGCCGAAATCCAGGCGCTGGTCACAAAAAGCAGCCTTCAGGCTCCGAGAAGAGTCGCAACCGGGTTTGACTACAACAGAGTCTGGCTGATTTTAGCCGTGCTCGAAAAGAGAATGGGCTACTTTTTCGGAAATCTCGACGTTTATGTCAATATAGTGGGCGGACTTAAGATATACGAGCCGGCAGCAGACCTGCCGGTTGCCTTGGCTCTGTACTCCTCGCTCAAGGATAAGCCTGTGGACGAGAAAATTATAGCTATAGGCGAGGTAGGGCTTGGCGGCGAAATACGGAGCGTGACCCACCTCGGGCAGAGGATACAGGAAGCTAAAAGACTCGGGTTTGAAAAATGTATCGTGCCAAAGCACTCGCTCGGAGGTATTAAGCCTCCCGAGGGAATAGAGGTAATCGGCGTCAGCAGCCTTAAGCAGGCGTTTGGGCTGATTACCTGAAATTTACGAAATATCCAAATCAAAAACGGTGTGGGTCGTCTCACACCGTTTTTCTATGTTATCCCGCTCTGTTTCCCAAGTTAAGAGTCTGAGTCCTCCTGAGAGTCAGCGCACCTCTTACAGCCTCGACGATTATCTCGGATGAACCGTCGTCCCTCTCAGCCATCATCAGATCGGCAAGAGGATTCTCGATCTCAGCTGAGATAACACGGTATATTTCCCTCGCTCCATAGCCGGAATAATCTGCTTTGTCGGCAATATAATCGCATACGTCATCGGCAAAATTAACCGTTATTCCCTTAGACGCCGCGCGCTCCTTGAGTACATCGAGCCTCATTCGCGAAATCCTCAGGCAGGACTCACGTCCGAGCCTCTCAAACGGGCATACGGCGTCGATTCGGTTTACCAGCTCCGATGAAAAGACCTTTGACAGGGCGTCACGCGACTCGCTCTGAAGCTGACCTGCCCCAAACCCGCAGGGAGTATTTGAACGCACCGAGGCGTTGGTTGTCAGTATTACCACAGAGTTCTTAAAGGACACCTTTCTGCCGGAGGAATCGGTGAGGCACCCGCTGTCTAACAGTTGAAGCAGCAGCGACCTCACCTCGGCATGGGCCTTCTCCAGCTCGTCGAACAATATTACCGAGTACGGGCGCTTTCTCACCCTTTCCGTCAGTTCTCCGCCCTCGTCATATCCCACATATC